>JBBRBE010000040.1:0-38313 GCA_038206175.1 Chloroflexia bacterium
TAGAAGTAACCGGCGAGATGCTAGACCTGTATCTGGCCCACAAACCTGAAAATGCGGCTTACTTTACGCTACGCGCTCCCGGTCGTTTTGCCGAAGCGGTGGCCGAAGAAATCGCCCGCTTGCGCTCACTGCGCACCGGCGAGGACGTAGATTGGCTGGACGACGATGAGGACGACGAAGCCGAAAACCAGGGCCGCGCTCAGGGCGATAATTAAGGGCCAGGAAACAGCGCGGCGGGCCAGCAGGAAACAGGAAATAATTGCATTTCATCTAAATCGGCACGAAAGGGAAACGAATGTCTACAGAGCCGGGTATGAATGAAGATTACGGGATGGTTACGCCACCGCCGGAGCCTCAGTTCAGGAGCGGCGGGGCTAAACGGCTGCCGCCGGGGACTTTTGTGGGGCGCGAAGAAGAGCAAGACCGCTTCCGGCAGATGCTGCTCGACCTGGCCGGACGCAAAGGAATGCTGGGCGGCTTACTGGGCGGCGGAGGAGCTAACAAAGGCAAGGTCAAGGAGCCGATCAAGAGTCGGGTGTTGCTGGTGACGGGGCCAGCGGGCAGTGGTAAAACCGGCCTGACGGCCCGCTTGCGCGAGATTGCTCAGAAGGAAAAAGAATTTTCTCGCCGCTTTCGCACCACCCGATTGGATTGGGGTGAGCTTTTCGAGCGAGATGGCCGCCTGACCGCTCTGTTAGAAGGCCAGGCCGTGCCGCCGGAAGCTCTCTTAGACCTTATAAATAATCACTGCTACCGCGACAACGGCGGCGGTTATTTCGAGCAATACCGGCAGGCTATCGAGGAAACCAAAAAACTGGCCCGCAGTGTGGCGGGAGCCGAACTCGCGGCGGTCTGGGAATTCCGGGCGCGGGCGTTGGGTCGCAGCCTCAAGGAATGGAGCGGCGACCGACCGCTAATTTTCTTTATGGACAATTTCGAGCTTGTGGCGGGCGGCTTTGAAGCGGTCTTTCAGCCAATGCTGGAAGAAAGCGGGTCGCAAGTCTTTTTTGTACTGAGCGGAGAAGGGTTCCCGTCCAATTTCAAGGAACTGGTAGCCCCGGAACGGTTTGCCCTGGTCGAGACCGGGCCTTTTGGCGAGGCCGAACTGCGGCATTTTTACGAGCTGGAACTGGCGCGTTACGAGGTCAGCCAGGCCGAGGATGCCATCGAGTATAAACCAGCTTATCGTTCGCCCGACTTGATCGCCCAGCTTGAGAGCGTGACGGGCGGGTTGCCCTTAGCGGCCCGCTTTTCGGCTTTCCTGTTGCAAACCGGCCTGACCGTCTCCGAGTTATCCGACCCTTCTAGTTCCAACCCTGCTGGCGAGGCGGTGCCGGTCGAGCGATTAACCGAAATATTTGTGGACGGGCCGCTCGGCCCAGGCCATCCCGACCGGCTCAAGCTTTACGCCCTGGCCCTGTTGCGCCGTCCCGAACCGGGCCTCCTGGCGGCTCTCCTGACTACTCGCCAGGACATGTTGCCAGTGGACGAGGTGTTGCTGCGCCTGAACGAACGTTACAGTTTCTTGTTCGAGCCAGGTCGCCAGATGACGCTCCACACGGCGGTCGGCCTGCCTTTACGTCGCTGGCTGCTCGACCCGTCCCGCCGCTACGATGAAACCGGCCTGGCCCGCCTCAACGAATACGGTCTGGATTATCTCGAAACCCGCCTGGAAGATTGGAGCGTCACTTTCCCGACCCTGCCCGACCGCCTGCTCGACCTTACCTGGCGAGAATGGGCACTCGATCAGGTCTGGCATTCTTTCTGGCTGAGCGAAGAGCGCGGTTGGCCCTACGCTCTGGCCTTGCTGGTAGGTGGCCTGAAGTACCGCCCGGCAGTGGCCCGGCAAGTGGTAGCTTCGCTGCAAAGTCTGGCCCGGCTAGGTGCTTTGAACGAGACAAGTTTGCGGCGGCTGGAACTCTTTCGTCAGGCTGTTCTGGGCGAGGCGGGGGCAGTCCCGGCTTTGCGCGAATTGCGCGTGATGGGCCAGGAGGGTGGCTTTTTCAAACAGGCGATGCCTAAATTTGCCGGGGAACTGGCCGGAGCCATTGATGATTTTGTGAGCTAGAAGGCTTTGGCTGTCAATACGTCGGTCTACAGCCCAAGCTCTTTACTGGCCTAAATACTGGAGCGCAGCCAGTACCTGCTCTTCGAGGGAAAGCTTGTGGTCGGGCGGCAGAGTGGCGAGGGCGGCCTGGACTTCGGTGGTGGAATAGCCCAGGCCCGTCAGAGCTTCGATCACTTGTAGTCGTTCCAGCACGGCAGGCGTATTCTTACTTCCTCCGGCCCCGGCGAGAGCGGCCCCGGTAGCCCGGTTGCTCGTCTCTACCAGCTTGCCTTTGAGTTCGAGAATTATTCGGCTGGCCGTCTTTGCCCCGATACCTGGCACTTTCTTGAGAAAATCGGCGTCGCTCTGCGCGATTGCCAGTTGCACCGCCTCGGCGTTCGCGTTGCTCAAAACGTTCAGGGCGGCGCGTGGCCCGACCCCCGCCACGCTCAACAGCATCTCGAACAAAGTCAGGTCGTCCTGGTCTTTGAAGCCGTAAAGGGCCATCTGGTCTTCGCGCACGTAGAAATGAGTGTACAGCTTGACCTGGCTGCCAATTTCGCCCAGGTTGCTCAGGAGGGCGGCAGGCACAAACACCCGTAAGCTCACCCCCCCGACCTCGATTACCACACTGTCCGGCCCCATCCATTCCAGCCGACCGCGCACCGCCACAATCACGCCTTTGCTCCCTCTGGCTCGGCCAGCCCAAACAGGTGGGCGGCATTGAGGCCCAGCACCGCTTCGAGCGCGTCCGAGGCCAGGCCGCTTTCCGACCGCACCCGGTTCAGTAGCCGTTTTTGGCCCAGGAGCGGATAATCGCTGGCCCACAGGATTTTCTGGCCCAGGCCCGCCGTTTCCACGGTGCGAAAAACCCGAAAATCATAAAGATATGTTGTGGCTGCCGTGTCGTAGTAAACGTTTTGGAGAGCCGTGCGTAGCTCCGGCATCAGTTCGTAGAAGGGGAGGCCACCTCCCCAATGCGCGGCAATAACTTTGAGGCCTGGAAAGTTTTGGGCCAGAGCCACAATTTTTAACGGCCAGGTCTGGCCTTTGCCGGGGTAAAGGTGGCCGACCGGTTCGCTGGTGTGGAGCATCAGGGGCCAGTGGTGGCTTTGCAAAAATTCGGCCAGGGGAGCCATCGTCGGAGCGTCCGCCGGGTCGAATTCCTGACCGTCCGGCAAGAGTTCGCCCAGTCCGGCCAGCCCGTGGGCCAGACAGCGGGCTGCTTCGTAAACGGCGGCCTGGCCGTCCCGTGGCTGCACCGCGCCCAGCCCGGTCAGGCGGTCGGGGTAGCGGCGGACTGCTTCAAACAGGTAATCGTTGGAGGCGGCGCACAGCGACGGATCGGCAAAGGCAAAGCCGGTCACAACTGCCCGGTCTATTTCGGCTCCGTCCAGGCTCTCGATCAAGTTTTCGACCGAAGCGAGGCGGGCCTGAGGGTGGCTGTAGCACTGGTCAAACCAGTGGTCGCGGGCAAGATAAGCGGCTTTGGCAGAGGCAATCTCCGGCGATAGTATGTGAGTGTGGGCATCTATTATCATGGTGGTGGCTGTGGCTGCAACAATAGAGGAAGCTCAGGTTTAATCCTGGGCCTGAATTGCCTGAGCCAGGCGTTCCAGACTGTGCAGCATGACCGGCAGTTCGTCGGGCGGCAGGCGGCGCAAAACACTGTTGACGCTCTCTTCGGCCTGAACCCGGTAATGCCGCAAGAAGGCCCGCCCTTCCTCGGTAATGCAGGCGTAGACGAGGCGGTGGTCGTCTTGCGAAGCGATCCGTTCGACCAGTTTAGGCCGTCGGCTGGCCTCGCCCGATTTAGCCCGTCGCCCTTCCAGTCCGTCAATAATGCGGGACATCGTAGGGCGGCTGACTTTGAGCATATCGGCCAGCTCACTGATCAGGCGTTCCTGTTCGTGCAACACTTTAAGGACGCTGTATTGCTGGACGGTGATGGTTGGCCCTTCGTTTTCCTGTTCCCGGCTGATAATCTGGCGTAATTGCGGCACAATCGTCAAGAGAGCCTGAGTACATCGCCGCTCTACCTCGCCGCGTTCGGGCGGAGACTTAGAGGTAAGCGATTCTTCGGTCAGGTCGATCTTTTTTAGTTGAGGCGATCTTGTCCTAGTACCCAGACTCATATTTTTGTACCCGTTCCAATTTGGTTGTGTGGTTTCCGTAAACTTTGCCTGGTGGTGGAAGCTTACCTCGCTACTGCCGTAGCGATATAGCCACGTGAATGTAGTCGAACTATAGACTTCTGGGCCAAACCTTGTCAATCCACAACGCAACGCTCCGTTCCGCCTGGCCTGGCAAGGGTTGTCAATTGTAGTATAATAAGGCTCTAGCAAGTACGTCCTCTGGGAAACTCCCGCCTGGGACTAATTTTTCCACCTCCACAGGTGGATGTGCAGCAAAGCGGAATCCTTAGCCGCCAAACGGCTTTTTGGGTCGGGCCAGCTCCGGCTCCATTCAGTACACGCTTTTGCCAAAAAGGTACGAGATGCCTGGCGAATAATTTATTCGAGCGGGCCAGTAATAAAAATTTAGGGGTTCTTATTTGCCTCCCTGAGCGGATAAACTGGCCGGATATTGCGAACCTTATTTGAGAATTGCTGTAACTGGTAATAGATCACTGGATAGGATAAAGTTGGAGGAAACAGTAGTATGGCTGAACGAGTAGAAGTAACTGCGGAAGGTAAAGCGGCCCTGGATGCCGAGTTGCAGCGTCTCTTAGACATTGACGAGCCGGAAACTCTGGCTCAGATGTCTGCCGCCGCTTCTCAAGGAGACTTGCGCGAGAATTTTGCTTATCACGATGCCCGGCGCGAACTTGGCATGATCCGGGGGCGCATTTCCGAACTGCGCCAGACGCTGGCAAATGCAACCGTCGTGCAAGCCCCTAAAGCCGATGGCAAGGCGCGGCTTGGTTCGCTGGTGGTGGTCAAAGAAGAAGGAACCGACGAGGAAGAAACTTACACCCTGGTCAGCGAAGCCGAAACGGGTAAGCCGCGCAAGGACGGCATCAGCACTCTTTCCATGTCGGCTCCGATGGGAGCATCTCTGGTTGGCAAGAAAGCCGGAGATAAAGCGGTCGTCACGACCCCGAACGGCTCGAAGATCACCTTCGTAGTGGTCAAGGTAAATTAAAGAAAGCAAAGACCTGGCAAGCGTTTGAGACCAGGGAAGGTCCCGGCTTCCAAATCGGCCTGACTAAGCACGGTTCAAGCGGAACTTGCCGGGCTGAAATGCGTTGTATCTTTTGAAGCTTTGCCACTCTCAAGTCAAGTTCAAGTACCTGGGAAAGCGGCAAGGCCCTCCTGGTAGCGGTAACTGGCCTCTTTCAGGCCAAAGAGATCATCCTACATAATTCTGGATCTGTATTAACTCGATGCAAGGGTTTTCTTTCTCAAAATTTTGGCGCAAACGTGGATTACTCCTGATCCTGATTGGCGGTCTGGTCGGTTTGGTAGGGCTGGGAGCGGTTTTGTTGTTAAACACTCCGCCACCCGGCCCTCCTCTGACGCTTGCTCCCTACCCTGGCTCGACCCCGACCCCGACTCTTGCGCTTCCCGTTCCCACTAGCCTTCAGCCGACCCCGGCCCTGCCTGCTCCCACTGACTCAGTTATCTCGCCTACTTCCACCTCGACCCCTCGGCCCACGCCGATCCTGGCCGCCACTCCCACTCCCGAACCGCCCACCCCGACCCCCACCGTCCAGCCACGGGCGGTCGGCCTGAACCCGCAACACGGGATTCACGCGCCGATTGGTTTTCAGTGGACGGACACTCAGAGGCAAGCCCTGAGCGGATTTAAGGACGCTAGCGGGCGAAGCGGTGCGCCGGGCCTGGTGTTGGCCTTGAGTAGCGATGTGAAAGCCAGCAATAACTCTAAATCTGTCCGAATGGAAGAAGATTTGCATCAGTACGCCCGCCAGGGCAGCCAGGTTTTCATCCGTATGTACCCGCAGCGTTTCCCCGGCGGGCTGAGCGAAGACGCCGATAAACTGAGCTATCTCAACACTATTAGTGGCACGCCGGAAGACGTGGCCGGAGATATTTTCAGGTTTGTAGACGAGCAGCAACGCCGCAACGGGTGGCATTTCACCCAGATTATTCCCGGTAACGAACCGAACATCGAATGGCCGGATGAGCTTTATTATCAGAATCTGTTGCCCTGGAGTAGCCCCGGCGATCCCAAAAAGTATCAGGTGATGAACCGCTTTTTTGCCGAGGTCTACCGGGCCTGGCAACGCCGGGTGGCCCAACCGGACGCGGCGGCTTACCACGATGTAGCCCTGTATTTTCCGCCGCTGGCCCAGGACGCCAGGGCTAATTCGTCTTTTTATGCCGGGTTCTACTACTACGACGGGCAACGCCCTATCGGTAATCTTTACGATACTTTGCGCGAGGCGGTCGAACTTTACGGGCGGTTTTCCTGGCACAACTATTTCCAGCCGGGCCGGGCTTGCCAGGACGTTTCGGCAAATTCTTTTCCCGATTGGCTCAAGCGCGGCCTGGAAAAAGGCTGGCCCGCCGTAATCGGGGAGGCTGGATGGGCACCCGATAAATTGCCTCTGGCAAGCCAGTCCGATAGCCGGGCGCGGTTGGTGCAGTTCGGGCAGCTTTTGGGCTTGAAGTGGGAGGCTCGGCTTTACCTGGACGAACGCCCGCAATGGCGCACCCAGGACGATACAATTGACGGAGCGCGTTTCGAGGACGATCTACGGCAGTTCGCCGGGAGTTGCCACCTGGGGAATTTGAAATTGAAACAGCCGGTAGGTATCGCGGTCTGGTTGGCCGGGTCGGAAGGTAATTTTATCGCCGCCCTGGGGGTGGAACCGGGTACGAACGGCTTGATCCGGCGATGGCTACGCGATTGGGCCGCCCTGCGGCTCTAACTTTATCTGCCGCCGGTAAAATCGCTCTTCTGGACGAATATTTTCAGGCCACCTTCGGCTTCCAGGCTGATACCCTCCGGTTGCCACTGCACACGGGCGGCTTTGAGGCGGGTTTCGATAGCGGCCCGGTCGCTACTAAAGAATTGCCAGCCGTCCCGGTATCCGTAAGCCTGGTTGAGGTCGTTATCGCTCTCTTTGCCGACGAATACGACATAATAAGCCCCCCGAAATTCCAGTCCGCGTTCTTCCCGCACAAACGAAAGGCAGTAGGGGCTATAGCTGGCGTAGTCCAGCGTGGCAGGCTGGCAATCCTGCCGCACGACCTGGCGCGTGCGGACTACCTCGAATGTCACCGAAAATACGATAATTCCGGCCAAGAGCAGCACGGCCAGACTCATCAGGATCAAAAAAGGCCGTCTTCTGGTTTTTTTCAAATTGCTGTCCCTTTCTCTTAGATCAAAGCAGCTCAAACAAATTCTAAGCGATAAAATCTCTAGTCCGCTCTGTTTAAGCATGCGGATTGTAACCCTTCTCAACCCCCGAAAACAAGGGCTTGCGCCAGTTTGACTCTGCCTCAAGGCTGACTTATCATTGCGAACGGAAACTTTGTGAGCCAGCCAGTAAATTCTTAGCGTATTAAGATAGGGAGAACGGGCCGTTTTGAAGAGCCTGAGTAGCGAGCAAAAGCCGCTTTCTTTCGAGCCTACCTCGAACTGGAAAAACCGTCTACCCCAGTTCGGGCGGTGGCTTGGATTGGGCTTGCTAGTGTTTGGAGTGGTGGGCTGGTTTCTAACTTTCCCGGTGCTGGGAGTGCTGGTGGATAGCCTGAGCGGAAATGCACCTTTGACTTCGCCCGGAACCAGGCAACCCGGCCCGGTTACGCTTTTTCGCAATTATCCGCAGTTAATCTGGTTGAGCTTAGCGGTAGGATCGCTGCTTTTATGGGGGTGGCGGCCTTTTTCTGGGCGGCTAACTCCCCTGGCTTCCGATCAGCCTGAAAATCAGCCCGCCCTCGACGAAACCGGGCGCAAGTTGACCTGGCCCGGTCTTTTAGTAAAATTGTGGCCCGGCCTGGGAATCGCTGGACTGGCCCTGGTCTTGTTCCTGGCTACCTCCTCGCGCATCGGCGATTCTCGCGCCATTGGCGGGACTGATCTGATCCACCTGGACTACGACGAGAGTGTTCACGCGGGGGCGGCTTTGTTGATGGCGCAGGGCAAAACCGTTTACCGCGATTTCTTCCTGACCCACGCCCCGGTTGGGCCGCTTCTGTGGTCAATTCCCTTGCGGCTGGGCGGGGCGGAGTGGGGTGGCCTGAACGACCTGTTGCGGATGCGCCTGTTTACCTCGATCCTGTCGCTTTTTACGATTACCCTGGCCTACCTGATCGGGCGGAAGCTTGGCGGCCCGTGGGTCGGGCCGGTGGCGGGGAGTGTGGCGGCTCTGGTGCTGGCTCTGGATGGCGGGGCGATCCGCACCGACCAGCAGATGATGTTGGAACCGCTGATCAACCTTTTCACGGCGGGAGCGATCTGGGCTTTTGTGCAGATAGAACCGCATAAACGGCCCGGCCTTCTCTGGCCGCTTCTGGCCGGGAGTCTGGCAGGGGTGGCCCTGGCGATCAAGGTTCCGGCCCTGGCGGTAGTGGTCGGGCTAGGGTTGAGCTTGCTTATCTGGCGGCAGTGGCGGGCCTTTGGAGTTTACGCGGGCGGCGTGATCGGGGCTTACCTCGTGCTTAACGGGCCATTCATGCTCAGTGCCGGTTCGCTCTTCTTCAAACAGGTTTTTTTCTACCAGCTTTTGCGCCCGGTCAATAAGGTAGCCGTAGCCGGGGAATTTCAGTCCAACACCGATTTAACCGCTTTTAGTTACATCGGCCAAAATCCCTCCCTGGCCCTGACGACGCTTTTGGCCGGGCTGGGTCTGGTTGCTATCGTGCTACGCTGGGGTTGGCGGCGCGAGGGCGGGCAGTGGTTGCCGGTGGTGCTGGTGACAATCCTGACCTGCTGGCTCTACACCGGCAAAGCCGGGTTCTTTCCGCACTATTACGCGCACATGGCCCTGCCACTGGCTCTGCTGGGCGGTGGGGTGGTTAATTTCTGGCGACCGCAGTGGTGGAAAGGCCGGGTCGGAGGAGGTCTGGCCGTGGCCGGAGCGGTGGTGCTAGGATTGCTGACACTTCCGGCCCTGCTGCACGCCGGAGACGAGCCGAGCAAGCCGACCTGGAGTTGGGAGCGGGCGGCGGATCGCACTTTGACCCAGTTGCGTCCAGGCTCAACCTCAAGCTCAGGGGTGGCCCCGCCTACCCTGGCAACTCTCGACCCGCGCTACAGTTTTGTGATCGGGACGAAACTACCCCGCGACAGCTTTAACCGCTTCCTGGTAGACAATGCGGGTTACACCGAGTACCTGGCTCTCGGCCTGGAAGGGCAAAGCTTGAGTGGACTGGTCGGGAAAACCCTTTTTAACAACAATTACACTCGCCAGGATTTGCGCGATTTTCGTTATACCCCGCTTGTACAGGAGAACACACTTAAATACTTTCAGAGTGCCGATTATGTGCTGGTGGAGGAAGGTGCAAAAACCCAACTGATGGACGAGACCTTCGTCCGGCTCCGGCACGATTTCATCACGCGGGCTATCGCTACTCCCTACTCTTTGCTGAGCAACGGGCTGTCCGAGATCAAACAGGCGTCGGGGGCGTTGTTTGGCGAAGGGCTGCGGTTGGTTGGGTACGACAGCCCGGTCACCTTCAACCGGCAGGGCGCGGCGGCCCGATTGCCTCTGACGCTCTTCTGGCGGGCGGAAAGCAAAATTAGCCAGGATTATGTGATCTTTGTGCATCTGCTCGACGAGGCGGGCGAGACGGTTGCTCAGCGCGATACCGCTCCGCGTAACGGCCAGTTCGATACGAGCAAATGGGAGCCGGGCGAATTGCTGGACGACGACCAGGCTCTGCCGCTTCCGGCTAATTTACTGGCGGGCCGCTACCGCCTTCAGATCGGGGTCTACAACCCCAGCGACGGGGTGCGGCTTAGTCTGGCCGAACCGCCCGGCGATGGCTCTGCCGCTACGGGCGACGATAGCCTGATTTTGCTGGAAGTGACCATTAACTAAACTTAAAATAAGGGTAAAAGGAAGTTCTCCTTTTACCCTTATTTTAAGTTGTGGATTTAGGCTCCGAAGGTGAAAACCCAGTGCCATTTGTAGGTGCTGTTCGGGTTGTAGGCATAGCCGATCCCGGCGTACTTGTAGTTCGGACTGCTGAGATTGATTACGTGCGGAGGCGACTTTTCCCAACTCCCCACTACTTCCTGAGCCGTATTGCGTCCCCCGAACAGGTTTTCGCCCTTGTAGCCGCCCTCGAAATTAAAAGCATCTAGCCGGGTAAGGGTACTCCGGCCCTGACTGTCAATGTGGTTGACATAATTTCCATCGGCCATATCCCGACTTAGCCAACGGGCCGCGCCCATCAAGGCCGGGTGCGGGCTGAGCGTGCTAAGTCCCCGGCTTTGCCGCCAGCGGTTGACCTCATCGAGCAAAGCCTGCTCCTGACTTTGAAGCACCAGTGGGTCGAAAGCGGGCGGGACCGTGTTGCCGTAACGCCAGGCGAAGTAATGCTGACCGATATTTGCCATTTCGACCTGAAATGCCGCCGGGTTAGACGGGGTAAAAGTGAGGGCGCGTCGCTGGAAAAGCTGCACCAGCACCATTTTAGATTGCCCGCCGACGCTAAACCGGCTCCAGTACGGTTCGGAAATGGGATAGCCCAGGGCGAACAGCCAGTTCGAGCCGGGAATATTTTGCATCCAGTTCCACAGTACGCCCGCGATGTTGTGACCGGTGGTGCTTTCGTAGTAAGCGTAGTTTGTAAAGGTGGGCGGATTGGCTCCAAAGGGTGAACCGGGGCCAAACGTCCCGACCTGGCCCTGCCCGTTGACCGTCTCGCGCAGGGGTTGCCCGCTTCGGTTAGGGGCGGTGCTGGCCGCAGTCGTAGTCAGCGCGGCCAGGGCCGCGTAAGTCGGGCCGGGATTGCCGGTCGGATCGCCTGCTACGGGAATGGCGGCGGGAGAGCGAGTTTCGTAGCTACTGTTGCCGACCTGCATCTGGCCTGAAACCAGTTCGACCGTTAGCAAGCCATTCGAGACGAACCAGGAGGCTCCCCGATTCTGGCCGGGATCGTTAATTTCCATACGGCTCTTGTCGAAATATTGCACCAATCGCTGGCCGTCCGGCCTGGCTTCCGCATAACTCTCGTATCCGGCCCAACCGGGTTGCGGTCCCCACAGCCAACTTCGGTTAGACTGCCCACTGGCGACTGGCTGATCGGCTCCTTGCCATAGTTTCTGGAAACCAGGTTCGGCGAAAGAATTTGCCTCAACCGAGGATGGGCCGAGCGAAGCCAGGCAGACGACTGCCACGAGTAGTCCGGCCAGTCCGCTACAAAGCCGGGAAATGTTTCTATTTGACATTGTTTTCCATCCACAAGTGTAAGCCTATTGTTTGCAGCGAGCTAAATTGAAGCTGCAAGAATAGATCGGCCTGACGGCAGGTTTTGACAACATAAAGACCCAGAAATTTGCGTATAATAATTTTAACACAATTCCGCCCACTTCACAAGCAAGGCAGCGAATAGCCTTTTAAGTGGAGCGAAGCATTAATAATTAAAAATTTATTTAGGTTTTAGCAAGCATTTAGCTTTAAGACAACTCCCGGTTTAGGGCGGAGCGTAACAGTCGGGTCGGTTTTGACTGTTGTGCCGGGAGGGAGGCTCAGGCGGTACCGTTGGGCGATAGTCCCCAGCAACAGGGCTGCTTCCATGGTGGCAAAGCTATTGCCGATGCACAGGCGCGGCCCACCGCCAAAAGGCAGGTAGGCAAAGCGAGGCAGCTTTGCGGTAGCATCTTCGGCCCAGCGTTCGGGCCGGAACTCGTCGGGCCGCTCCCAGAAGCGCGGGTCGCGGTGTATTACCCACGGGCTGATCATAAAGACGCTGCCACCCGGTAGCCGGTAGCCGCCGATTTCACAATCGGCGATAGATTCACGCACGAAGGCCCAGGCTGGTGGGTAAAGCCGCAGAGCCTCTTTGATGATCATCTCGGTGTAGGTCAGGCGAGGCAAATCTTCCAGAGTCGGTGGGCGACCTTCCAGCACGCTTGCCAGTTCTTCGTGCAAGCGTGCCTCCACTACGGGGTTATTTGCTATCAAATACCAGGTCCAGGAGAGGGCCAGAGCCGTCGTTTCGTGTCCGGCCAGCAAGATGGTCATCGTTTCGTCACGTAATTGCCGGTCGTCCATCCCCTGACCGTTTTCGTCCTGTGATGCCAGGAGCATCGAAAGAAGATCGCCCCGGTCGTGGTCATCCCGGCGTCGCTCGGCGATCAAGCCATAGACAATTTCGTCCAGCCGGGCCAAAGCTTTGCGGTAGCGGCCCCGGTAGGGCGTAGGCACCCAGCGCGGCAAGAGGGTTTCGACTAAACGCCGCTCCGAGTTATTTTCTTCCAGAATGACCTCTAGCGAGTGACTAATATCTTCGACCTGGCTACGCACATCAGCGTCGAAAACGGTCTTGGCAACAATTTGCAGCGTTAACCGCATCATGTCCGCGTGGACATCGCGGGTCTGACCGTCTTGCCAATCGTCCAGCATCTTCTGGGTGAAGTCGGTCATAACCTGGGCGTAGGTAGCAACCCGGTTGCGGTGAAAGGCCGGTTGCACCAGGCGGCGTTGTTTGCGCCAGAAATCGCCCTCACTGGTCAGAATGCCGTTGCCGACCAGTCGGCGCACATTGTCAATAAAGTGGCCTTTGTCAAAATTACGGTTCTGGGTGACAAGCACCTGCTCGAAGTAATCGGGGTTGTTGAGTAAGTAAACGGTTGTCCCGGCCAGTTCCATCGGCACAATGTCGCCGTACTCGCGGGCGCATCGGCTGACGAAATTAATGGCATCTCCGGCAAAATCCGCCATATTACCGACTAAAGGCAGTCCTTTCGGCCCTGCCGGAACCCTCTTTTGGCCCGTGGCAACGGGTTTTCCCACTGACGACGATTGCACGAATATAATTCCTCTCTCACCCGGCTTCGGAAGCGATCCGGTTATCCTGATAGGTTTGGCTTTGCTCTCTCATTCAATCAATATACATTTTATTTTGTCATATCTCGGCCCAAAACGCAATTTAGGCCAGCCTGGTTTTGCTTTTGCCTCGATCTTTTCGATCCTCTCCGGCTTCGGCCTTTTGAATCCGGTCTGCCTCGCATTTGGTGGTTGTGATATAATGTACATAGTATAAAATCAGGTCTTTTAAAGAGAAAAAAGCAATTTTTCTCTTTTACAGTTACGAGGAGAACCCGAAGTATGAACGCCGATACACTGCGGCCCAGCCTGGCTCAACGCTGGTGGATTGCCTCCCGGCCCAAGACCCTACCCGCCGCCGCCGTGCCGGTGATTGTAGGGACGGCGGCGGCCTATAAGGATGGGCGGTTTGAGGCTGGCCCGGCACTGGCGGCTCTGGCCGGAGCTTTGCTGCTGCAAATCGGGGCAAATTTTGCCAACGATGTGTTCGACTTCAAAAAGGGAGCCGATACCGCCGAGCGACTTGGGCCGACGCGTGTTACTCAGGCGGGCCTTTTAACGCCTCGCCAGGTTTTCGCCGGAATGTGGTTTGTGTTTGGCCTGGCAACGCTGGTCGGGCTGTACCTTGTAGCCGTGGCGGGCTGGCCGATTATTGTGATCGGGATATTCTCGATTCTAGCTGCAATTGCCTATACCGGCGGGCCTTTTCCGCTCGGCTACAACGGCCTGGGCGATATTTTCGTGTTTATTTTCTTCGGGCTGGTGGCAGTTTGCGGCACTTATTTTGTGCAAGCCCACACGGTTGGGGCCGTGGCGTGGTGGGCTGCGCTGCCGGTCGGCTTCCTGGCGACGGCTATTCTGGTGGTCAACAACCTGCGCGACATCAAGACCGATACCGTGGCGGGCAAACGCACTATCGCAGTACGGCTAGGGGTGCGGGGGGCGCAGGCCGAGTACGCCGGGCTGCTAATTCTTACTTATGTCGTACCGCTCCTCATGTGGCTATCGGGCGCGGCAGGCCCGGCAGTGCTGCTGGCCTGGCTTTCGGCTCCCGTAGCCTACCCGCTCTGGCAAACCCTGACCCACCAGGAGGGCCGGATACTGAATAAGGTGCTGGGAGGGACGGCCCGGTTGGAACTGATTTTCGGGCTGCTGTTTGCTATCGGCCTGGTGATTTCGCGGCTATAAGAGCCAGATAAGTATATTCAGAAGGGCAACGTTCAGCCAATGAGTCCGGGCGGAATAAAAGAAGCTACCTGTCCGCCAGCGCACCAGGCCAAAGACGACCCCACCCACGAAAACCGACGCTAACGCTCCCAGATATGACAGCCCGGTCAGACCCAGGCTCTGTGAAAAGCTCGTATCCAACACCGTCCGTAACACCACTACCAGATGCCACAGCATAAAAATAAGAGAGTTCAGGGCCAGAGTCGGGGCCAGCCGAGGACGAGCCAGCTTTTCAAAGAGGTACTGCCGGAAGAGCAGTTCCTCGCTCAGGGCGGTAAACAGGGGAACCTGCACCACCACCCGCAGGAGCAGTTCGGCCAGGGACAGCGTTTTAATCGGAGTGTAGTCAATCTTGCCTACCAACACCGGGAATAGAAAGAACAGCAAAGGTGGCCCACTCAAAAGTAAGCCTGCACCCAGGGCTAACAGGCTATTCTTGAGGTCAGGCTTCCATAGTTGTCGGTTCCAGCCCGTGCCTGTTCGACCTTTCCAGCCCAGGTAGACATAAATCAAAAGAGCCAGCCCAATTCCAACCGGCCCGGTATTGATTGGAATCCCCCATAGCCAGGATAGAGCCGACGCCAGGTTCCCTGCCACGAGTATCAGCCCTATTTCGGCTATCACAACGTAACGGGCCATCCTCGGTTACTCCAAAACTCTTTTAATTTTTAATAAGCAGATTGTTAAAAGCCTCTCTCTAAGCTCAATCTCACTATAATACCGCACTTTTGGCCCTAATATTGGTTTTACCAGAATCACAAAATAACCTGTAATTTTTTGCAGTGCGGCGGCGTTACATTGGAGGAAGGGCCAGGACTTTGGCCTGACAAAAGAAGTGGTTTTGCCGGGGAACTAATGAACGGTTCTCGACGTTTTTTAGATTGAAGACCCCTTCGGGCGACTACGCCGGACAGGATGGTAACGCAATCTCTCGGACTTTGTAAACTACTAAATTTTCTTCTCGCAGTACCTGCCGAACAGGTGCAAGTCTTTTAGTGCGTCCCGGCGCGGCGCAAAACTTGAAATCAACCAAAAGCTAATTATTTGTGGAAGGAGCAAGGCTATGAAAAAGCAGCTTTTTATTGGGGTTACCTTTTTTTTCCTCGTTTGTCTGGCTCTGCCGCTCTTGCTGGCGGCCTGTGGCGATAGCACGGCCACGGCTCCGAGTTCCAGCCAGAGTCGTAATCCCGCCCCGACTGCGGCAACTTCGACTAATCCGGGCGACGGCCCCACCACTGGCCCGGTCGAAACCCCTGCTACGCCCGGCCTGGCCGGTGGCCCTGACGCAGCTAAAACCGGGCCGACCGTGGTTGCCAATGTGCCGCCTGTTAGCGATACCAACTCTACGGCGGCAGCCACTACTGCCGCCGCCGCAACCACCAGCGCAGCATCTTCGACCACGGCGGCTTCTTCGACTACTGCCGCCGCCGCCGGGGCCGCCGCCCCTGGAGCATACCCGACCAGTGGTAATGCCCAAGTAACCCGGCCTACTCAGCCGCCGATCAGCCAGGACCCTCTGCGGGCCGGAGCGGTAGACGATAACCTGAAATATGACGAATATTTGCAGTATTTGCGCTCTTACCGCGACGAACCGGCCCTCCCTTTCGACGTGACCGAACGGTATATTATAAATGTGCTGGACGGTAACGCTCGCACGGTGTCTAACGCGCAGGTGAAAGTTTACAGTGGTCAGACCTTGCTTTTCCAGGGCAAGAGTTATTCTAACGGTCAGGTCTTGTTCTTCCCCCGCGCTATAGCCGGGACACAACAACTCGGACAGTTTGAAGTAACTGCCGAGAAAGACGGACGCAGCGTTAACCGTACCTTCAAGCGAGTTCTAAGTAGCCAGAACCAGAACGGCAAAGGCGGCGGTATCTGGACGCTGGAGATGAGCGGTTCGCTTCGCCCGGCGATTGATCCGGCCCCTAACCTTGACCTGCTATTCCTGATCGACTCGACCGGCTCGATGGGTGGCGAAATCCGCCAGATTCAGCAGACAATCAACGACATCGCCTACCAGATCAGCAGTTTGCCCGGTTCGCCCAAAGTCCGTTATGGAGCCGTAACCTATCGAGACCGGGGCGATAGCTACGTTACTCGCAAATTCGGTTTTACCGGCAGCCTGGCCGAATTTAGCTCTTTCCTCAACACAATCTCGGCAGGCGGCGGCGGTGATGTGCCGGAGTCGCTTAACGAAGGGCTGCATGTTGCCATTAACGAAATGTCCTGGAACAGCAACGACGCCGTGCGGTTGGTCTTCCTGGTGGCGGATGCCGCGCCGCATCTCGATTACGCCCAGGACTACAAATATAACACTGAACTGGTGGAGGGAGTTCGGCAAGGTATTAAAATCTACGCAATTGGAGCCAGTGGTTTAAGCAAGCAAGGCGAGTATGTTTTCCGCCAGCTTGCCCAGGTTACGATGGCGCAGTATCTCTTTATTACTCGTGGCGGCGACGAAGGCCAACCCGGTAGTGGCGGCCCGGCCAGCAACACCAACACGGTTTACGAAGAGAAAAATCTCGACAAGATTGTGGTCAATATCGTGCGTCGCGAACTAACCAATCTGACGCAATAGGGAGCCTAAGAACGGCGGTTGAGGTTCGAGCGGTATAGATTGAGGGTCAGGAGTAGGGGAGCGCAGATTTGGGATGTAACAGTAGTTTTGTTACGTCCTCGCTATCCCTCGCCCCTGACCCTCAATTTGATTTAATCAGGAGGCTTCCCGCGCCCGGTTCAAAACGTCGTGCAGAATTTGGTCTACCGTCGTTCCGGCCAGGGTTCTAAACATAGCAGCTTCGGCCCGGTCGAAGGTAACTTCCAGGACAGCTTGAATATTCGCCCCAATTTCACAATCGGGGTTAGGTTGCTGGGGATGGAGGGCGAACAAGGCCGTGTCTTCCACCGCCTGATAGATTTCCAGCAGGGTTATTTTAGCGGCGTCCCGCGCCAGACGTGCGCCGCCGCCTGCGCCCGGTTGAATTACTACTAGCCTGGCCCGGCGCAAGTCGCCCAAAATCCGCCGGATGACGACCGGGTTCGTGTTGACACTGCCCGCGATAGCTTCGGACGAGATTGTTTCTCGCTCTTTCAAGGCTAGAATGGACAGGATGTGTACGGCTACTGCAAAGCGACTATTGATCATGAAGCTTCCTCATTACTATTTGTAACCATTATAGTTACAATTAAGATTTTGTCAAGACCTTTTGCCAGTTACGTTTTAACAAAAACGGCGACAGCCTTGCCAATGTCGCCACCCGTTACAACGTTTCCCGCCAGAGCGTGCTGGATGAGAATCATTTGACAACCGAAAAAGCGACCAATGACGGCATGATGCTCAGCATCACTATACCCAACCACCCCGATGGTTCTCCCGGCACCTGTCCTGGTGCTGCCCCGATTCCGCAGGGAGGCGGTCTGGTTCCTCCGACCGTTCCGAGCAACCCTAAAACCGAAGACGGTATTAGCCGGTTCGTTTACATTGTGCAGTGCGGTGACAGTTTATGGCGAATTGCTAATAACTATGGGACAAAAATCTCAATCCTGATCGAGGATAATCAACTGCCGCCTGGGCCGGTAATTCATCCCGGCCAGAAACTGCTGGTTCGCAAGAAAGTTTGAAACAAAGCCTGAAGCGACAGAGCAGAGTGGAGGTAAATCGCCAGGGCTTGCCCTTTTAGGGGGTTGGGGCTAGAATCAACCTTATTCTGAAAGTTTTAAGGTTAATTCACCCAAAGATCACAGCCGATGAAGGAGGTAAGCCAATGACGGTAGAAACCCGCCCGGAGGGACAGGGACAGCATAACATGAGCGATTATGCTTCGACTTACGCCGAGTACAAGCTGGAAGTACCCGAATATTTTAACTTTGCTTACGATATAACCGATAACTACGCCGAAGACCCCGACCGCGAGATGATGCACTGGGTAGACGAAAGCGGTCAGGAGCGGCGACTGAGTTACGCTTACTTCCGCGACCGCTCGGCCCAGCTTGGGCGGGCTTTGTTGCAACTGGGGCTTAAAAAGGGCGACAATGTTTTTATCCTCATGCCGCGCCTGCCGGAATGGTGGGAGAGTATGCTTGGGATGATTAAAGCCGGGATCGTGGCGATGCCCGGCACGACCCAGCTTACGGCTAAAGATATTTTGTACCGGCTGCAAAGTTCCCAGGCCCGCGCCGTTATTACCGATGTCGAAAACGCGGCTAAATTTGACGAGGTACGGGGCCAGTGTCCGGGCCTGGAAGCTTTGTTGGTAGTGGGTGGAGAACGTGAAGGCTGGACGAATTACGCAGAAATCGTCTCGGCGCAGTCTACCGCCGCGACACGCCTGGCCGAAACTAAAAGTAGCGACCCTCTTTTGCTTTATTTTACCAGTGGCACGACCGGCTTTGCCAAGATGGTGCTGCATACCCATGCTTCTTACCCCCTGGGCCATCAGGCTTTCGGGCGGTACTGGCTGGATTTGCAACCGGGCGATTTGCACTGGAACCTTTCGGATACTGGCTGGGCCAAAGCCGCCTGGAGCAGCTTTTTCGGCCCTTTGAACATGGGGGTTTCCCTGTTTGTCCACAACACGAAGGGTAAATACTCTGCCGCCTTCACTGCCGACCTTTTGAGTAAATACGCTGTAACCAGCTTTTGCGCTCCGCCGACGGTCTACCGAATGCTGGTAGTCGAAGACCTGAGCCGTTTCGACCTGAGCAAGTTGCGTAGTTGCGTCGGCGCGGGTGAACCACTCAACGCCGAGGTGATTGATACCTGGCGCGAGATGACCGGCCTGACGATCCGCGATGGCTACGGCCAGACCGAAAGCTGTCTTCTGGCCGGGAATTTTCCCACCGCCGATATGCCGGTCAAGCCTGGCTCGATGGGCAAACAGGCCCCCGGTTATGTAGTGGACGTGGTGGACGAGGAAGGCCAACCGCTCCCGGCCAATCAGGAAGGCGACATTGCGGTGCGCGTCAAGCCCGAACGCCCGGTGGGATTGTTCAAGGAATATTGGAACAATCCCGCTGCTACTCTGGCGGCCTACCGGGGCGACTGGTACATCACCGGCGACCGGGCCTACCGGGACGAGGACGGCTACCTGTGGTTTGTAGGCCGGGCCGATGATGTAATCATCAGCGCGGGCTACCGAATCGGGCCGTTCGAGGTCGAAAGTGCGCTGGTCGAGCATCCGGCAGTGGTCGAGGCAGCGGTGATCGGTAAGCCCGACGAAGTGCGCGGCGAGATCGTCAAGGCTTTCGTAATACTCAAGAACGGCGTTGAGGGTACGCCCGAACTGGCAACCGAGATGCAAAAGTTTGTCCAGAACATTACTGCGCCCTACAAATACCCCCGTGAGATCGAGTTTGTCACCGAACTACCTAAAACCGTCAGTGGCAAAATCCGGCGGGTCGAGTTGCGCGAAAGGGAAAAGAATAAGTAACAAGTAATAACTAAATAATGGGCCAGGAATAAAGCTTATGGAAGCACCCCACTAAATGGTGAAATGTTGGTTTAACTTTTTAAGAGGTCGCCCCCGTCGCTTCGGAGCGACCTAAGGGACCGGGGCGACCTTGTACTTTAACAATTGAGCTACACACCAGATGTGATCGGTCAAGCCACTCGCCCTCGCGGGAGTGCGCTTTTTCCAACGCGGTTGTTGGGGCTGCTCCTAGTTCGGTTGGCGCAACTCCCGATGCGGCACACCCCAATTGTACACGCTCCCTACTAAATACATTCCCTTGCTCAAAGTTTCCACTTTGTGAGCGGCGTGCCGACTACGCCTGGTCAGGTTCGCTAAACGCTCCCGTAAAGTCGCATTAAACCATTCGATGAAACTGGTGTTGAGTAAGACCCTTCCTTTATACTATACCCAGAACAATTACCAGGCTGGCGGCCGCTTCTATCATTATTGAGAGATATAATGTACCCTGGTCTAGTATTTCTGCAATAAGTGGTTCTTTTTCCTACTTCGCTTAACCTAACTTAACAATTAGGCTGAGGTGTCTGGCCCGATCCGGCCTTTAAGATCGGCGGGCTTGAAGGGGCCGGGTCGGGCGATCAATTCGCGGGCGCTGTCAAGCTGTCCCCACACGTTCCAGAGGAGAACACCCCGCACTCTCCCTTCTTTTAGATAATATATTACCCCTTGCCGGAAAGGTTCTATCCAATCGGTGACGGTTTCATATCGGCTATCCAGTTCGCCAACCGCTTCGTATCCCAGCTCAAACAGGTCAGAATAGAAGGAAGGCAAATAGTTGTATAGTTCGGGGGAACCTGCCATAGACCGGCCTGCTAACCGTCCCATGGTATTGGCATTGTCTTCGTGCTCGACACGCCTGTACCGCTTTAGCTGTGGACTATAAAAGGCGGCTACATCTCCGGCTGCATAAATATCGAGCTGACTGGTTTGTAAGGTTTGGTCCACCACAATTCCGTTTTCCACCACCAGTCCTGCCGTTTGAGCCAGTTCGACATTTGGGATGATTCCCAGTCCGGCAACCACACCTTCTACCCGCAGTTCCCGCACCTGAGAAGTTTTAACTTGCCGGGTGCTCACCAGAAGCTGACCGTTTTGATTTGTCACATTAATAACGGTTTGGCCGGATAACAACTCCATGCCTTTCTCGCGGTAGTAGTCGTTGAGAAAGCGGGAAAGTTCGGGCGGAAATACCTTTGCCCCAAGGGTTTCTTCTGGGAAAATCAAAATTACTTTATTGCCGTTCATAGTCAGTGCCGCCGCGAGTTCACAACCGATAAACCCACCGCCCACGACTACAAGGGTCTGATGCCGTTCGGTTTGCTGGCGAAGTTGGCGGTAATCTTGCAGAGTGCGAAAGTAAATAATTTTCTCTTCACCAAAGGGCAAATGCCGGGGCGTACCACCGGTGGCTAAAAGTAATTTAGTGTAAGTATATTCCTGACTTATCTGGTCCCTTACTCGCTTGTATTCAGGTTCAAGGGTTTGAACAGTGCAACCCAGGTGCAGCGTCAAGTTCTGAGCGCTTAGGCTACGCCAGATACTTTCCAGGGGTTCGCCTCTCCAGAGAGCTTTTGATAGCGGGGGCCGGTTATAAGGTCGATCCGTTTCCTGGCTAATCACGCCAATTGAACCGGTAGCGTCAACTTCCCTGATACCGCCGACCGCAGCAGCGGCGGTCATCCCGCCTCCAATAATAAGGTAGTCATAATGTGGCCCAGGCATGACGGAAATCTCCTTTCCTTCTCTTAGCTTTAACAGGTAATCAGTCAACAATACAACACAATAAAGGTAGAACCAAACGTATAAACCACTTCGATTGAATCCAATGAATCCATTTGCCACCGGACAGTTTTTAGAAAAGGGCCTGAGAGCTTAAATGTAAAATAAATTCCAGCTCTCCTAGCCTACCGCACATTAAAAATTCTTCAAGAATACGCCAACCTAACTGGAAAAAGCTCAGGTCAGTCCGGTCACTGCGATGCACTAGCTTATCCCAATCAGCTTCACGGCCCTTTACACCTAAATAAGTTAGCCACCAGTAGGCTAATACTGCCGCTAACACTAACCGGCTCAGCTTGTCAGCTTGGGCCAAATGGCTTTTATCCAACCGGAATCCACGAGTTTTGGTATCCGAAAAGAAACATTCTATTCTAAAGCGACGCCGGTAATACTCGGCTACCTCATCCGGCTCGGTCAAGTTACTGACCAGATGCAACGCTTTCTCGTAGCGTTCTTGCCAGACTGCCACCGCCAGGATTGGACCGTAGTTTTTAGCCGTAAAAGTAGCCCTTGGTACCGCGACTAGCCCACCGGGGCCAACCCCTAGTTGCTCGAAGTTGAGCAAGCGACCGCCATCACTTAACTGGGAAGTTTTAGCAGTCCGGACTACATAACGCCAACCATAGCCGCTGATCCGCTCCAAAAAGTCGGTGCCATCGAATTCGCCATCGCCCAGCACGATTACTTTAGAGGCGGCCCCGACTAACTCGTACACCTTTTCGAGTAGTTCGAGATGACGCTCCTGCGGTAAATGGCCCTTTTTACCTTTAACAACCAACCAGGCCAGCGGTAAAGCCCGCCCGGCCTAGACGACGCTAGCGACTAAGGCAACACACTCGCGGCCCATCGCGCTACCGTCTATACAAATGATGAGTTCGCGTTTAGCGTTTGTGCTCAGCGAGTTCACTAAAGGCTGAGCAAAAGGTAGCCAATAAGCTTGTTGCGTAAGCTTCTTATTATCGAGAAAACGGGTAAGCTGCTTGATGCGACTTTCGACTTTAGCCTTTGTGGGGGCCTTAGCCGCTAGTTTAGGAAGCTGGCAATGGGCACTGGCGATCAAGCCGTGAACCAACAAAGCCAAGCTATGCATATTCCGCAACTGAGTAGGATTCATCCGAGTAGGATAAAGTTGCTCCAGACCTTTGCGTTACGCTCTGATAGCGGGAGTGGTTGTCGCTCATAAATGTCTCCTGTTCTGTTCTATGCTTGGAGAAGCAATAAATCTGGAGTTTAACACATTTAGGAGAGGCAACCCATTTCTTTTTTATTCTTTCTTAAAAACTGTACGGTGACAAAATAATAGAATAGAAAGGAAGGGTTTGATCACCGGAAAGAATTATGAGAAAACAAACACGAAAACAAACACAAACCTCATGTATTCTGGAATTTGCTGCCGACAAAACTATTTGAACAAGAAAATGCGGCTCTCACTGGTGAAGGTTTCCCAGTTGAAAAGGCGCCCGGTACTTGACTCGATCCTCTTTTCGCTGGCCCTGGCGGTCGGGTTCACTCCCCAGTTATTACCGGGCATTATCAGCATCAATTTAATTTTAGGGATAGTAATATTAATTTGCCCGGTCTCAGTCGAACTGGTAAAACATTTTTCCTATTCAACACCCGTTGGTAATACCGTCTTCCTAACCAGATACTATTCATTCGGCAGTCAACCCCAATTTACGCGCCCTATAGACCGCCTGGGTACGATTGGGAGCGCCCAGTTTGGAAAGTATGTTACTGGTATGTTTTTTTACGGTATTGAGCGTCACAGTTAGCTGTTGGGCGATTTCATGGTTGGCCGCTCCCGTGGTCAGTAAATATAGGACTTCTAACTCCCGTTTACTGAGAGGTTCTACAAACATGGGTAAGCTATCGCAGGACAGCGGTGGTACCGGTTGAGAAATAGGGTAAACTGGCCCACCAAACACTTCTGAGTGAGAGCCAGCGGGAGTTTTCTGTTCCAGTGCCGATAACGACCTTATAACACCAGGGCCACCGGGCAGAGCAGATCTTGAAAGAGAAGTTTTTGGGAGGGGTAGGGTGGTAGTCTTAGTAGTATTATTAGTCTGGTTAGAGTGTTCTCCATATCCTGATGGTAGGATTCGTGTAGTTTTGACGCCAATTTGGGTTTGATAATCTACCACTTCACGTTTGGCATACCAGAGAGTGGCGTGCTTCTTTAAGTCGCTAACTGTTTCAAGTCCGATTTGCTCCAACTGGAAGCGTAATACCTCGGCAAAGAGTGTGTGATAGCGATACCAACCCGGTTGTCCGTCGACGCTAAATATGAACAGATTATTGGATTTAAGATAATCCAGAATCTGGTCACTATCGCTTCGGTCCAAAAGCTCATTGCACAAATCGGAGCAAAACTGGGGAAGCATCGAAGTATACGAGAGAAACGTCTGAATATTATTCGGCTGGCCCTGAAGCACTTCCTGGCTAAGGTAATCTATAATATAGGGTTGAGGGTTATCTAATTCAGTTATTACCACCCTGCCGGAAGAGACCGAGTACCGTTGTAAAGAAAGACCTAGCAAGTGCAATCCGGCCAGCCAGCCTTCCGTTCGGTTAAAAATTTTCAGCACCAGGCTGGCCCCCAGATCAGCGAGATCTAGCACATCTTTAAGAAAATCGGCTGTTTCGGCCAGGTTGCAGCGCAATACATTAACATCTAACTCCAAAAGCTGGCCTCGCGCTCGTAGTCGGGAGAGTGGTAAGGCCGGAATGTTCCGGGTAACTATAAAAATATGAAGTTGAGGCGGCAGGTGATCTAATAAATAACTCACTGAAGAATGAATGGCCGGGTCGGTAATATGCTGATAATCATCCAGAATCACTGCAAGCTGCCGGTCATTTTCAACTATGCGATTTATAAACAAAGCCAGAACATCCTCAACTGGCGGGCAGGAAGAAGAGGATATCGAGCTAAACCCTCGCTTCAACTGGCCTGATATAAGAGGCTTACTCAGGCCCTCCAGCGACTGTTCCAGGACGGTAAAGACATATTTCCAGAATGATTGGGGGTTATTATCGCTTTCGTCCAACGAGACCCAGGCAGCCACCAGCGGAAGTGGATTGGAGGAGGTCGCGCCTCGGTCAGGTTCAGTGGTTGTAGCTTTTAGTTTTTGATCCAGCCATTTAGCCAACAGGGTGGTCTTACCAAATCCGGCCGGAGCAGAAACCAGGGTCAACCGGCGTCCTAAGCCCTGGTCCAGTACTTTCATCAGCTGAGGGCGAGGAAGCAGGCGGTGGGGAAAAGAAGGTAGGCAGAACTTGGTAGCCACCGCCTTTATATCTTCATAAATACTTTCCTTTTCCTTTTCTCTGATTTTCATAGTTAACGCTTTCTGTCCGGGACATAGTTAAAGCAACCTATTTTCCTGAACATTGCTAGGCCAGACCAGGCTGAAATATTTTCTCACTCACTCTCTCCGTGTCTCAGCGGGGACTATTCCAGCCGCAATTGAGTGGTTTCAGGCCCTAAAGTACTGGCTAGAACCCAGTTGGTGAAGAGTTGGGGCCGGTTTCGCCAGGTCGGGATGTGCGACAAATAATAAGCAGGCCAGAGCAACCAGGCAGGTAAGCCTGTGAAGGTTAACGGTCCTACCTCAGCCACTCCCGTTCGTCGGCCCAAAAGGGCCAGATGCCCACGGGTCTTAAACATAAATGGCTCGGCCCCCTGACCTTTAAGTCACCCGACCAGGGCTTTTGCTACACAGGCTCTTTCGTGTTCGCCCGCCTGCGCGGTTGGTGGAATAGGGACACTGGTAGCCGAATCGAAAGCCCAGGCAATCTCGCCAACTACATAATTCGGGTGGCCGCTTCGCGGTAATCGGCTTGAGTTTCGCTTTCGTGCTGTCTTTTAATTTTACGGGCTATTTTTGTTACGAGCTTTTGGTCGGATAGTAAAAGGTGAGCTGTAATATTATCAGTGGAAGCTGAAGGTGGTTTCATTTTAATGGTACTCCTTGTTTTTGTTCAATTCATTACCAGCCCCCGTTATTGTTCCAGTAGTCCAAATAAAGCCGCTTATATGTTTGTTATTAGCTGGCAGGCTGACTGGCAGGATGTTGGTCGGAAGGCAATCTCATGTTTTGATTATTACATCGGCGGACTAATGAATGAAATTGCCTCTATTCCGCTCCCTGGATATCCAGTTACAATTAATCAGGGATCTGACCTGCTAAACTTACCAATACTTACCGGTTGGTTTGTAAGGACGATTTCTCAAGCTCCCGGTTATTTACAAGCTGCTGCTGGTTAAGCAGCCAGTTGGCGACATAACCGGCTACTTCTTCCCAACCTTCCTGAGCGATGAGCAAATGCGCCCGTTTCTCGAACTCAAAAAAATCAGTTCGGTCACTGGACTGTTTATAATGATGGTAGGTCGATTTCACAACACGAGCGGGTACTATGTGATCCAGTTCACCCGCAATCAGTAAGAGCGGGGCGCGCTGGTCGTTCTTGAAATTCACTCTCACGGCATGGTGAGGATCAAGCTGGGCGAAAGCTTCATGAAAGAAAATACGTCCGGTTTCAGGTACGTAGTACCGGTCGTAATATTTTTTCTGATCCTCCTCAGGGAAAGTGTTGACAAAAGCAAATTGGAATTCGTGAAAGGACATTGTCAGGACTTTGTCCCAGCCCATCCATTTGAATAGTACACCCGAGTTTGATTTGAGTACCGCCCAATCTACTGCAAGCACGCCTTCCGGGGCGGCTGGGTCAAGTGCCACACCTAGCTTTCCCAGGCCTCGGTCCAGCAGGAGCTGAACGATTAAACCCCCAAAGGAGTGACCGATCAGGATCGGTGGTTCGGGGAGTGTACGAATGATTGCCTCATAATGGTTGACCAGCTCGGTGACCCCTATTTGGGCCAGTTCGGGCGGCGTATTGGCTCTTAATTCCTCCACTGGTTTGTCGCGATAAGGCCATTCGGGAGCCATACAATTGTAATCCTGACCTTCAAAGTAAGTGACAAAATTCTCCTAGGAACTTGAGTTCAACCAGGCTCCGTGAATGAAAAGTATTGTGGGCTTCATGGTTATTTATTCTCCTTTTTTTTCCAATGTAAAGTTAAAAACACATCGCAAGCACTAGCCAAACTCAGCCGGGTCGTATAGACACACCCCTCCGTCGATCACGGCGGCATAAAGGAAAAGGGCAGAGACCGCTTAGCAAATTTGGGAGCTTGCCTGACGAATAGAAGTTAGCCCTGGCCATGGAAGGGACAAACTAAACCATTTCCAATGTTGAACTCAGAGTGTCTGTCAGTTTGTCTATCCAGGCGGGGAAGTCCCGGTTGGTGTTCGTAAACCGATACCCACCAGGAACTATTTCGTATCAAAGGTAATTAGGTCATCAGGTAGTTTTCTGTACTCTGGGTAACTCCCACTGCTTCCGCAATCTGGCACTGTGTCCACCCCTGGTGCCGATTTAGTTCCCAGGTCCGCCTCCTGCGCGCCTCCCTCCAGCTTTGAGGTAGACTCACAGGTGGTTGTGACATATTAGGTTCGTACTTTCTCCAGAGTGTTTGTTGCCCAGTTTTTAAGGTAGCTAGTAGTTGTTAGTCTCATTTGCAGTATAAATTCATTGTTGGGTTTTGTCAGCGTGCATCTGTTCACATCTCGGTTCGCAACTTGGTTCACATATTGAAATGAAACAGATTAACCAATCAATTGAAACTAAAAAAGAGGAGAATGACCTATCAAAAATCAAAAAGGAGGAATTCAGAAAATGGAATACACAAAACTAGGAAACACCCGAATGGAGGTGTCTCGGATCTGGCTCGGTTGCATGGGCTTCGGGGACGCACAACGTTGGATTCATAAATGGGTGTTTGACGAGGAAACCAGCCGACCAATCATTAGGAAAGCCATCGAACTGGAGATCAATTTCTTTGATACCGCCAATGTCTATTCCATTGGCAAGAGTGAGGAGATCCTCGGCCAAGCTTTGAAGGAATTCGCCAACCGGGACGAGGTTGTTATCGCCACCAAAGTACACGGCAAAATGCACGACGGGCCGAATGGCTCTGGACTATCGCGTAAGCGATCCTGAGCGAGATTGACCAAAGCCTCACGCGGCCTGGGACCGATTACGTGGACCTCTACCAGATCCATCGCTGGGATTACCAGACCCCCATCGAAGAGACGATGGAAGCGTTGCATGACGTGGTTAAGGCCGGCAAGGCCCGGTATATCGGAGCCTTGGCTATGTTCGCCTGGCAGTTCCAGAAGAGCCTGTACACAGCCGAAAAGGATGGCTGGACTCGCTTCGTCTCGATGCAGGATCACCTGAACCTGATCTACCACGAAGAAGAGCGGGAGATGTTGCCGCTGTGCCGCGTGGAGAAGATCGCCGTGGTCCCTTATAGTCCCCTCGCTTCTGGAAGATTGACGCGGGACTGGTCAGCCTCGTCGGAAAGTACACTTCGCTCCAAAACCGATCAAGTCCAGAAAAGTAAGTACGATGCAACCACCGAAACGGATCGGTAGGTGGTGGAGCGGTCGCCCAAATCGCCCAAGAGCATGAGATTCCGCGTGTTTATATCGCGCTGGCCTGGCTGCTACAAAAGAAACCGGTGTGTAACCCGGTTTCACGTCACAAAAGTTGAATTTATCAAAGCGGGAGAGGTAAATTCTCAATAATTGCAGAAATATTTCACAAAGTGTGGGCAAAGCACCTTAACAATATAATGGTCATCGAGTGTCCAAGCTGCTAAAATGGTAGTACCACCTAGCCATTTAAGAACTACAAAGGACACTCCGATGACAGCTTATATCTTAAAGCGTTGGCCGCGTTTTGACAATTTTCTAACTCTTTTCAATACTAAGCTTGGCAAACCGGCCCAACGCCATCTGTTGAATTTAATGATAGCTTTCATTATGTCGGATGGTCGTAAAAACATGGCTGGTCTTAATCGAGCTTTGTGTGGGTCTACTCACCCGTCTTGCCTCAGCCGTTTTATCGGCGAAGTTGAGTGGGGTGAACAAGTTTTGGAACAAACTCGTCTGAACGAATTAAACCGTCGAGTGCGGCGTTACATCCAGGCTCAGACCAAAGCTGGCTCAGACGCAAACCCGACCTTGCCCGCTTTTTTGTGTAAAGTGGTAGTTAGTCGCAGTTTACCAGCTCACTCAAATCCCCGTTGTGGGATTAAAGCCTATAATTACCGTTTGTTTGTCAGCAGTGACCCGGCTCTTGGGGGTAAAACCGTTTGTGAGTTTTACAGCGTGCGGTGGGAAATAGAGACTTTCCATGCCCAGGCTAAAGAACTCTTAGGTTTAGACCATAATCAGTGCTGGCGAGAACGTAATGTCTGGCGAATGTGGACGCTACTACTCATTACTTACAGCTACCTGCTTTTAGAAGCAGTCGAACACTGGGAGGATTATGCCCAAAAAGGTCAAACAAGCGTTAATATCGCTCAAGTAGTAGCCCACCACAAACGCGAGGCTCAGCGTGGGCTGGCCCACTTTTTCTATCAAAAAGCTCTGGACGGCTGTCCGCTTGAGCAAGTTTTAGCTCAGATTGCCGCCTGACTTTGTGAAATATTTATACAATTGTTAAGCTTTTTGTTACTTTCTTCGCCGCCGGGGTGGAGACAAGCTATGATGCCGCCGCCATGCTGGTTACGTTCGTGCTGTTCGGTCATTGGCTGGAAATGCGTAGTCGCCGGGGTTCATCGGACGCCCTCAACACGCTGCTGCGACTGGTTCCGGCCCAGGCGAACTTAATTGGCCCGGAGGGAGAGATAAAGGTGGTGCCGGTAAAGCAGGTGCAGGTAGGAAACCTGCTGCTTTTGCGCCCTGGCGAGAAAGTGGCAGTGGACGGCTTAATTACCGAAGGTGAAAGCTCTCTTGATGAAAGTGAGGTTGGTTTATATGCCAATGTTGAAGCCAACATTCATACGAAAGCGTATCTCATAGGCGGTGGAATTGCTTCGTTTGCTAGTGCCGCCTATCTCATTAGAGACGGACATCTTACAGTTGTAGCCGTGAAAGGCAAAAATGACCGGCTTATCGCGGGTAAAGAGTTCTACAAAGTTGGCTTCGTCTAAGCCATGTGGGTGAAATCGGGCTGGAAAAAGCGTCATCAAATCCACCACATTTACCACCCGTATCCTCATATCCGGTGCGTGTTCACACAACCACCAGGCTGCCGCCACTGTTTCCAGGGTTGGAGTATCCCCAGCACAGGCCAGCACCACGTCCGGTTCGCTATCCTGGTCACTGCTGGCCCAGACTTACGGCGATTAGCAAAGCTGGCCCGAAGAGCAGAAAATAATCTTTTATTTTTATCAATACTGCCACTACATCCGGGGGTAGACGCATATTCTGTCCGGCACTCCGTTCCATCTTAGCCTCAATCTCAGGCTGATTATAGGGAAATTGCCTACTACTGTCAATAGTATTAGCTGCACTAATGAAATACTAATGAGACCGTCCTTGCTTAAATAATAAAAAATCATCAAAAAGGCAATAACTGATAAGTTACTGCCCTGTACCACGAGGTGAGATTTGTTAGGTGAAGAGTATCCTAAGAACTAGATGTCTAGCAGATTAAGCCTTTAAACTCCAGGTTTTTTGCCAGCCCTTCATCTGTTCAATTTCGGCACTTTGACTCTTGATGATGTCCTGACCAATTTTGACTAATTCTGGGCGTTGTGTCTTGCTGGGAATAAGGCTCGCCATATTGGTAGCCTGAGTATGATGTTCTATCATCATGCGAAGGAAAAGCTCGTCGAACGCCGAATCTTTAGCTGTTTTAAGCTTGTCCGTATCGCCCATCATTGCCATCATACCGGGTGCGCTCATATTATCGGCTAATGGCTTAGCGTTGTACCAGCTGGCTAACCAGCCGGTCATATCGCCAATTTCTTTAGTTTGAGCGGTGATAATATCCTGGCTCAACTTGATTAGCTCGGCTCGCCTGGTGTTGGTAGGAACAAGCTTTGCCATATCTAGGGCCGATTGATGATGAGCAATCATCTCCTGCATAAACATGACCTCGAATTCTTTCCCGCTCAACCCCTTGAGGCTGTCGGTCATCGGGTCACTTGCCATCGTGCCACTGGCCGCAGTTGTACCCATCGCCATACCTGGCATATTACCGGAAGCGGCTGTAGTTGCTGCATTTACGGCAGCCGTGGTAGACGGAGCCATTGTCTCGCCCGGCTTCATCGTCATACCTGGCATACTGCCGCTACCGGCAGTAGCGGCGGGTTTAGAAGTAGCGGTAGCGTCGCCGCAGGCAGCCAGTACCAGAGCCAGAAACAAAGTTGCTACCAAAGCCAAAATAACACGTTTGTTCATGCTAATATTATTTCCTCTCTCCTGGTTTCCAAATATTTTATTTCAAGATAGCTCTTCATTAACAACTATCTGAGGTTTTGTAAGAGCTATTGAACCTAATCCGACAACCTTTTGGGTTCAGCTTTACCCGCGCCATTATAGATAACATGCATACTATTGTCAATAGTAGCCTACTTTATTTGGCACTATGGTTATCTTTACTTGTTCTATCAGCAGATCTGGAGAAGAGTAACACTTACTTAAATACTCTCGTTTGTATCAGAGCCTCGTAGGAAATAGCCAGGCCCAGAACAGTAATTATTAAGGCACCTTACGACCGGCAAAATTCTTACCATCTGGCTGCTTTGGTTTATTTTTATTCGCGTCATGAATCTACGGGCGTGGACGAATAGAAGACCCATTCCTGAGAGAGTAGCGGCCAGCCCAAGACTAAACAAAATTATCAGCACGATGCCGAAAGCCACTCGACCAAGCGCCTTAGAAACAGGTTATGCCCGGCAATGTAAATTACTTTGCCGTCTTTAGCAGGAGCTATATTCATAGCATCGCCTTTATTAAGTGGAGTTGGCTGCCAGTTGCGCCCGCCGTCGCTACTTTTGAGTAGCCCGTTATGACTACCAAAGTAAACTGTATCAGGATTGGTCGGGCTAAAGGCCAGTGAATGAACATCCGGTACGTCCAGTTTTGCTATTGGCTGGGCCTCTTTAGAGCCAGTACCGAGTATCAGATAAAGTCCGATACCTACCCAGACAAGGGCAACCAATCCAATCACCCAGACCCAAATCGCCCAACCCTTGCGCTTTCCAGGTCTTCCATATTGCCTTGCTTTATTTGGATGTGCCGAGGAGCTATTAGTTTGATTTTTTCCCTTAGTGCTGCTGACACTAATTGCCTCAGTTTTAGGTATAGTAGGTTTGCTTGACATAAAAATCTTTCTGGTTAGTTACCGGCAATGACATTTAGTTCCTCTTTGCTCACTTGACCCTGCCAGGTTTCGATAAGCTGGACTTTTAGTTCCTGTCGCTGTCGTTGATAGGCAGATTCGCCGTCGGCAAAAGCACCTTTATCATAAGTAATATCCAGCCGCGCCAGTTTGTACAATAACCGCCTTCGCTCCTTGTCTATTTCCAGAGTGTCGTCAAGCGTGGTCTTTTGATTGACTGTACCAGCTTCGGATGTAGCAAAAGTGTTGCCTAAACTCAGGGTTTTATTTTTTCGATGTAAATAGAACCCTAGAAAAATAAGACCACCCAGGGTAAGCAGGAATATGCTTATCTTCAAAATGCTGTTTCTAACGGCTATCACGCCCCGGTCAGGCGGAAGTGGCAAATCGGTTAGCTCCACTTGTAGCTGAGTGTTAGCCTTAAAAGTTTGAGATGTCAGCGTAGCCAGACGCTGCTGGCCCATCTGCACCGGTTGGCCTGAAGTAAGTTGACTACTGGTAGCCTTCGGCCCGTCTAGCGGAGTGAAGAAGCGAAAGGCCAGTGTATCATAGGATAAGCGTTTGTTGAAGCTGAAACTCTGGTAGAATTTGAGTGTTTTTCCCATTGACAATACTTTCAGATTTCCTTATAATTCTTTTACCCGATACGGGTATAGGGTATTCTTAGATTAAAATCGAAGGGAAGAATTTAATGGCTCTCTCGAGTTGGTGGCGGGGTGATAAATTACCGCAACTTCGGCCTATAGCAAACTTTCACGTCGAAAATACCGCCGAAATCCAACTTTTGACCAAACTAACTGGTTTAGTTTCAGAAGAATTAGTTACTCGCCTCCGAGATGGACATCGCCCTTATGTGGCATTCTTGAATGAAATACCAGTAGCTTACGGCTGGGCGGCGGTGCGGCAGGCTTCTATTGGAGAATTAGGACTTACCTTTTCAATATCCGCAGCCAATCGTTACCTGTGGGATTTCAAAACTATCCCAGCGTGGCGTGGTCGTGGTATTTATCCTCATCTTTTGCAAACTATTCTAAAATTACAAATGCAAGCAGGGGCAAATCGTTTTTGGATTATTAACGCCCCTGAAAATTCTGCTTCTGGAATAGGAATTGCCAGGGCGGGCTTTCAGATGGTTGGCGAATTGCTTTTTAGCAATCAGGGAAGCGTCGTGCTTATACCAGAGGCTTCAAGTGAACGTGTCGAAGAAGGTGCTACACTACTAAATGTGTCTACCCCTGGCAGTTCAAAAACCGCGTTGGCGGCCTGTTGCTGGCAGTGTGTCATATTGCCAAACTCGGTCTGTAATTGCGCTAGTTGCAGTGATACAGGCAGCGAGATAATTTGCGATTGTGTTCATCTTGGACTTCTCGATTATGTTGCTTAACCTCAAGAAGGTAAGACCTAGAATACTCTTTTATGCTCTACGTCCTTACTTTAGAAAATTTTTTGAGAAATTAGATTTAGAAGAATAACAAGGAAAGAAATTGTGGAAGTAGATAATAAACTGACTTTAAGTACCACACCGATTAAAACGGTAAAGGTCGAAGCACGTGGCGAGGCATTTCGGATAGTCCAATTACAGGGGAATTTGTTTGTTTGTTCAAAAGCACATGGTAATTGCTGTTGTGGCTGGACAGAAAAGGACCGCGCCCCGGTCAATTTGGATTTGTACCAGGCGGAATGGGAACGTCGGCGCATTCGCAATAAAATCCATTTAAGCTTCACTGGCTGCCTCGGCCCGTGTGCTACCGGCAATAATGTGATGCTTCAACTTTCCGGGCGTTCTATCTGGTTCAAAGATTTGAATGACGACAAATATATCCCCTTGATTTTTGATTATATCGAGGCTTTACTGAAAGAACCCCACTCTCTGCCTGCATCCGAACTGGCCGAACACATTTTTGAACGGTTTTTGCCACCTCCCCATGAGAGTTTTGCATCTGCTCCTGTCAACGCCTCAGAAGAAGAGGATGCGATAGAGCTAGAACGGCTCGACCCGGTTTGCCTGATGGACGTAGAACCGGCTACCGCCCGCTGGAAATCCGAATACGGCGGACGAAATTTTTATTTTTGCGCTCCGGCCTGTAAAAAGTTATTCGATGCAGAGCCACAAGCATACCTGTAAATTTAGAAAGTGAATAATGAATGTGAGTGACAGGTTAATTCAGCCTATAAACAACACCTCCTTCGTCTTTTCACATCTTGTGCTGACCATGGTCACTGCTTTGGGCAGCGAACCAGTCGTGCAAAGCTTGCGTCAAGGCCGGGGCGTTGGTCGTATAGCGTATCTGTGCACCACTAGGCAATGCACTATAATCAAACTTGATTTGTTTTGCCCCGTTTTGCAAGGAACTCAAACCCGGCATTGTGGTTCCGTGAATAGCTGCCGGGTCAGAAAAATCAGCCTGGGCAAATTTTTGGGCTTCGTTCTATAAATGCTGCTGAACCAGCTTTATTTGCTGGTTATCACTGGGGTCGTTAGCCAAAATTATCTCGACGCCACCATCCGACGACGCCTGGAAGATATGGGTAGTCTTTTCCAGGTCAAAGGGCATAACGTTAGCTCCCCGTTCAGCTACCTCGGCCTGACGGTTCGAGGTCTTCTGATTGGAGGAGCTACCGACGAACACTATCCCAGCTACGGTAGCACTCGCGGCCAGAGCTATCAGTCCTAACAGCCACCAACTCCGTTTTTGCCAGCCAGCACTGGTTAATTTATTCAGCTTCATTCAGTGCCTCCAATAAAATATCAAGGGCTGATAATACCTGGGGTTGCGCTTCAGTCGGAATTGCCGCTAAAATTCGAGCAAATTTGGCCTGACGAGCCTGGGCCAACTGCGCCGCTGCTTTTTGCCCCGCTTCGGTTAACTCTAGAAGAAAAATACGCCCATCTTGTTGACTTCGGCAACGCTCTAGCCAACCTCGCTGCTCTAAAATCCCCACCAACCGACTGACCGTACTTTTCTCCAGATGTAGACGTTCGGTCAAGTTGTGTTGAGACAGCAGTTCTTGACGGCTAAGTTCGATTAATGTATGGGCTTCCGCCACTGTCACTGGCTGACCACACGGGGTCTGTTCGGGGCGATGTAATCCAAAGGCCCTGACGAAAGCTATTATCATTTCTTGTAATTCGTATTCGTTAGTAATGAAACACCCCAAATCGTTCGATGGTACAACTATTTAAGATAGTTCGATAATACAACTAAATATCTGATGGGTCAGGTGGTTAGGGGTGGTTTTAACCCATTTCTAAGATTTTAACTTTACAATTACTCAGTTCACAAAATGACAGTTTGTTAGTTTCCTCATATTATGGTATATCATACGGCTCAAATCGTATACGCCTATAAACATAATCAGGAAGAAAATAGTGGATGTTACAGCTTGTGTTGCTGCTCCATCTAATGCTGGTTGCTTTGCTTCATTCACTTCGGTTACACTTAGGTATTGCCAACGATGCCGGGTCGCCTGATGCGGCTCAAACTTTAAACGGTTTTTATTGACAAGAACGGGATAATTCAGGCGATAGTAACTGGACAGCTAACCGAGCAGCTTGTTAATGAGAAACTGTCACCTATAACCTAGACCTTAACTACCCATTATTTCTCCCACCTTACTCTTTTTCCTAGCAATACCTCGGCAGGGTACTTGACACTACCCTGCCGGGGTATTATAATAAGGTTAAGTAGTATACCCCGGTAGGGTATACACAAGCTATTAAAAGCAAAAAATAAAAAGAGGCAATAAAATGGCATCTTACGACCAGGATAAAGAAAAGATTTTAAGCCGGTTACGTCGCATTGAAGGGCAAGCGCGTGGTTTGCAGCGAATGATAGAAGAAGACCGCTATTGTGTGGACATTTTAACTCAGGTTGCCAGCGTCCAGGCGGCTCTCGAACAGGTTTCGATCTTGCTGATGGGCGACCATCTGCGCCACTGTGTTACCGAAGCAATTCAAGAAGGTAATGGCGAAGCCAAGATTCAAGAAGTGATGGAAGTTTTCCAACGCTATGTAAAAGCAACCGCCTGAACGTTCGCGCCTTGAATTTTTGTAGAGGCTAAATGTTAAGGCAAAAATTTGTCCATATACTATCATTGGTAGTATTCTTGCAAGTAGTTAAAGAAGTGGTAAAAGCTTTGAACCAAAGAGAGGAGTTTTCCAGATGGCCCAGGTAATTGACCCGGTTTGCGGGATGACGGTAGCTACCAGCACAGCCAAGTTCACTTCTGACTATAACGGAACAATTTACTATTTTTGTGCGCCCGGCTGCAAGAAATCTTTTGAAAAAGAGCCGGAAAAATACTTGAAACAAGCTCAATCTGGTCATGACGACCACGCCGGTCATGGTCACAATCATTAATTAACCATCGGGAGTGGGTCTAATTCACTCACTCCGATTTTATTCATTTAACTCAAACCGAGCAATTTATAAAAGAAAGTGAGGCGAGGAATGACACAGCTTAACCAGAGTGAGCCGCTTTCTCAACTTCAAAACAATAATAGTGTCGCAGTGGATAACTCCACCCCGGATAATAGTAAAGCGACGGTAACGTTAGAACTGGACGGGATGACCTGCGCCAGTTGTGTTATGCGGATTGAGAAAAAACTTAAAAAAGTGCCGGGTGTAGTCGAAGCTAATGTCAATCTGGCAACCGAAAAAGGTACGGTAACATTCGACCCCCAGCAGGCCGATGTACCAACGCTGGTAAAAGCGGTTGAGGCGGCAGGCTACCGAGCTACTCCTTTGGAAGAAATCCAACTACAGACAAAGCCGAAAGCTGTTCCAATGGTTACGCCGTCCGTGACTACCGCTCCAACCCTGATACTAAATCCAACCCCAACTAACCAAACTACCGAACTTGAAATTGAGGGAATGACCTGTGCCAGTTGTGTCAACCGGATCGAGCGCAAAGTCAAGAAGCTGGAAGGGGTCGAAAATGTTAACGTCAATCTGGCAACCGAACGCGGCACGATCAATTTTAATCCCCAGGTTATCAAGTTACCCCGCATAATCGAGGCAGTCGAGGCGGCGGGCTACAAGGCCAAACCTTACGGCGAACTAGCCAGCAACCTTAGCCCGGTTTCCCAAAGTTATGCACCTCCGGCAGCAGATGGAGCGACTAATACTACGCAAGAAAAAGGACTGGCTTCGGTTATAGCCGTCCCTGCGCCTGACCTGACACCAATCCAGGATGAACCGGATAGGGATACCTTACGTCGCCGTAAAGAAATCGAACGCCGTCGCCGCTTGCTGATATTAGGCATTGTTTTGACTGTCCCGGTTTTTACGATTGCAATGTTCGGGATGAACTGGTTTACGCCCCAATTGCGCGATTGGATTTTATTTGCCTTGACTACTCCGGTTTGGGCTATCGTGGGTTGGGAGTTTCATCGGGGGGCTATCAAAAATGCCCGCCACCTTTCGGCTAACATGGATACCCTGATTTCGCTAGGTTCGACGGCGGCGTATGTCTTTAGCCTCTGGCTACTCCTTTTTGGCAATAATTATCAGGCTGGAATGATGGGGCGTGGGCCAAACGGCGGGGAGGCTGTTACCTATTTTGAAACCGCCGCCCTGATTATCACCCTGATTTATCTGGGCAAGTTTTTGGAAGTAGTTGCCAAAGGTCGCACCAGTGACGCTATCAAGAAGCTGATGAGTCTCCAGGCTAAAACCGCCCGCGTGGTGCGTGATGGTCAGGAGTACGATGTTCCCATTAACCAGCTAGTCTTGGGCGACCTGATTGTAGTCCGGCCCGGCGAAAAAGTACCCACCGATGGTACAGTCGAGGCGGGGCAGAGCAGTGTGGACGAGAGTATGGTCACGGGCGAAAGCTTGCCAGTCGAGAAAGAACCGGGCGATAACGTGGTTGGCGCGACGGTTAACCAGACCGGCCTCTTGCGAGTGCGGGCTACTCGCGTCGGGCGCGACACCGTACTGTCCCAAATTGTGCGGCTGGTCGAGCAGGCGCAGGGTAGTAAAGCTCCGGTACAACGCTTAGCCGACACGATTAGCGGTATCTTCGTTCCGGTAGTAATCGGGATTGCCTTATTAAGCTTTGTCGGTTGGCTACTTACGGGTCATTCGTTCCAGGCCGCTTTAATTCCAGCCGTCGCGGTGTTAGTGGTAGCCTGCCCTTGTGCGCTGGGTCTGGCGACCCCGACGGCGATAATGGTCGGGACCGGGGTTGGCGCGGAGCAGGGCATTCTTATCAAAGGTGGGGAAAGTCTGGAACGCGCCCGCCAGATTAAAGCGGTCATTCTGGATAAAACCGGCACGTTGACCAAAGGCAAGCCGGATGTGACCGACGTTTTAGGGGTTGGGGATTGGGGTTTAGGCGATCAAAAAGAACCCGCGCAATCGTCAATCCTAAAGTTGGCGGCTTTAGTCGAAAAGGGTAGCGAACACCCGCTAGGTGAAGCGATTGTGCGCGGAGCTAAAGCGCGTGGTCTGGATATGGAAAATGCCCAGGAGCAACCTCAGAATTTCCAGAGTTACACCGGGGCGGGGGTAAGCGGGGCGGTACAAGGGCGGCGGGTGCTGGTTGGTACTCGTAAACTGATG
>JBBRBE010000041.1:0-38240 GCA_038206175.1 Chloroflexia bacterium
CAAATATTTTAGCGGCTACTTCATTCCACTCGGCCTTTTTTTCGGCTAGGTTTGGCATAGTTTTTCTTTTCTCCTTTGGCCTAGCCTACCGCTTTATTTTCGCTTTGTCTACCCTTTTGCAAAAATCTGTGTCACACCCCCAGTTAGTTTGGTTGTTGACAAAAGACGGCCTATCGAATAGACTTTGGGTAGTTGTGGGTTTTGGCAAAACTAGCCGCAAGTTTAACTTACAAAACCTGCTCCGCAAACTGTTAAATTCGCCAGCAAAAACTTATACTCTATCCTTAGTCTATTCCTACTCCTCGTCAGGCAAACGTCTTACTCGGCTTTCTTTTTCTTCTTTCTTTATAAGGGGCCTGCAAAGGGGCAGGATTAGAATTGGCAAAACCGGCCAGGCCACCGTGCGCTGCTTTTTCACCTGGCTTTGCAGCATCCCCAGGTAAAGAGGGGTTATTGCGAAAAGGAGCTTGAATGTCGAGTCGTAATTTTTGGAGCTGGCGAAGTTCCGTGGTCATCGGTGGTTCCGTCCTCTATCTTTATTTCGTGCTGACCGTCCTCACCGGCGCACCCGTTTTCAATCGCTACTACGGCAATTTTAGCCAGCTTGTATTTTGTCTCCTGTCGGTCGCCTTCTGGGGTAGCGGGCTGTGGGCCTATCTCAGCAGCGACTACCGCCCGACGGTCTTTCTCTTGTACCTGTGGAACCTTACCGCCGCCCTGGTAATCCTGATCGGCGCAATCCAGGGTACGACCCTGTTTAGCTGGATCGTTGCATCGGTCATCAGCCTGTCCAACCCGACTTTGATGTGGCAAACCCTCCAGGCAAAGCTGGCCGAAACCGGCCAACCCGTCCGCACGAAAGTTTTGTGGGGCTGGCACATCGCTAACGCCGTACTTTTTGTAAGCCTCTTGATCCCTTACCTCTTGCTAAAACAACCTTCCTACCTGATCGTTCACCTGCCGGACTACCTGTTGGTAGTGGGCAATCTCTTTAACATTGGCTGGCTGGTCTACACACTACGCCGTTCGACCAACTTGCTGTTCCGCAACCAGATTCGTACAATTCTGGTCGGGCTGGCTATTCCGGGCCTCCCGATTGTGCTACTAACTTTAATTCCCCGCCTGCTCTGGGGCCAGCCCATCGTGCTGGTAGAATTTTTGCTGCCCCTGACCCTGGCGACTCCCCTGTGTTTCCTCTACGCCATCCGCCGCCAGAAGCTCTTGGGCATAGATTTGAAGATCAACCGATGGTTGATCATCGGGCTGGTGTTTGGCGTGGCCGGAATGGTCTACTTGCAACTGGTCTTCGGCCTGACCTACCTGAGCCGCAAAGTAGTTCTCAACGATACGATTTTGCTGGCTTTCGCCAGTATCGCCCTGGCCTGGCTGGTTTTCTCGCCGCTGCGCCGCCGGGCCGAGCAATGGGCCGAGCAACTGATCTACGGCAGCAACTACGACTACCGGGCCGTGGTAAAGGAGCTAAACGACACCCTTTTTAGCCTGACCACCACCCAGGAAATCGGAATGCTGGTCTGCCGCAAACTGGCCGACGTCCTCGGAGCCAGAGGAATTGCGCTGGTTGTAATGGGTAGCCGGGAAAAACTCATCGCCGAGTTAGTCGCCGGGCAGGGCAACCTGCTAAATCTAACTCCGGCTCAACTCGAAGGGTTAGAGCCGGTAGCGAAGGGCGGCCAGACCACGAACTGGTACAAAGTCGGCTCCTGGGGGACACTGCTGGGTCAGCCGATCCACCACCAGGGTGAGTTGTACGGCCTCTTACTGCTAGAAACCAAAGCTTCGGGCAATTTCTACGGCCAAACCGACCTTTACTTGCTGCAAACCGTCGCATCCAGCCTCGTGATCGCCATCGAGAAAAGCCTGTTGCTCGATCAGTTGCGCGAACAGATTGCCGAACTGCAACAGGCCCGCCAGGAAGCCGGGTTGCTCAACCAGCAATTAGGCCGGGTGCAGGACGAAGAACGCGAAGCTCTGGCCTACCAGTTGCACGACGGCGTGCTGCAAAACCTCATTTTCATCACCCGCCAGAGTGCCTTTTGCCAGGGCTTGCTCGAACTTACCACCGAAGCCGGCCCATCCCTGGAAGACCAGTTGAGCAGCCTGAGCAGCGTGGCCGAGGCCAGCATCCAGGAGATGCGGGCTATGTGCAACGGCCTGTACCCGATTGCCGTGGATACTATCGGGCTGCTGGCCGCTCTGCACTGGCTGTGCCAGACTACCAGAGAAACCTACGCCGTCGCTCTTTCGCTCCAGATCGAAGGTCTGGAAGCTGGCACGCGCTATCCGGCCCAACTCGAACGCACCCTGTTCCTGACGGCCCAGGAAGCGGTCAAGAACAGCCTCAAACACGCCGACCCTCAGAGTGTGCGGGTACGGTTGCGCGAAGTCGGCGCAAAGTTGATGCTGGAAGTGTGGGACGATGGCCGGGGAATGGCCGAAACCTGGGATTACGGCCAGTTGGCTTGCGAAGGGCATATGGGCGTCGTGGGGATGCGGATGCGGGCCGAACGACTGGGTGGTCAATTCGAGATTACCAGCCAGCCCGGTCACGGCACCTGCATCAGCGTCCAGCTACCCTTACCCCTGCCCGCCCCGGTTCCGGTCGCAGCCACGCTGCCGGAGCCAGAACCACACCTCGCTGACCCCGCCAGGCCAGTCGAAAAAAGGCCCGCCCTGGAATACGTCACTCCCTAATTTCGGGCCGGGCGGGTCATATTCTAACTAATTGTCAGGCTAATCAATCATCAGGCGTGAAGTCGGCTCAGGCCGAGAGTAGTAAACAAGAACCAGAAAAGAAGAAAAGGGCAAAATGCAACAGACCCAGACAAATCAGAAAATCAAGGTTTTGCTGGCCGACGACCACGCAATCGTGCGGGGTGGCACCAGGATGATTATTGATAACGAACCGGATATGGTTGTGGTAGCCGATGCTTCTAACGGTGAGGAACTGCTGCGCCTGGCCCGGCAGATTCACTTCGACATAGCCCTGATTGATGTCAATATGCCCGACATCAACGGCTTGCAGGTGGCCCGGCAACTCAAGGAAAGCCAGCCCGCCGCCCGGATTTTGATTTTGACTGGCTACAACAACCCGGCCTATCTCCAGGCTTCCCAGGAAATCGGCGTGGATGGGTTCATGCTCAAAGACTGTTCGCCCATGCAATTTGTCACCAGCATTCGTATGCTGATGATGGGCCATCAAGTTTTCCCCAAAATAAACACCGACAATATTCCTTCCAACCTGGTGCGTCCAAGCCGTCGCGAACTGGAAATCGTGCGGCTGGCGGCCAGTGGTTGCGGCAACAAAGAAATTGCCCAGCGCCTCTCGATTACCGAACGCACAGTGGAATATCATCTGAGCAATCTCTACAGCAAGCTGGCGGTCAATGGCCGGGCCGAGGCGGTGAAAAATCTGTACGAACGCGGCTGGCTGGCCGATATTTAGTTCAAACTATTCGAGCTAATCGCTCAAGTCGGTTCGTCTTCGTCCGGGTCGGCCAGACCCAGCGACCGGGCGAGAAGCCGTCCGCGTTCGGTCGTGCCTAAAGCATCGGCGGCTTGCTGAGAATGGAGTTCGGCCACCACCTGAGCATAGCCGAACGCGCCGCTACTATCGAGTAACCCGGCCAGGTGCCGCCGGGCCACAACGTCGCCTTGCCGGGCGGCTTCCAGACTGTGCGAGTATTCGTCGGCGGGGATTTTGTCGCGCAGGAAGATTAGCGGGAGCGAGGGCTTGAGCGCGGCCAGATCGGATTTAGCCGAGGCTTCCGAGCGAAGGGCGGCCAGGTCGTTGTGAATCTGGGCCACCAGCCCAAAGTTCAGGCCAAACTCGTGCAAGGAGGTGCGCTCATCCGGGGTCAGTGGCACCTGCTGGGCTTGCAAAGCAATGGCGATGCAGGTAGCCGCCAGGGGCAGCCCGGTTTTAAGCCGGGCCTGTTCCAGGTAATCGGCCTCGCTCAGAGCCTGGCCTTGCTGGTCTGGCCCGCTCTCGGCGGTAAAGTCCAGGCCCGGCCCAGCCAGGTCTAGTTGTTCGCCTGCCGCCGCCAGCAGCCAGGTTTCGTTCAGAAGGCGCATAACCGGCAAAGGCTGTTCCAGTTCTAACAGGGCTGTCTGAGCCAACGCCAGAAGAGCCGCCGAGCCGTTGACGACCGCCGGTAGCTCGGCCTCGGCTACTTCGCGGTCAATCACGTCGTCCAGCCAGTTCGCCGCCAGGAAGAAAAAGCGCAAGGCGGCCCCGACGGTGCGGGCCGACCGGGGCGGGACGTTCCAGACCTGGGCCGTCTGGCTCATCAGGTCGAGCCAGAGACTACCCAGGCTTTTGCGCCGGATCAGGTCGCGCAGGTTCTCTTGCAGGAGGGCCGGAGCCAGCGTCAGCAATTGCTCGATGATCTGGTCTAATTGTTCGGTCAGGTCGTTCATGCGCCGGGCCTTTCTGTTAAAAATGCTCGGATGAGCGCAAGCACCCGCAGGACTGTGGAAATCCACGGGGACAGGTCGTAAAAAATCTTTTACAATTCTACCATACTCATAGAGAGTTCCTATAACTCAAAATCAATGGCAGTAGCGATAGTCGAAAAAATGTAAGGAAGTTATTAAACTTACCCTCTATTTAGTTCTGCTCAGACACCTTACTCTTGCATTTTAGCGATGGGGTTGATCTCATTTAGTCTTGGTCGCAAGACACCTACCATACCTGACTATATTTATTTTTGTCTGCTTTTACCATCAAGAGGGAGGTTTCGCTTTGTTCACCCAAAATTGCAACTACGAACATTTGAAGGACATTCTGGCTCGTCTGGCGAAGGAGCCAGGGCTGGCCGAAGCTATGCTCAACGATTTCGAGCGGGCCGTAACGGTTTACAACCTTAGCCCCGCCGAAAGCAAAGCTTTGCACCGCACTTTGCGCCGGGCCGAAGGCAAATTGCCTCACCTGAACCTGCTTGCGGACGGCTGGATCAGGGCGAGTTCCGATCTGTACCGTGCGGCGGGCCGGGCCTAGTCTTTTCTTTAGATAAAAATAGGGTAGCCGTTGGCAAATTTGCCAACGGCTACCCTATTTTTATTTGTTGTATTGCCGGATTATTTCACAAATAGGAACATTCCTTAGCCGTGCGACCTTCAGCAAAACCTTACTTTGCATGGTAACTAGAGTCTATTAGTCGAACACAGGATGGAGGCCAAGACCGCCCGGCCCATTTATGGCCGGGCGGTCGAACGGCTAAGAAGGTCTTTAGAGCATATACATATAATAAAAGGAGCCTGAGCGCGAACAGGCAGTAGATCGTTCGCGCTCAGGCTCCTTTGGTTGACCCATCAAGAAGGTCGGATAGAATGGATATATTCTCGGCTCAACTGAGCGGCAATCTCCATCCCAAGTTGATGAACGCTGGGGCCTTGCAAGAGTTTATCCAGGGGCAGGACTACCAGCAGTTCCGTCTCGACCCGGTTTTTAATCTCGACGGCGGTAAGCGAGTCGAGGCCCAGGTCGTAAAGCGAGAGGCGGACATCCAGGCGGGCCGTCGCCAGGCCGAAGATACGCGCTATCGCCTGGCTGAGATAACTCTCGATCAGCACCGGGCGTTGCTCCTGGCTGGCCTCGGTCAGGCTGAGGCGGGTCGAAGCCGCGTGGGCCAGGGCCAGGCTGCGAACCGTGTCGTCCACCAGAGCCGCCGAAAGCCGCGAAGCACTCAGGAGGGCGTGGGTCTGGCGCAGCACCGGCCAGTTGCCCGCCAGTACCCCCACCTGGGGCCGGGCCTGCCGCAGCAGATGCGCCAGAGCCAGGAAACCCTGACCGGGCGTGATGCTGCCCATCCCCTTCGCCTCGAACCGCTCGTTCTTTTCGACCTTCAAAGCCATGCCCGCTTCCGTCCACGGCCCCCAGTTAATGCTCAGAGCGGCCAGGCCCAACCCGGCCCGGTGGTGGGCCAGCGCGTCCAGAAAAGCGTTCGCGGCGACATAATTTCCCTGGCCGGGCGTCCCCATAATCGAGGCCGCCGACGAAAAAAGCACAAAATAGTCCAGCGGCAAATGGCCCGTCTGCGCGTGCAGATGCCAGGCTCCGCGCACCTTTGGCCCGCTCACCTTCGCCATGCGCTCCCGGTTCTGGTCTACCAGCAGAGCGTCGTCCAGAACGGCGGCGGCGTGGAAAACCCCCCGCAAAGGCGGCAACTCTCTGGCGCAAGTCGCCAGCAACTCCGCCACCTGGCCCCCCTCTGTCACGTCCGCCGCCATGGGCCGCACGACCGCGCCCGCTTCGCGCAAAACCTGTAGCCGGGCCTCGGTCGCGGCCTCCGGGCCACGCCGTCCCACCAGCACCAGGTGGGTGGCTCCCTCGGCCACCATCCACTCGGCCAGCAACAGCCCTAACCCGCCCAGGCCACCCGTGATGAGATAGGTAGCCTCCGGTTGGAAGAGCGGCGGTTGGGCCTGTCCGGTTGCTCCCACACCCGACCTCAGCGTTTCTAGCAGAGGAGAGCGCACAATTCGCAGCACCGAGCGTTCCGCACCGCGCAGAGCAAGCTGGTTTTCAGCTTCATCCGACCACAGTTCGGCGTAAAGCTGGTCAAGTTCGTCTTCGGGCGGGTTCGGTTGGCTCAGGTCGAGGCGGGTACAGCCCAGACGCGGATACTCATTGACGATCACCCCTCCCAGACCCCACAACCCGCTTTGCGGTAGGGACGCCTGAGCGGGCGGATCCCCCCCGACGGCCTGGCTTCCGGCAGTAAGCAGGAAAAGCCGGGGCAACTGCGGCCAGTCGAGGGTCGCCAGAGCCTGAGTCAGATTTACCGCTCCTTCCACGCCCTTCAAAAGGCTCTTTTCGAGGCCCGCCCCGTCAATTTCGCTGTCACTCTCCGGCAAATCCGCCAGGCCCCACAGGTAAACCAGGCCCCGGTAGGCCGGATAGCCCCGCGCCAGCCCTTCACCCAGCAGGCGGGCAAAGTGGGCCGGTTGCGCCGGGTCGAGCCGCACCCGACCCTCGGCAGGACGCCATTCGTAGTCCGGGCCGGGCGCGACCAGCAGGCAGCGTTCGCCCGCCGCTTCCAATCGGTTTGCCAGGCGTTGGGCCAGGCCGGACTGATCTCCGAAGATCAGCCAGGAACCGGGCGCAGGCGTGGCGGTAGTCAGCAGAGACGGCAGAGTGGAGGGAGGGCCGGACTGCCATTCCAGTTCGTACAGCAGATCGTCAATTTTCTCCGGGCGGACGAGCCGTTTGAGCCGCTTGAGCCGCAGCCCGCCCACCCCGGCCACGATTCGCCCGTCTTCGTCCCGCAAGCACAGATCTGCTTCCAGCCCATCCTGGCCGGGTTGCACATCGCTCCTTAGCCGGACGTGACACCACAGGCGGGCCGGTAGCCCTTCGTCGTACAGGACGAGGCTTTCCAGACCTTGCGGCAGGTAGCGGTCTCCGCTCGCGCCATCCCCCGGCAAAGCCGCCGCGACGGCCTGAAACGCTCCATCCAGCAGCACCGGGTGGAGCCGATGCGCGGCCAAACCGTCTTCCAGACCGGACGGCAGGGCCAGCCGAACGAGGCTTTCACCCGGCCCGCGCCAGATTTCCGCGACACTCTGGAAGGCCGGGCCATAATTCAGCCCTCGCTCGGCCATCAAGGCGTAAAAAGAAGTTTTATCGAGCGTATCGGCACACCTTCGCTGCACCTGGGTCAGGCTTTCCGGCCCCTCAGGGCGCACGGTGGCGGGGCCAGGCCGAATGTCGCCTGTCACGTGCAAAGTCCACTCCTGGGCCGCCCCCTCGCCCGTCGCAGCGCGATTGGCCCGGCTAAAGACCTGAAAACTCGCTCCCTCCGGCGCGGGCAGGAAAGCCAGTTGCACCTGGCGCGAACCTTCCTCCGGCAACGGCAAAGCCTCGCGGAATTCAACCTGGGCCAGCCTCGTCGCCTCGTCGCCCCAGACCCGGCCCGCCGCCCACAGAGCCATTTCAAGGTAGCCCGCCCCCGGCAAAAGAGCCGTCTCGCCCAGGCGATGATCGCGCAGGTAGGCCGGGCTGCTCAAGCTTAACTCGCTCCGCCAGAGGTGCGAACCGGGCGCGTGGGGCAGATCGATGTATTCGTCCAGGAGCGGATGGAGGCGGGGAACTTGCCAGGCCGCACGGGTTGCGCCGCCCACCCCGGCAAAAGAGTTTGGCGCGATCCCGCCGTGCAGGTAGTCGAAGCTGAGGCCTTTCCCCGGCAGGGTGCTAAACCAGTACGATTCGCGCTGCCACTGGTATAAAGGCAGCGATACGAGGTTTCCGGCAGGGTAAACCGCCGCCCAGTTCACCGCTACCCCACGGCTCCACGCCGCCCCCAGCCCGGCTAACAACGTGCCGCGCTCGTCCTCTTGCCGCTTGAGCGACGGCAGGATCAGGGCCGTCCGCTCGGCTCCCCGGTAAACCTGCGAAAGCGAAGTCGTCAGCACCGCGTGGGGGCTAAGCTCGATCACAAGGTCGTAACCGCCCTCGGCTAACTGTCCGGCTATCTGGCTCATCAGGAAAGGTTCGCGCAGGTTGCGGCCCCAGTAAAAGGCGTCCAGTTCCGGCCCCGCCACCGGCCCACCCACGACCGTGGAAAGGAGCGGCACAGCGGCAGATCGAGGCCGCAGGTCGGCCAGAGCCGCCACCAGTGCTGGCACGAGGGGTTCCATCTGCGGGCTGTGGAAAGCGATGTCCACCCCCGGCAGAGCGCGGCCAAAAATCCCGCGCCGTTCCAGTGAAGCCAGCACCCGGTCGAGCGTAGCCGGGTCGCCCGACAGAACACTGCTGCCCGGACTGGTGCTTCCGGCCACCGATAGCAGGTCGTCGCAACTGATTATGGCAAGCTGGGCCTGTTCCAGGGGCAATTCGACCAGGGCGGTTTTGCCCTGCCCGGCGGTACGCTTCATCAAACGGCTGCGCTCGACTACCACCGTGACCGCCTCGGCCAGGCTCAACACGCCCGCTACATGCGCCGCCGCGACTTCGCCCAGGCTCTGCCCGACAATCACGGACGGCTCGACGCCCCAGGCCCGCCACAAAGCCGCCAGCCCGACCTGCACCGCGAAGATGGCCGGTTGGGTTACGTCTGTTTCGTTCAGGTGGGAACGCTGGGCCGGAGCCGCCAGTTCTGCCAGCAACGACCACCCGGCCCGCGCCTGAATTAAAGCGTCACACTCGGTCAGCACGGCCCGAAAAACCGGCTCCTGCGCCAGAAGTTGCTGGCCCATGCCCAGCCAGTGCGAACCCTGGCCCGAAAAGACAAAGGCCACTCGTGGAGCCGCACCCGGTTCGGCGGCAGCCAGGCCGGGCGTGTGTTCGCCCCGGCGGAAGGCGGCCAGCTTTGCGGCAAGCTCGGCCCTCGTCCGGCCAGTCAGGGCCAGGCGATGCCCGAAGGAACTCCGGCGGCGGGCGGCGGTGTAGCATATATCGGCCAGAGGTAAGGCCGCACCCCTTCCGCTTTCGTCCAGAAACTCCTCGTAAACTCCGGCCAACGCTCCCAGCGAACCCTCGTTCTGAGCCGATAAAGCCAGCAGGTACGCAGCCTGATCGGGGGAAGGCGAAGCCTCGGCAGCGGCCAGGAGAAGCCAGGGCGAGGCCGGGGCTTCTTCCAGCACGACATGGCTGTTGGTTCCGCCAAAGCCAAAGCTGCTCACTCCGGCCAGCAACGGGCCGCTTTCGTCCGGCCAGGGGCCAAGCCGGGTCTGGACGGCCACGGGCAACTCCTCGAAGGGAATCAAGGGGTTGGGCTGCTCGAAGTGCAAACTGGGCGGCAACTGGCGATGCTTGATTGCCAGAGCGGTCTTGATCAGCCCGCCAATGCCCGCCGCCGCCTCGGTATGGCCGATGTTAGTCTTGAGCGAACCAATCGCGCACTTGCGGCCCGCCGGACGGTCGAGGTCCAGGAATTTACCCAGCGTCTTGACCTCGATAGGGTCGCCCAGTCGCGTACCCGTGCCGTGGGCCTCGATGTACTGCACCGCGCCGGGGCTACGCCGGGCCTGGCGATAAGCTTCGCGCAAGACGGCTTCCTGAGCCTGGGGGTTAGGAGCCATAATGCCTTTGCTGCGGCCATCGCTGTTAACCGCGCTGCCTCGGATGACTGCGTAAATGCGGTCGCCATCGGCCTGTGCCTGCCGCAAAGGTTTGAGGACGACCACGCCCGCGCCTTCGCTCCGAACGATGCCGTTGGCGCGGGCGTCGAAAACTTTGCAGCGTCCGTCAGCGGCCAGCGCGTCGGCTTTGCTAAAGAAAATGTTGGAGCCAGGGCCGAGAATCACGTTGACCCCGCCGACGAGAGCCAGGCGGCTTTCCCCCGACCGCAAGCTCTGGCAGGCCAGATGCAGCGCGACCAGCGAACCGGAGCAAGCCGTATCGAGGGTCAGGCTGGGGCCGTGCAGGTCGAGAAAATAAGACAGCCGGTTTGCCAAAATACTGTTGGCCGTCCCCGGCCCGGAATAAGCCTCGATCCGGCCCAGGTCGTCAAAAAGCATCGTGCCGTAGTCGGCGGTCAGGTTGGCGACGAAGACCCCGGTCGAGCTACCGGCCAGGTCTGCCGGGACTATTCCGGCGTCTTCGAGGGCTTCCCAGGCGGTTTCTAAAATCAAACGCTGGCGCGGGTCGAGGTGGTACGCCTCGCGGGGTGAAATGCCAAAAAAGAGCGGGTCGAACAGGTCGAGGCCGTCCAGAAAGCCACCCCAGCGGGTCGCCATCTTGCCCTCGGCAGCTTTATCGGTGGAATAAAAAGCCTCGGCGTCCCAGCGGGCAGGCGGCACTTCGGTAACGGCGTCGCGGCCCTCGCACAGCATTTGCCAGAACTCTTGCAAGTTGGCACTGCCAGGATAACGGCAGCCCATTCCGATCAGGGCAATCGGTTCGTCCGGCTGAAGGCCAAAGGACGGCCCGGCGGCGTCGGAAATTGCCAGCAGCGGGGCGGCAGCGTCTCCCCCGGCCAGGTGGTGCGCCAGGCTTTCGATAGTGGGGAATTCCCAGGCCAGCGTCGGCGAAAGCGGACGACCGATCAGTTCTTCGAGATGGCTGATCAGGCTGACCGCTTCGATGGAAGTCAGGTTGTAGTGGGCAAAATCGCGGCGCGGATCAATTCCAGCTTCGCTCAGACCGAGGCGTTTAGCGAAAAACTCGCGCATGCGGGCGATCAGGCGGGCTTGCAAGGGACTATCGCTGGCTCCATTGAAGGCCGGAGTAGCGGTCGGGCGGGCGTCGGTGTCGCTCTGGGCCGGGGCTTCGAGGGAAGTCGGGAGGGGCCACTGGCTCAGGGCGGGCAAACCGCCATCAAGGTAAAGCTGGCGGCAAGCCCGGCGTTGCGGTTTGCCACTGGAAGTTTTGGGCAAGCTGCCGGGAGCCAGCAGCATCAGATTTTCAACTTCCAGATCGTGCTGTTCGGCTACGGCCCGGCGCACCCGGCGGTTAATCTCGGCGGGATCAGTGGCCGGAGTCGGCTGAACTTCGCTCACCAGCACCAGACGTTCCTCGCCGCCACGCTCAATCGAGAAAGCGATCACGCCGCCGGGCCGCAAAGCCGCCTCGCTGCGTTCGACGGTCAATTCCAGGTCTTGCGGGTAGTGGTTGCGGCCTCGAATTACGATCAGGTCTTTGAGCCGCCCGGCGATAAACAGTTCGCCTCCCTGCAACAGGCCCAGGTCGCCCGTCCGCAGGAACGGCCCTGCGCCGTCGGCCAGGTGCGCCCGGAAAGTGTATTCGGTTTCGGCGGGTCGGCCCCAGTAGCCCAGCCCGACCGCCGGACCACCCACCCAGATTTCGCCTACCTCGTCGGGAGCGCAAGCGGCCAGAGTTTCGGGATTGACAATCCGAATTTCTTGCCCCTGCAAGCTTACCCCGCAGCCCACCAGATTAAGGACTGGCCCGCTATCGGCCTCGGCTTCGGCCTGCACCAATCGGCCCTTTTCCAGCGCGGCCCGCTCCGCCCGGATCACAATCGGCTGGCCCGGTGCGCTCCCGCCCGAAACCGAACAGGTCGCTTCGGCCAGTCCGTAAGAAGGATAGAAACTTTCGGGCCGGAAGCCATACGGCTCGAAAGTCCGGCTGAAGCGTTCCAGCGTTTCGGGCCGGATCGGTTCGGCTCCGTTGAGAGCCAGCGTCAGGCCGGACAGGTCAAGCCCGCGCCGTTCGGCGGGCGTAGATTTACTCACGCACAGGTCGAAGGCAAAGTTCGGCCCGCCCGTCACACTCCCTCCGTAGCGCGAGATCGCTTTCAGCCAGCGCACCGGGCGTTGCAAGAAGGCCGTCGGCGACATCAAGATCGCCGGGACGCCCCGCACCATCGGATGCAAAATGCCGAAGAAAAGGCCCAGATCGTGAAAGAAAGGCAGCCAGGAGACAAAGGCTGTGGGAGGCCGGGCCTCGAAACCGGGAAAGCGGCTCATATTTTCAAGTGCGCTGCGGTGGCTGACCACCACTCCACGGGGCGTACCGGTCGAGCCGGAAGTGTACATCAAAAAAGCCAGGCTATCCGGGCTGAGGGTCGGCCCGGTGAAAGCAAAAGGAGCCTGTGTTTCGGAGCTTTCCGCGCCCGTTTCGAGGTCGGTCGTGAGCCAGGTCAGGCCCGCCGCGACGGGGGATTTTTCCAGCAGAGCTTCCAGCGGCCCACGCAGAGCCTCGGTAGTCAGGGCGAAAGCGGCTCCCGCGTCGTCCACAATCGCTTCCAGGCGCGGCAAGGAACGCTGAGGCCGGAGAGGATCGGGCGGATAGGCACATACCGCCACCGCCCCAACCCGTAAACAGGCAAAGAAAGCCGTGATATAGTCCAGACCGGGCGGCAAACACAGCAAAACTCGCTCGCCGCTGGCTCCATGGGCGTCCAGGCGGGCCGCCAGGCGACGGGTCACGCCGTCCAGTTCGGCATAGCTAAGGTTAGCTTCCTGCTCCTCGCCGTCCACCAGGAAAGTATAGGCGCGGGCCTGTGGCTCGTAACGCGCCCGCCAATCCAGAGCTTCGACCAGGGTGGTAAACTGCGGCGGATAGAGGGCGGGTTTCCTGGTGGCCCGGTAGAGCGTGACGATGCGCGGCCCATAGGGAGCCGTGAAGTTGTCCATAAATTTGACGAGGGCGATTTTCTGAGCCGCCACCGAGCAGACCATATTCAGGACGCCGTGTTGCACCTGCCGCTTGATTATCTCACCCAGCAGGTTAAAAACGCCACCCATGTTCCGGGCGTCAGCCCGGACGAAGAAATTGCCGTAGCTGATCGTGTCGGGGCGAGTGCGGTGGGTAATCTGCCACCCGGCGATTTCGCCCCGGTAGCGCAGGCCCAGGCTGTTGAGCGGTTCGTAGCCGCTAAAGGGAGGCCGACGGGCTTCGCGGTAGCGCGGGTCGTGGTCAATCTGGTCGAGCAAAGCGGCTTTTTCCACTTCATCCAGGCTGTCCCACCTGAAAATAGATAGACCTTCCGGCAGCACCGCCTCGTCTTGCACCCAGGTTGGAGCCGTCTCCAGCGATCCGGTCAGGGCGGCGGGCATCGTGACGTGATAGGTGTAAGCGGTCGGGGTCGGAGCCGACCAGTTCTGGGCGGTCAGCAAGCCTTGCAGAGCCGCGACGTCGGCCAGGCTCGATTCGTAGATCACATCAAGTTGCGGCAACCCGCGCTCGACCGCCGCGGCTTCCAGTCGCCGCAAGAGAGCCGTACCTATCCCCTGACGACGAAAACCTTTGAGGACAAAAAACGAGAGCAGCCGGAGCGACTCGCTTTCAGGAATATACTTCGCCAACGCCAGCCCTGCCGGTAAACCCAGCATGCTGGCTCCGATTGCCACCAGGTCAGCCTGCGTGTCGAGCTTGTCCAGAAAATGACGGCAGTTGGGCAGAGCCAGCCCAGTGAAAGGAACGGCGGAAGCCTTATTTAGAAGTTCTAAACTAAACATCTTCTAACTCCTTGAAGTTTTACTGCCAGAGCAACACCGACGGCAGCTTTTGAGGATCGGCCAGGCGCAAAAGGGTGTAACCGAGACCGCTCGTACCCTGGAAAAAGCTAGGACTGTAGAGGTCGCCCGGCGCATCCGGGAAGAGAGCGTAACCCGTCCCCTGGCGGGCCTGGGTGATGCGGCGGGCCGCCCAGGTCTGGGCCAGATGGGACGAGGCCGGGTCGTCCAGCCTATCGCCCGCCATCAGCAAAGTTTCGATCCGGCCAAAGTTGCCGCAGCACAGGTGGTCAATCTGGCCCAGGCCGTGCGCGGTCGTCGTTTCCAGGCCGCGCCGGATGTCCTGCCGGATGGCCGGGGTATCCAGAAGGGGCAGCCCGGCCATCCGCGCCAGCACAATACCGGGTGCGCCGTGACACCAGGTTGTCCAGAAGCGGGCCGTCCCCGCGCCCCCGGCGTAATGCGGCCAGTTGCCCGTAGCCCGGTCGAACAGGCTCGCTTCGTACTCGATAGCGGCGGCGGCAGTCTGCCGGAACTCGGCCTGTCCGGTCGCCTCGGCCAGGCGCAGAAGGGCGTAAGCGATGCCCGCCGCTCCGTGCGAGTAACCCGCCGCCAGCTTACCGCTCAGGGTCGGCCAGGCCAATCCACCCGACGGCCCCTGGACGGCCCGCCCCCGCAGATGCTCTCCGCACCGGGTGGCCTGGGCCAGCGTCGCCGGGTCGCCAGTTAGGTCGTACAGGGCTAACAGGCTCAAGACTGCCCCCGCCGTGCCAAAAATCAGGTCGTAGGACTCGTCGCGCTCGATTTCGGCCCGGTCGAAGGAGGCGGCACGCCGGGCTAATTCCACCAGGCTTTCGTCGCCTAGAAACTGGCCGCAGCGCGTCAGGCTGTAGATCAGCGAACCCAACCCCAGGCCACCGCCCAGACCCTGCCGCCGGGCGAACTGGTCGGCACTGCCGGGCTGGGCCAGGCCCGTCTGTAACGGTTGCAAAGCGGCGCGGGCAAGCTCGGCAAAGCGTGCTTCGCCGCTAAAGCGAGCCAGGGCCGCCAGAAAAAGAGCCACCCCGCCCAGGCCGCTATAAAGGCTGTTATCGAGCGGGTTCAGACGGTAGTGGTTCAGGCGTTTGTCGTAACCGAGGTAAATCCAGGTGGCCCGCCCACCCGACCGCAAAGCTTCCTTTTCCAGGGCCAACCCTAATTTCAAAGCTTCCTCGACCAGTTGATCGGCGGACAGGCGGGCGACCGCCTCTGCTCCGGCTTGCTCCTGTTTCGCTTTCGCTTTCGCTTTCGCTGCCCCGCCTACCGGGGAGGCCCGCCGGGAGCCTTCCTCCGGCGAGGTTCCGAGCGGCCCGGAGGCGTTTTTAGCGTAGAGAGCGGCCCGGATATAGCCAAGCTGCCGCGCCAGATCGTCCTCGCCCCAGCCCGCGAAACTTTCCCGCACGAGGTCGTAGCCGGACATTGTAAAGAAATCCGGCACGCTCTGGCCGGTTTCCAGGTAGAGCGCGGTGCTATCGCTGCGGACGGCCAGCATAGGAATATCGAGGGCTTCCAGCGCGGCTAACTCGGCTTCGAGGATCGGCCAGTATGCGGCGGGTAGCTCGTTCTGGAGGAAAGCGCGGCTGGCTCGCTCCAGTTGCAGGCTGCGGTCGAGGCCGTCTTTGAGAAATTGCGGCTCCTGAGCGTTTCGCAGCAAGGAGCCGTAAATCTCGGTGTTGCGAAAGATAAAGCGGGTCGGCAGGTGCGCGAAAGCTTCGAGCGGGCCACCGGGAGCCGTCAAGGGAGCGCGGTTCCTGAGCAACAGGCGGTAAGTTTCGCGGAAGCCCGCCCCGAACTCGTCCATGCAGGCCAGGCTCATCTTCGGGGAAGCGGGATCGCCCTGCTCGCTGCGGGCCACCGCCCCGTAGTGCCAGCGCATCCGGTCGGTATTGATTTCTTCCCAGACCAAACCGGCCTCGCCCCGCCCCTGCGCCGCCCCGCCACCGAGCGCACTCACGTCTGCCGTCCCCTCGCTCCGACTCTCCCAGGCCGGTAAAAGTCCGGTTCGCAGCACGGTGTTACTGAACTCACGGTAAGCCAGATTTGCTTCGGCTTCCTCTCCCGCTCCTGCCCGTACCTGCGGATAGAGCAAGCCCTCCTGGTCAATCGCCACCGGGTATTCGCCGCAACCGAGAATATTCTGGTAATGATAATCGGTGCCGTGCAGGAGGTAGAGCAAGGCCAGCAACATTCCGGTGCGGCGGTAGTAACGCAGGTTTTCGCCCTCGTTCTGGCAGGGCCGGGCCGGGACAAAACCCACCCAGCCGTGCGTCCCCCGGTTCAGCACCGCAGTTGTTTTGAAATCAAGGCTTAAATCCTGGCGGTTGCACCATTCCAACAGGCTCTGAAAAGAGGCTTCGGCGGCCAGGTTGCGCGGCTTGTAAACAAGGCGTGCGCCGTTCTGAAAAGTCAGGGCCAGCACTTCGCGGCCTCCGCAATGCGGGTCGGAAAGGCCAGTTTGCAGGGCCACCACCGGCGAAGATGCGCCACCAGCCAGTGCCGCTAATAATTCCCGGTCAGCCCGCAGGCGTTGGAGAAATTCGGCGTTAGCCTCGATCCAATTGAGGGTGCGCCGGGCCAGGAGGCGGGCCAGGGTGCTGTACTGCCCGCAGAAATCGGCCAGCCCGCCTTCCAGCAGGGTCGTGGCAAAGCGGGTGTAAAGCGTTCGGCTGGCCGGGTGGACAGGGAGGGCCGGGCCGGGCGCGTCCTTCTGGAAAGTCGCCAGGAACAGCCCAAAACTGCGACTGGCCCGCCAGACCGCGAATTCCAGCCAGAGCGGACGAGCCGCCAGAGCCGTCAGCGACCGCAGCAACCCGCGTTCCAAGTCGGCCCAGGCTCCCGAAGTCAGGCTCGCCCCGGCCAGACTCCCCCGCGCCTCTAACCGGCGGCGGGCCACTCGCACAAAAGGCCGCAAAACTTCCTCGAACGGCAGGGCTTCCGCCGCGTTCCCCCCGCCCACTCCGGCGACGGCCTCGGCCTCGAAACGGCAGGTCGGGGCGACTGCCAGCACCTCTTCCAGTAAGCCTAACCACTCCTGCGCCGTATCCGGGGCGGCAGAGCTTGCCAACCGGGTCTGCGCGGTCGGCCAGTCCAGGCCGAGAGCTTGCAAGCGACGCCCAAACCGAACTTCGTCGCCACTCGCCGCCGTCTCCCGCCACTTTTCCAGGGCTGCACGGGTCTGTTCGACCTGCTCTTGCTCCTTGCCAGGGTCGGCAGGGCTGGCCCAGAGGTCGGCAGATCGCAACCGCTCGGAAAGCGTGGCAGACCGTCCGGCGACTTCCGCAAGCGAGTTCGTAGCAATCATCATCCTGGCCCCTACCTGCCCTTTCTTTGTTAACGCTAACGGTAAATATGCCTGCCCGCGAGACCGCCCTGGAATGAATTCCGGGCTGAGATATAAATGTCGGTATGAAACCGACAATAAAACCCTATTTCGAGCTTGATAATTGCCTAAATAATTCACAAAGATGAAGACCTGCTTGACCGCTCGACCGCCCGGCCATAAATAGCCGGGCTATTCCAACGAAGACCCATCAATGGGCCTAATGCCCTTCCTTAAACAGTGGTCTGCCCTATTACCACCGTATTAGCCCCGTTCAGGGGGCTTCGTTGGGGTAGCCCGGTCATTTATGGCCGGGCGGTCTTGACCGCCGCCCGGTCTTACACTTTGGGAAAGACCGGGGCAATTCTTGAAGAATTACCAAACTCATCCACTACCTGTCAAAAGAAATATTTCTTCGATATGTCATTCTGAGCGTAGCGAAGAATCTTCTTCAATCAGGACAATTGGGCATTGTCAAGAAAATTCTTCGCTACGCTCACACCCGCCGGACGTGACAGGACAAGCAGTCAGGCTGATTAGCTCTCGAAAGGATACTGCTCCAGCAACCGGGCCGCCTGGCGGACTTCCTGGGCCAGAGGCCGGTCGAAATCGAGCGGAGCAAAGCGGTCGCGCATCTCGGCCCAGAGCGAGCCGTAAGGCGGGCGTACCTCGGCCAGATACGACCACTGATTGATCGCCAGGGCCAGCGAACCGATCACCAGCGAAGCGTACTCGGTCATCTGCGCGACGTTGTTGGCTCCGTTGAGGGTCATTGGGACGTGATCCTGGTTCGACAGGTTGGTTGGCAGAGCGGTCAGACTGGCCGGGTAGGCTAACTGCCGAATTTTGGCGACCATCGAGGTCGCAGCGATCTGCACCCCGGCGAACCCACTCTGCGGGCCAGGGTTGGCGGCCAATAGAGGCGGCAAGCCACCGTTCGAGGCGGGGTCGAGAATCTGAGCCAGTTGTCGCTCGGCCAGGAAAGCCAGTTGATGCACGCACAGGCCATGCTGATCCGACACCAACCCCACCGGGGCGGCGTGGAAGTTCCCGCCGTGCAGCACCTGGCCCTCGAAAGTTACCGGGTTATCGGTGCAACCGCCCGCCTCGCGCTGTAAAACCGTCGCTTGCAGGCTGAGTTGATCCCAGACCGCCCCGATTACCTGCGGAGCGCAGCGCAAACTATACGGTTCTTGCAGAGGCCGGGCCGGATTAAAGGCAGGAGTAGGCCCGGTCTCGGCTCGAATCCACTCGGCAATTTGAAGCTGACCGGGCTGACCGCGCACCAGACCCACCCCCTCCGAGTAATGTTCGGGGTTCGAGCCAAACAGGGCCGCGATTCGTCCGCTCAACGCGGCCAGGATGCGGGCCAACCGGGCGATCCCGTGGTGGTTATAGGCGGTCTGGGCGAGGCTGGCTGTCGTGCCGTTGACGAAAGCCAGAGCCTGCCGGGCTTGCCACACAATCGGCCTGACCCCCAGGTGCGCCAGCACTTCCGAGGCGGGCCGCACTTGCCAGGTTCCGTCCGGGCCGCGCAACCAGGCTTCGCCGCGCCCGGCAAAAGAGAGGGCGGCGTGGGCCAGCGGGATCAAGTCGCCACTGGCACTCACGCTCCCGTCACGCGGCACGACCGGAGTAAAACCCAGGTTCCACAGTTCCGCCAGTTTCTCCCAGAACGCAGGCCCGACCGCCGAATAGCCCGCCTTCATCCCGGTCAGGCGCAACCACAGCATGAAGCGGGTTACATCCGGCGAAAGCGGTTCGCCCTGCCCCGCTCCCAGGTGCGAAATCAGGCCCAGACCCTGATCGTCGGCGTTCGTATTGGCCCGGTAGCCCACCAGGGGGCCGAAACCCTGCGTCACCCCGTAAATCTTGCGGCCTTCCCCGATAGCTCGCTCCAGAACTTCGACGCTCTCGTTCATCCGGCGGTAGTCCAGAGCGTTTAGCTCCAACCGGGCTTCCCAGCCCGCCGCGTCCAGCAGTTCGTCCAGGCTGGCAAGGCTGGCCCGCCGTGTCTCTTCATATAACATCCTCTACTACCTTCTTTCCTAAATTCCTACATTCCTAAATTTATAGCTGCGCTTGATATTTCTGATGAATTAACCTTCTTGATGGGTTATATAATCTTGAATCTGCCGTACAAAGCCGCCTCAATCCTGAGTGTTGAGAGTAATAAAAGAAAATGTACATTTTCTTTTATTACTGGCTTAGAAGTTTTGTCACGCCCTGAGCATTTGTCATTCTGAACGACGCGGCGTAAAGTTTTGCTTGAAGGCAATCTGAGCGAAAAATCTTCTTGAACTGGCAAGATCAGGTTTAATCCAGAAGACCCTTCGACAAGCTCAGGGTGACAAATTTGCCTGGTTAGTCGGAAAATATGTCCGTTTTACCTCCGCCTGTTGCAACTTCGACAAGCTCAGGGTGACAAATTTGCTTGGTTAAGGCGTGAGATTGCTAAAGTCTTTATTATCTCCTGGCCCATTTTGGTGAGAAGAATAAAAATGTATATTTTTATTCTTCTCACCAATCACAAATCACTTAAACAAGCTGGCGGCGGGCCAACTCCTGGAACGGGCCGGGCTGGGCCATCAGTTCCTGGTACGTGCCAGACTGCACGATTTTGCCGCCGCTCAGGACAAAAATACAGTCGGCGTTGACAATCGTACTGAGCCGGTGAGCAATCACGATCCGGGTAGCCTGCAAGCTTTCCAGGCTACGGCTGACGATGGTCTGGGTCTGGTTGTCGAGCGCACTCGTCGCCTCGTCGAAAAGCAGGATGCGCGGCTTGTTGATAATGGCGCGGGCGATCATGATGCGCTGGCGTTGCCCGCCGGATAAGTTGCCGCCGCTTTCCGAAACGAGCGTATACATGCCCATCGGCATATCTTTGATGTCCGCCTCGATCCCGGCCATCCGGGCCGCTTCCCAGGCTTGCTCGACCGTGTACGGCATCGAGCCGACGATATTACTGAAAATGTCGCCGGTCATCAGGCGACCATTCTGAATGACTACTCCAAGCTGGCGACGGACGGCCTGAATGTCGAGGCTGGCGGCGTCCTGATTATCGAAAAGGATCGAGCCAGACTCGGCGGCCTCGAAGCCCAGCAGCAAGCGCACCAGGGAAGATTTGCCCGACCCGCTTGGCCCGACCAGGGCGACCATCTGGCCGACCCCAATCGTCAGCGAAATATCGTTCAGCACGGGCGGCAATTCCGGGCTGTAGCGGAAAGTCAGGTGGTTGATCTCGATTGCGCCGCTCAGTTCGCCCGGTTCGAGTTTGGCCTGGTCTACTTCCGGCAGAGCTTCCAGGATCGGCCTGGTGCGTTCGTAAAGCGGGATAGCCGCCGAAACGGTAATCAGGGCCACCGCCAGGGCAATCATAGCCGTGAAGAACTGGCCGAAAGCGGTCAGGAAAGCCAGGAAATTGCCGGTTGTCATCTTGTGTCCGGTCATCAGGTCGAAGAAAGCGAAGATTACCAGGAAGGTCACGGCAGGCCAGGCCGCACTGAAGACCAGTTGGAAATTGCTGATCAGCCGGGCGCGGAAGGTCAGGCGGCGTTGTTCGCCAAACAGCCGCGCCCAGCTGGCGAAAGCCCGCACCTCGGCTCCGGCTACCCGCAACTTGGCAACCCCGCTGATCAGTTGCAGCACCGCGCCCGAAATGCGGCCCGTCTGCTCGGTCTGCTGGCGCTGGAAGCACAGTTGCCAGCGACTGATCCCGATAATCACCACCAGCGTGATAAAGGTCAGGCCGAGAGCGACCAGGGCCAGGCCCACGTTATAAGTAAAGAGCAGAGCCAGGCTGAAAAGCGAGAAAATGCTGTTGAGTACCGCCGTCGAAACGCTTTCGCTGACGAGATGGCGAATGTTCTCGATGCCCAGAGCGCGGGCCGCCAGGTCGCCCGACGAATACTGGCGAAAGAACGGCGCGGGCAAACTCAGCAGCCGATCCCAGATCGCCGCCTGTACCGAAAAATCCAGGCGGGTTTCCAGCCGCAAAATAGCGATGCTGCGAGTGATTTGCATCGCCGCCCCCGAAAGAGCGACCACGACCAGGACGATCCCGACCTGGACTATCAAGGCAGACTGGCCGGTCGGGATGAACGAGTCGAAGACCTGGCCGGTCAGGATCGGGGTGAACAGGCCCAGGATGCCCGCCAGAGCCGCCAGAGCTATCAGCATCCGGCGGTCGCTCCGCGTTCCGCGCAGCCCGAACTTCAATAGGTCGCGTGTGCCGATTGCTTTATCGGGGAAAGAGCGGTAGAAATAATGGGCGGACTGTTCTAGCCCTTCGGCAAGCGGGGCGGTAAGCTTCGTGCGGCTACCATCCTGCGGGTTGAACAGTACATAGCCCCGGTTTCCGGCGGGCAGCAAAGCCACCGGGCGTTTGCCCTCGGTCTGGATTGCCAGGAGCGGGCCGCAATCGGTCTGCCACCAGTTGCCTTCTAGCTTGACTTCGCGGGTGCGAAAGCGCGAAGCGCGGGCGATGACCGCCAGTTCGGCGGCGTAGTTACGATAGCGCGAGGCTGGTTTGAAGCTTGCCGGTTTAATAATAGTCAGGCCCTGATACGCTCCGACCTGGCGAATTGCTTCGAGCAAAGGGTCTTTATCGGCAGAAATTGCCAGGGTCTCCGCCCCCTCGCGGCGGTGTTCGACCACCGAGGCCAGGTAGCGCAGGGTTTTATGCTTGAGAGCCTGGTCGAACTCGGCCCGTTTGCGAAGCCGGTTAATCCCGTCGTAACCTTCCAGCCGCACGCTGGTAAACTTGACCTGAAAGAACATCTGGTAAAACAGGTTCAGCCCTTCCCAGGCTCCGTCGGTCAGGATCAAATCTTCGAGCGGCTGGGCTTTCAGGCTCATCTGGCTACGGGCGGTCAGCCAGGTTTTGCTATAAAGCGGAAAAGTCACTTCTTCGGGAGCCGTGCCAAAACTTTCTTCGCCCATAAAGAGAGCCTGGTCGCGCCGGAAAGTCACCCACAGGTTGCCTTTGAGCGGCCCGACCTTCTGGCGCGGTTCGGCCAGGGCGATTTCGCCCGCGCTCAGTTGAACTTCGGTGCGAGGCGGGAAAAGGCCACGGGTCAGGCTTTCGGCCAGGCGAGCCAGCCAGCCTTCGAGCAGATCTGTGATAGATGCGCCCCACTCCGGCAGGGCGGCCAGTTCGCGCAAGCGCGGCAGACCTAGCCGCACGAGGGCCGTATTGGGCTGCGCGACGGCCAGTAAACCCTGCACGTCACGGCCCGACCCGGCAGCCGTCCCGATAAACAGACCGCCCTCGTCCACCGTGGCGACGTGATAGCGGGTGTCGTCCGGCACGCCCTGGTTGACCGCCACCAGAAAAATCTCAACTTTACCTTCCTGCACAAACCAGACGCTATCGGGGTCGTCTAGCAGGAAAGGCTGGTTTCCGCCAATCCGGTAGGGCGCACTTTCGGCCAGGAAAAGGTCTCCAAGAGTGTAAATTACCTGCACAACATCCTCCTCGGTTCAGCATAGGCCGGGCGGTTTGCCCGCCGCCGTCTCGTCTATTCAGCGATCAAGCGAGCATAGGGGCCGTCAAGCTCTTTCATTTCTTCGTGCGTGCCGCGCTGCACGATTTTGCCGCGCTCCATCACAATGATTTCGTCACAGTCGCGGATCGTACTGAGCCGGTGGGCGATAATCAGGCAGGTGCAACCGCGCCGCCGCAGGTGTTCGTCCAGAGCTTTCTCCGTCACCGGGTCGAGCGCACTGGTCGCCTCGTCCAGCACCAGCAGGGTCGGGTCGGTCACGAGAGCGCGGGCGATTTCCAGTCGCTGGCGTTGCCCGCCGCTAAAGTTCGTGCCGCTCTCGCTGATGCTCCCGGCGTACCCGTTGGGCCGACCCGCGATTTCGTCGTGGATAACGGCGTCTTGCGCCGCTCCGACGACCTGGCTTTCCGGCAGTGTCGGGTCCCACAGGGTCAGGTTGTCCTTCACGCCCCCCTCGAAAAGAAAGATGTCCTGGTCTACGACGGCCAGCGAGTTCGTGATCGTCGAGCGGGGGATGTCCTGGCGCGGCTTGCCATCGAACAAAATCTGGCCGTCCCAGGGGCGGTACAGCCCGGCGACCAGTTTGGCGACGGTAGATTTGCCGCTCCCGCTTCCACCCACCAGGGCCACCCGCATACCCGGCTTGAGGTTCAGATTGAAGTTCTCGATCAGGGGCGGCGCGAGCCGACTATAACCAAAGTTGACGTTTTCCAGGGCCAGATAGCCTTTGAGCTTGGGCAACCGCCTGGAAATATCGCTGGCCGCTTCGGTCGTTTCCAGGCCCGTGTCGGTCTGGTTGTTCAGCACATCGTCCAGCCGTTTGAGGCCGCCCTGCACTTCCTGCACGGTCGAACCCATCTCGACCAGCTTGTTGACCGGATCCAGAAAGCTCGTCATCATGCTCTGGAAAGCCACCAGCATCCCAATCGTCATGCTGCCTTCGGTGACGCGCAACCCGCCAACGGTCAGGATCGCGGCAGTATTGAGAACGCCCAGCAGGGGCGGCACGGCCACCAGAAAGTTAGAGTAAACGCCCATATCTTGCTGGGCTTTGGTTACTTTAGCCTGGTATCCGGCCCAGCGTGCGAAGAAATCTCCCTCGCGCCCGACCGACTTGAGCGTTTCGATCATCCGTAAGCCGCTCATCGAAACGCCGGTCAGCTTGCCGCGCTCCTGCAACAGACGCTGGTTGAGGTCAACCCGTTTGCGCGAAACCCAGCGCAGGGCCAGCACGTTCAAGAGGCCAATTCCCAGGCCGATCCCGGTCAGTAGCGGGTCGTACAGGTACATCAGCCCGGCGTAAAAGAACACCGTCACGATGTCCAGCAGGGTCGAGGCCAGTTTGCTCGAAAGCAGCGTCGCTACCTGGTCGTTGATCGCCACCCGGTTGCCGATCTCCCCGGCGTAACGTTGCGAGTAATATTCGAGTGGCAACCGCAGCACGTGCCAGAAGAACCGGCTCGACATCCCGACCGCCAGCTTGGTTTCCAGCCGCAAGAGGTAATACTCTTTGAGAAACGTAATCGAAGCGCGGATAAGGGCGGTCGCGGCCATGCCGATCAGAAGCGGCAGCAGCCAATCTTGCAAGCCTCGGATCAAGTAGAAATCCACAAAGATGCGGCTGAAAGTTGGAATTAACAGGCCCGGAATAACCAGGCTCAACCCGGCCAGCAGCACGTAAAGCAGTTCGGTGCGAGCATCGCCCAGCCGCGACCGCAGGGCCGCAAAGGTGCTAAACCGCGCTCCACCCCGCACGAATTCCGCCGTCGGCTCGAAGTCCAGCACCACGCCGGTAAAATTATCGTCGAACTCCTGCCAGGTGACGGTGCGCGGGCCGTCCGCCGGGTCGTTCAGGAAAACGCCTTTTTTGCTGAAACCCTCCACGACCAGGAAGTGGGTAAACTTCCAGTGGACGATCATGGGTAGCTGCATGGTCGCCAGAGCTTCCAGTTCGACCCGGTAGCCGACCGTTTTAAGGCCGTAGTTGCGGGCCGCCCGTAGAATGTTGCTGGCTTTAGAGCCGTCGCGGGAAACGCCGCAAGCGGCCCGCAACTCCTCCAACGGGACGAACCGCCCGTAGTAGCCCAGGATAATCGCCAGGGCTGCCGCGCCGCATTCCACCGCTTCCATCTGCAAAATGGTGGGGGTTTTGGCGCGTTTATGAGGAAAAGGGTTTTTGCGGGCGGATAATTTAGCCGCCGGTGCTACACTCGCCATAGCCTACTTCGTCTCCTCTTTTAGAATCGGCAGCACCAGGCTGATCGGACGCTGCTGGCCGACCACCAGACTCGCCAGGAACAACGTGCCGTTACTGACCGGGTTGGGTGGCCCTTTCGAGGTTGACCATTTGTAGCCACTGGCCGAGCGCGGGTCGCTTTCCAGTTCGACATCGGCCCGGATCAGCGGCCCACCGCTTGCCAGCATCCCCACCAACTCGCGGCTTTTCAGTTCGGCCATCAGGCTTTCGGTCGTCACCGGGTACTGCGAAACGTAGGTGACTTTGCCCAGCAAGTAGCCGTATTCCTGCGGCAGTACGTTTGAGGGCGAAATTTGTACTTCCGCACCCGGCAGCAACCGTTTGCCTTCGACCAGCGGGATCAAAATCAAGCCCCGCAAAGGCTGGCCGGTTACTTCCACCCGCGCCACGGCACTATCGGCTTTGAGGCCGCCCTCTTTTTGGGCCATTACTTCTAAAATCTTGCCGGTATAGTTGCTCTTGATGCTCACTTCGCCTCCGGCAGTCCGCAGAACGGCGATCTCCTGGCCGGTCTGCACGCTATCGCCCGCTTTCACTCGCAGAGCGGAAACCAGGCCGGTTTCGGCGGTCTTGATTTCCTGCACGCCATCCTGACGAATTAAAATCCCGCTACCACGCATCATGATTGGAATGGAGCTAAAGATGCTCCACCCCAGAGCGACCGCCACAATGCTGATGAGGCCGGTCAGGGCTATCCATCCCCGCCGGTCGGTGACTTGCACCATTTTGTCCAGTTCTTCTGGGGCGGCCAGGCGGTCGAGGGCCGATTGGCGGAAGACTTTGTGTGCTGGCATGTCCTTATACGCTCCCTTTTTGCGTTCTCTTCGAACTCAGGGCTTTGTCCAGTGGCAGAGCAATGTCCTACAAATTACGGCCCTTTTGGGCCAGGCTCTAGGGGTAGGCCACCCTGGACGGTTCTCGTTCGCGTTCTTGTTAGCCTTATCCTGATAGTGAGGGACTACAGGGGCAAAGCATTGGTTTGTTCGCCCCTCCAGTCTGGAGTTATTGGCCGGTGTTCGGCTCGGCACGGGAAAGGTGAAGCGCGGAGACTAGCAGGTGGTGTTGCACAGAGTGTTGCTGCAAAGGTCTGCCGCCACCACGCCGCCTGCCACCATCTCAAGCTCGCTCTCGGACAAGACGCCACGGGAGCTATTGAGGTTCTGCTCGACAAAATCGCGGTAGGCTCCTTGCAGGTCCATCACGTCAAAGCTGTAACCCCACTCCTGGCCGATCTTGACGATATTCTCGCCCGCCGGAATGTTGGTGCTGAGGTCTACGTGCGCGATGTCACCGACCTGGGCGTTCAGTTTCTCGCGCAGGGTGGCATCTTCAAAAATCTTCTGGATAAAGCCGTTGGCTGCATTAGTGGACATCGTGTTATTCTCCTTGTATCTTCACTTGAATAATATTGAACTGCACAAAATAAACTCGCTCGGTTGAAACAGTCTAAGGACAGGTACTCTGGCACAGGGTGTTGGTACACAGGTCAGCCGCGACGACGCCTCCGGCTACCATGTCTAGCTCGCTCTCGGACAACACGCCCCGCGTGCTGGTAAGCTGCTGCTCGACAAAATCGCGGTAAGAGGCTTGCAGATCTACTACATCGAACTTATAGCCCCACTCCTGGCCGATCTTGACGATGTTCTCACCTGCCGGGGCGTTGGTGCTTAGGTCTACGTGGGCAATATCGCCCACCTGGGCGTTCAGTTTGTCGCGCAAGGTGGCATCTTCAAAAATCTTCTGGATAAAGCCAGTTGCTCCTACAGTGGACATGCTCTTTTCACTCCTTTTAGCTTGAGATAGGCCGGAAATTTCATTTCGGGCTGGCAGCGTGTAAATCTACGGCCCTTCCTCTTTGATTAACAGGTACTCTCGCACAGGGTATTGCCGCACGAAATCTCAAGGGCGACACCCCCGGCGACCATCTCAAGTTCGCTCTCGGACAGCACACCCCGTGAACTGTTGAGGTTCTGCTCGACGAAAGTGCGGTAGGCTTCTTGCAGGTCTACCACGTCGAAGCTGTAACCCCACTCCTGGCCGATCTTGACGATGCTTTCGCCCGCCGGAACATTCGTGCTGAGGTCTACGTGGGCCATATCACCGACCTTAGCGTTCAACTTCTCGCGCAAGGTGGCATCCTCGAAAATCTTCTGGATAAAGCCGTTGGCTGCGTTACTGGACATGTTCTTTTCACTCCTTAGGGCTTGAAATAAACCGGGCATTTCGCTTTGGCAGTCGCAAATGTCCAGCCCTTCCGCTTTGATTAGCAGGTGCTGGCACACAGGGTGTTGGTACACAGGGAAGCCTCGACCAGGCCACCGGCGACCAGTTCAAGTTCGCTCTCGGACAACACGCCGCGGGAGCTATTGAGGTTCTGCTCGACAAAATCGCGGTAGGCTCCTTGCAGGTCGGCCACATCGAATTTGTAGCCCCATTCCTGGCCGATCTTGACGATATTCTCGCCCGCCGGAACGTTGGTGCTGAGGTCAACGTGGGCGATGTCACCGACCTGGGCGTTCAGTTTCTCGCGCAGGGTGGCATCTTCAAAAATCTTCTGGATAAACTGGGTCGCTGGCGTTGCGGACATAGTTGAATCACCTTTCTCCATATTCGGCTGAGCCAGAAAGTACCTCCCCGCTCGGCCCGGCCTGATCGGTCAATCTGGGGCAAATCAAACAAACCCAGACCTTCAATCTTATTCTTCGACTGAAGCTCGGCCCGGAATGTTGAGCAGCCTTAACAAACCCAGGACAGACCCAGGAAGGCAACCACTGGCAATTCTCTTGTTGTAAATTGTTGGACGCTAGACGAGCAGGACGTTATAAAGTGGCTAACCTCCAACCTTAAAGTTCGAGGAAAAAACCATTTTGGGGACTGAGTGGATTGTAGACCCACACCCTTACCCTTGAAACCGTGGAATTCCACAGCTTCCCCCGGTGTGACCTGTGGAATTCCACGGTTTCAAGCCAGGCTCTCAGGGTGTATACCTGTTGTGATGGAAACGTCATCACTACTACCCTGCTTTTAACCGGAAATCCCAAAAGAAAATAACGGAAAGTGTCACAATTATGGATATTAGTGTACACACCTCGCCTCGCCTCACTACGATCACGCTGGATGGCGAGCTAGACAGCGAGACGGCTCCCCTGGCCGAGCAGAGGTTGCTCCCTTTAATCGGGGACGACTGCAAGTTGCTGCTGGATATGGGCCAGGTTAGCTTTATGTCAAGTGCCGGGCTACGCATGCTGTTTGCCCTGCGCCGCCAGCTTCCGCCGGATGGTCGCCTGGTGCTGGCGCAACTCTCGGAGCAGATCAAGGATACGATGTCGGTGACAGGTTTTATCGAGTATTTCACCGTGGCCGAAACCCTGCCCGAAGCGACCGCTCTGTTGAACTAAACCGCCAGCCATACCGAGAAAGACGGGAAAGAGAAAACTATGGAACCGACTACTTTTCCTTCCACTCCCAAATCCTTGCGGCTGATCCGGGCCTACGTCGAACAGGCCGCGCAGTGGGCCGGACTGGACGGACGCCGGGCCTACCGCCTGATGCTGGCGGTGGAGGAAGTCGCCAGCAACATTATCGAACACGGTTATGCCGGTAAAGCCGAAACCGGACCGATCCATCTAGCCGTGCGGCAGGCCGACTCGTTTCTGGCCGTGGCTGTCGAGGACGAAGGCCAGCCCTACGACCTCTCCGCCTCCAGCCTGCCGGATGTCAGCCTGCCCCTGAGCGAACGAAACCGGGGCGGTCTGGGCAATTTTCTGGTTCTCAAAAACGTAGATGAGTTTCGCTACGAACGCATCGGCAACCGCAACTGCAACACGCTGCTGGTGAGCGTGGCCTAGCCTGGATACGTCAGGGTTCCCCTGACTTGCAAAGACCGGACGTGGGCGAAGACCGCCCGGCGCGTGGGCAAAGTTATTTCACATAAGGAAGGCCGGACGATAGTTCAAGACCGCCCTGGAATGCAGCCAGTGGCCCGGTTGGGCAATTCCGGGCAAAGAAATAAATGTCGGTATAAAACCGACAATAAAACCCTATTTCGAGGTTTGGGCAATCGGTTTGAAACCGATTTTGATAACTCAGCCCGGAATCATTCCAGGGCGGCAACGCACAATTTACAAAATTAAAGACCGGGCGGGAGAGCGGTACCGATGAAATTCAAGACAAAACTAATTCTATTCAGTGGCTTTAGTCTGTTGTTTGGCGTGGCACTTACCGCTACTATCGCCCTGTTGAGCATCAACCGGCTTTCGGATGTCGCCGGGCAGGAAGTCGAAAAAGGGCTGCGGGCGGCTAACGAAGAATATTTTGAGAATTTTATGGGAGCCAACCTGCGCCGCACCGACCTGCTCTTGCAGGGAGCCGTTACCGACGCCCAGACCCTGACCGGCCTGGCTCAGGCTCTGGAAGACCACCGGGCCGACTTCGGGCCACTCTACGAACAAGCGGCCCGCTTGCCCGGCCTGGGCGACGACCTGCGCCGCGACCCGCAGGGCGGTTGGGTGCAGAACCCGCCCGGTGGCCCTTCGGTCGTGACGGTTTTGCCCAACATGCTCAATCCCGACGGCAGCCTTAAACCGGAAGTCGCGGCGGCAATCCGCCAGACGACCTTGCTCAACCTGGTTTTTCCGGTCGTCAAGAAATACGGCCTCGATAAAGCCCAGATCGCCTATCTCGCCGCGCCCGATATTTCCTACGCCCGCATCACGCCCTGGAACCCCAACGCCGAAGGTCTGGCCGGAGCCGACCCGCAGGGCTACCGCACTAAAAATTACTGGGATTATCTTCCACCCGGTATCCTGGCTTCCTGGGAACGCTGGGCCGCGCAGCCCACCCTCAAAAACAGCCTGCCCAACGAGGTTGCTTTTGCAACTCCGCGCCTGGATACCGCCACTAACAGCCTGATTACAACCCTCTTTCAGCCGGTCTGGGATGCCAACCGTCAGAAAGTGCGCGGCCTGGTCTCGATTGATTTCTCGCTGGCCCAGACCGCCAGCCTCGTTAAAGACTTGAAACTCGCCACTACCGGCTTTGCTTTCCTGGCCCAGGCCAACGGCAACGTCTTAGCCGTGAACGACGCGGGCGAAAAAGTAATGGGCCTCAAAGCCCGCATCGGCACTATCGGCGGCTTTCAGGGCTTGAACCGCTATCTTCAGACCAGCAGCGTGCCGGGTCTAGCGAAACTGGCTCTGCCCAAAGACAACAACTTGCGCCTGAACGAACTGGACATTGGCGGCAAAAAGTACATGGTGATCCTCGGTCGGCTGGCTCCGATCAACTTTCTGGCCGACCCTAGCCGGGGTATCGCGCCGGAAGCCTGGACGCTCGGCTTTGTTGTGCCGACCGAAGAACTGCTGGCGGCAGTGCGGAACACCCAGGCCGCCATCAGCGATAGTCGCCGCGACCTGATCTGGCTGAGCCTGGGCAGTGCCGGACTCGCCCTGCTGCTGGTCGGCCTCTTGATCTACCTCATGTCCGGCCCGATGACCCGCGCCCTTCGCGCCCTAACGCGGGGAGCGGCCCAGATTCAGGCGGGCAACCTGGACGTACAGGTCGAACTTAAATCTAAAGACGAGTTTGGCAAACTCGGCCAGGCTTTTAACGCAATGGCCCTCGAAGTTAAACGCCACACGACCGGCCTGGAAGACCTCGTGCGCGAACGCACCGGCCAGCTAGAAGTCGCCAACGACGAGATTACGGCCCTGAACAAGCAATTGCAAGCTGAAAACTGGCGGATGAAAGCCGAACTGGACATTACCCGCCGGTTGCAACAGATGATTTTGCCCAAAGACCAGGAATTGCTCGATATTGTCGGGCTGGACATCTCCGGCTTTATGGAATCGGCGGACGAAGTGGGCGGCGACTATTACGACGTGATCCGGCGGGCCGATGGCTCGGTGAAAATCGGGATTGGCGACGTAACCGGCCACGGCCTCGAAAGCGGCGTCTTGATGATTATGGTACAGGCTGCCGTGCGAACGATGCTGACGACCCAGGAGAACGAGTTAGACCTGTGCCTGAGCGCGGTCAACCGCTCGATCTACGAAAACGCTCAGCGCATGCAGACCGACAAGAACCTGAGCCTGTCGCTTTTGGATTACCACAACGGGCGGTTGCGCCTGAGCGGTCAGCACGAGCAGATGATCGTGGTGCGGCGGGACGAGCGGATCGAAATGATTGACACGGTTGACCTGGGCTTTCCGGTCGGCCTGGAACATGACATCAGTGCTTTTGTTTCGCAACTGGAAGTGACCCTGGCTGGAGGCGATATTGTAATTCTTTACACCGACGGTATCCCGGAAGCGGCTAACCTTGCCGGGGAACAGTACGGCCTGGAGCGGCTTTGCGAGGTGGTGCGCCGGAACCGTCACCTGGCGGCTTCGGCCCTCAAAACGGCCATTATCAGCGACCTGCGTCGCTTTATCGGTACGCAAAAAGTCTTCGACGACATTACTCTGGTGGTACTCAAACAAAAGGAGCCGGAAGTTACGGCGGAAAGCGTCGCCGTGGAAGGAGAGTTAATCCTGGTATGACCGAACTTTTAGAGAAAACCGCCCCATCTTTAGCGGTCGGGCCGTCGGATAGCTTCAGCCAGTGCTTTGGCGACTACGAGGCGGCGACTCGGATTGTCCAGCAGGTCGGCCTGACTTTCCAGCCCTACGGAGCCAGCTTGAAATGGGGCTTGAGTAGCCTGGCCGCCAATTTTGTGGCGGGCTACTACGCAACTACTCATCCCCAGGCAGAGGCGAGTCGCCCGGCAGACGGAGAGGGGCAGACCGAGCTTTGCGCCTCGCTCAACTATATCGCCAACGAATTGCTGGAAAATGCCGTCAAGTTCCACTACAACAAGTTCTTCCCGGTCAGCCTGACTTTGCAGCAAACCGAGAACGAATTGCTGCTGCTGGTTTCCAACAGCCTGAACCCGGCCAGCCTGCCGCACTTCCAGGCTCTGATCGAAGAAATATTGTCCTGCGACCCTGCCGAGCTTTTCCTGCGCCACCTCGAAAGCGGCCTCGATAGCCTGGCCGAAACATCTTCGGGCCTGGGCCTCCTGACGATCCGGCACGATTACGGGGCGCGGCTGGGCTGGAAATTCGATCTCATGCCCGCCCTGCTGGGCGTACCCCGGCAGATTACCGTCACGACCCTGGCCCGCCTGTCGCTTGGCTAGAAGTGGGCCGCCATTCTATAGAAGGGAAACCGGATGTTGGTCAAGACCTCCCGGCCACACCCGTAGGGCGTGGCCGGGAGGTCGAATGGCTCAGGCGGTTTTAGAGTTTGTGCAAATTTCAGGCAATTTCCAGCTCTTAATTCACGGGTCTATAGCAATAAAGGGAGAAAATAACGGTGGAAGTTAAAACCAAAGATTACTCGATTGATTACAACGAAGCCCTGCGGATTATTGCCCTCAAAGGGACGTTCCGGCTAGGCGGCACGCTTTCGGGCGACCCGGAGAGTTACGGCTCGCTGGTCAACATTCTCAACAGTGCCGCCGCGCCGCAGCCGCCACTTTTGACCCTGGATATACGCGAGCTTGATTTTCTCAATAGCTCCGGTATCAACGTCATCTGCAAGTTTGTGATTTCGGTGCGGCAAAAGGGCGGCACAAAACTGATGGTGCTGGGTTCGCGGGCGATCCCCTGGCAGGGCAAATCGCTCCAAAACCTGCAAAAGCTAATGCCCAGCCTGGAACTAATCCTGGCCTAGAAACCGCCGCGCCGGACATCGAGCCGGGAGGGGAGAGAAAATAATGCTGGAAGTAGAACTATCGAGGGATAGTTTGCAAGCCGAATTGCGGCAACTTCGCCAGACGGTAGCCGAATTGACCGAGGAAAAGCAAGACCTTGAAATCTTGCTCGAAACCACGACCGCTCACGCCACCGACATGGAAAACGAACTGAGCGAGCGGAACGACGAAATTTCAGGCTACATTCGGGCCTTGCGCCGCGAACTGGAAGTAGGCCGCAAAATCCAGTCCGATTTCTTGCCCGATACGCTACCGCGCCTCGGCGGTTACGAGGTAGCAGCCCACTTTAAACCGGCCCGGCAAGTGGCTGGTGATTTCTACGATGTCTTTGTGCTACCCGGCAATCAGCTTGCCCTGGTAATTGCCGACGTGTGCGACAAAGGCGTCGGGGCGGCCCTGTTTATGTCGCTCACGCGCAGTCTGTTGCGGGTGCTGGCACAACAGGCTTCGGCCCGCTTGCCGTACACCAGTTCGCTGGCCGGGACAAAACTTTTGGTCGAACTGCCGCCGCTCAGCGTGGGCGAGGCTCCACTGGTCGTTCCGGCCAACACGGTCGAGATTCTTAACTCGGTGCGGCTTGCCAACGATTACATTGCTGCCACCCACAGTCGGGCGAACATGTTCGCCACGCTGTTCTTTGCCGTGCTGGAGGTCGAAAGCGGCCTCCTGTACTACGTGAACGGCGGCCACGACGCGCCCGCCCTGCTTGGCGCAGAGGGCGTGCGCGAACGGTTGCGCGTGAGTGGGCCAGCCGTGGGGATGATACCGGGCGCAAAGTACAAAATAAAACGCGCTCAGATGGAGCCGGGTGATTTCCTGCTGGCCTACACCGACGGCATCACCGAAGCTCGTAACACCCAGGATGTTCTTTTCACCGAACGGCGTTTACTGGAGTTTTTGAGCCGCAAAAGTGGTCAGGCCGATCTGACCGCCACCGGACTGCTGGACGAATTGCAAACCGCAGTCGAGCGACATGTGGACGGAGCCGATCCATCCGACGATATTACAACGCTGGCTGTCCGGCGCAATAGGGTCGTATAACAAGGGGGGTATAACAGGCTATGGCGTCATTTATTTTTAGCGCATTAGGGGCGCGAGGGCATTTACACCCTCCCATTTCAATCGCCCGCGTCTTGCGAGAGCGGGGTCATTCGGTCGCGCTGTATACTTCGAGCCACTACCGGCCTATGGCCGAAAAGTTGGATTTGCAGTTCCTTCCGCCGGTCAAATGGCTCGATTTCGATTTCACCAATCTTGAAAAGTATTGGCCCGACCTGGCTCAGGTCGAGGGGGCCGGACGCAGCATGCACATTTATTTCAAGGTCTTTATGGGAACGGCGATAGACCAGGCTCACGATCTTTTGAACTACAGCGAGGCTCTTAAGCCGGATGTGCTGGTGACAGAACCGCACGCTTTTGGTACGCAGATCGTCAGTCTCAAGCTGGGTATCCCCTGGGCCGTCGCCGGAATTGCCCTGGGCGTGCTTTCGCTGCCGATTATCGGCCAGAAGGGGGTTCCGCTCTCCAACCAGCCTTTTCTATACCTGGCCCAGGGCGTCCCGGCTTTCGATGCCCATAAATCTAACCTGTTTCCCCAGACGCATTATGTCGGCGGCTTACTGTGGGATGAAGGCCAGCAAAGCGACCCGCAAACCTTCAAGCTACCTCAAACCGATCTACCGCTAGTTTTTGTCAGCCTGGGTACGATGTTCGCCCGCGAAAGTCACCTGCGTAAGATTGTAGAAGCCGCCGTGGGGCAGCCTTGGCACCTACTGATTAGCACCAGTGCCAAAGTTGACCCGGCCCAACTCGAACCCCTGCCGCCCAACGTAACCGCCCTACCCTACGTTCCTTATAGCCTGGTCTGGCCCCATATCGCCGCGTTCGTCACGCACGGCCCGGCAGCGGCCCTGTTGGGCGCACTCGGTCAGGGCATTCCACTGGTCGTCACGCCCCTGGAAGCCGATCAGTTAGCCAACGCCGACGCGATCATCAACGCCGGAGCGGGCCTACGGTTGGGCCTCGATAACAGCACACCCGCTGCGTTGCAGGAAGCCATAAATGGGGTGCTGACCGACCCGCAGTATCGTCAGGCGGCCCGGCGTTTGCAAGGCGAACTGGCCGGTACGGGCGGGGCCGAACAAGCCGCCACCCTGCTAGAACAACTGGTCGTGCAGCGTCAGCCGATCCTGGCGGCCTCAGCCAGCCAATGATCAGGCTAATAAGCTCTGGTGTGGTCTAAATAACGTAGCGGTCTCGCGGCTTAGGAACGTTCGATTATTTGTGAGTTCTTCAGGCAATCAGTATTTATTACAAAAACTGGTATCAGGCTTTTTGTGAAAGGTCAAAACTTGATGTCGCTCGATCACGCGCTCTCGCAGTGGGTAAGCTTTGGGCCAGGCCGTCCCCAGGCCGACCGGCGGCTTTTCTGCTTTCCTTACGCTGGGGGAGGGGCGAACCTCTTTCGGCAGTGGGCGCAAGCTCCCGAACTTTCCGCCCGGCTTGAAATCTGCCCGATCCGCCTGCCTGGACGCGAAGCCCGCCGCGCCGAGCAACCCTATGCGCGTCTGGCAGAGTTAGTGCCGGTCCTGACCGAGGCGTTGCGGCCCTGGCTGGACAGGCCGTTCGAGTTCTTCGGCCATAGTATGGGAGCTTTGATCGCTTTCGAGGTCGCCCGCCACCTGCGGCGTCAAAACCTGCCCGAACCGCAGCATCTCTACCTGTCGGCTCGGCCCGCGCCCCACCTTCCTCGCCCCAACCGCGAAATCCCGACTTACCTCCTACCGCCCGCTGCTTTCTGGGCCAGGCTAGAACGGCTCAACGGCACTCCGGCAGCCGTCCTCGCTAACCCAGACCTTAAAACCGCCCTGGAACCAACCCTCCGGGCTGATTTTGCCCTCTGCGAAACTTACCGTTACCGACCCGAACTCCCCCTGAGCTACCCTATGACGGCCTTTGGCGGCCTCGAAGACCGTTCCGTTTCGCCAGACTACCTCCGGGCCTGGCAGGAGCAAACCTCCTCAGCCTTCCGGCTTATGATGCTGCCGGGCGACCATTTCTTCCTGCACTCCCACCAATTCCTACTCCTGACCGAATTGGGCTAAGGTCTTATTTACCTTTTACCCCAAAACCGGGCGGTCTGCCTGAACATCCGGTCTTTGCTTATAAAAGTATACCTGACCACACCGGGCGGTCGTGACCCGCGCCCGGTCTTTCATTCTATAAAACACTCAACGGGTGTGGCCGGGAGGTCTTGATTGCTTAAAAAGTATACCTGACCGCACCGGGCGGTCGTGACCCGCGCCCGGTCTTTAAATATTCAGGCCCGGTCATAAATTAGCGGTTCCAATTCGTGCTATTATAGATTGAGAAAGCTCTGAAACAGCAGCCTTGCACAATAAGGCCGCCAAACAGTAGAAAAGGAGCCACAAACGTGCTTGAATTACCTCAAAGTTTTCAAGATTTACTCAAACAACCGGCCTATTGCCATATTGCCACCCTCCTGCCGGACGGCTCGCCGCATACTACCGTAACCTGGGTTGATACCGACGGCACTCACATATTGATCAACACCGTCGAGGGTTATCAGAAGGTGCGGAATATGCAGCGCGACCCGCGAGTAGCCCTCAACGTGCCGAACCCCGGCAACCCGGCAGATGTTGTCAGCCTCCAGGGATATGTAGCGGAGATAACCACCGAAGGAGCCACCGAACACCTTGAATCTTTGTCGCAGAGATATTTAGGTAAAGCTTATTCCTTTGGCAAACCGGACCAGGTTCGAGTAATTGTCAAAATTGCCGTCGAAAAGTTTCTAGGCAGATAAAGCCGGTCGCAAACCAACCAGAGCTATAGTCTATTCGGGTAAAAATGTCCATCAAAAGCACCCGCACTCAACGGCCCGCTTTAGGGCTAATCGGTCTGCTACTATGCAGCCTCGCGCTAACCACCCTCACGCTCCCGGCAGCGCAGGCCACTTCGCTGGCCGCTGGGCCGTCCGAAACGCTCCAAGCCTTTAGAGCTTCGGCGCAAGCAGGAACCGTGCTGGCTCCTCCGGCCAGTCTCAGCGCGACCATGCAAGACCTGCTGCTGGGCGTGTCCGGCGAAGGAGCCTTGAAGGGGGACGAAGGAATTTCGCAATTCTCGCGTTGCGTCTACGACACCGGCCACAACCAGGCCGCCGAGTACCTAAAGGCCGAACTTAAAAAGCTCGGTTACGAACCGCTGGTGCAAACCTTTCCCGGCACGGCGGCTACTCGCGGTGCGGGCATGCAGAATATCGTCGTGCGGCGGGCCGGAACAAACCCCAAAGCCACCCACCTCTTGACCGCCCATTGGGATAGTAGCCCGGTGCGGGCCTTCCCGCCGGTCTGCAACAATGTTGCGCCGGGAGCCAACGACAACGGCAGTGGAGCGGCGGTGCTGCTGGAACTGGCCCGCCTCCTGGCTCTGGGCCGAGCCTCTTTTCAGGACGACCTAGAACTGGCCCTGTTCGACGGCGAAGAATTCGGCTACCTGGGCAGCCAGTATTTCGTCCAGACCTGGGCCGACGACCGGCGGGTTAACCCACAAAACCTGCCGCTTGGCACAATCGTCAACCTCGATATGGTCGGCTACAGTCGGGGCAAAGAGAAGGGCGAAGTGTGGGCCATTGCGGAGGGCGAGCCTTCGGTAGCCCTGGCCCGCGAGGGAGCTGACCTCGTAGCGAGCTACCTGCCCGGAGTGCGCTACGGCACTTACACGATTGGCGACAAATTCCCGGCGGGCCGCGACCCCAACCGCAACAGCGACCAGCGTGCTTTCTGGGAAAGTCGGCAGGGCCAGGCTATCTTCCTGAGCGAAGACGTAGCCGACATCTACGGAGCCGACCCGCGCTACCACACGCCTCTGGACAAGTTCCGCGAAACCGACGGCAGCGTGCGGCTCGACCCGGCACTGCTGGCCGATTCGGGCCGGGTCGCCCTGTTGATCGTCGGGACGAAAGCCGGGATCAGGCCGGGGCCGTTCTTCGCCGGGGTAACAGGAGCTTTTGAAAAAGTCTGGGGACGGGCCGACCGCCCGGTCTGGCAAGGGGCACACGGCGGGCCGAACGCGGGGCGGGGTTGGCTGTGGGGGCCAGGGCCGAATCTGGCACGGGTCGAACCTTACGACCAGGCCGAGGCGGGCTACCGGCAGGTGGTCTACTGGGATAAAGCCCGGATGGAACTGGCCGACCCTGCCACCGGGCGCGTCACCAACGGTCTCCTGGTGACAGAAATGACGACCGGGCAACTGCAACTGGGCGACAACCGCTTTCTGGCGTCCCCGCCTTCGACGCTTCAGGTGGCGGGCGACTCGAACGAACGGGGCCAAAACTCTGACGCACCGACTTATGCCAGCTTTCGCGCCCTCGTTGCGGCGGGAGGCGTGAAGGACGTTACCGGCACACTGCTTACGGCTACCCTGAACCGGGCCGGGCAGGTCGGCCAGAGGTCGGCCCCTGGCCTT
>JBBRBE010000042.1:0-38076 GCA_038206175.1 Chloroflexia bacterium
GCCACTAGCTGCATTCCAGGGCGGTCTTGGCCGCACACAGGTTAGGAGCGTCAAGGCCGGGGTCTACAACCCGACACCAGGCTTAAAACCGCCGTTCTGGTACTTGACAAGCTCATCCAAACCTTAAGTTGTAGCCTATGGTCTCAGCTATAAACATAAGTGTTCAGGAAAGCGTTGCGGAATTTGCCCTGTGGATCGTAAGCCCCCAGGAGTCGTTGAAAATCTCTCAGTCTGGGATAGCCCGCTTGCACCTGGTTGGCCGACATCGTAAACAGCTTGCCCCAATGCGGCACCGCCTCCGACGCGGCCAGGTGTTCTTCGATTACAGGCAGCAGTTTCCTGACCTCCTCCCAATTCTTTTTCCAGGTAAAATGAAGGGCGACCCGCGCTTGCCCGTAACACGGACTCATCCACAAGTCGTCCGCCGCGATGGTACGCACCTCACAAATTTGCAAGAGGGGTGCAATTCGGTGGCGTAAGCGGGCGACGGCTTGCAAAGCCGCCACCGCCTGACGACGCGGAACCAGATACTCGGTTTGCAATTCCTCGCCACTGCTGGGCGTGAAGTCCATCCGAAAGTGGGGCAATCGTGCGTGCCAGGGGCCGACAATTCCCATCTGCGGAGTGCAAGCGGCGGCAGACATCGCAGCAATAGGATGCCGCTGGACGGGAGCTAACGTTGCCCCGAACAACTGCGGCTTTGGCTCGAAGGAGGTGTTGTCCCCGGTTTCAACGCGGTGTTTCAACCAGACCTGGCTAATTTCGTCGCTTTGCCAATCGGTAAACAGACTGACGCTGTAGGCCTGGGCTTCGATCTCGTCGAAATGTTCCACCGCTTGAGCCATCGCCAGATTATCGTACACAAACTGCCGCATCAGGAAGCTCGGAACCAGGTTTAGTGTAACCTTCGTAACTACGCCCAGTCCCCCTAGCCCGACGACTGCGCCCAGGAATTCAGGGCCGTTCTCCTCGCGGGATAAAATTACCAGGGAGCCATCGGCCCGGACGAGTTCGATTGCTGCCACCGCCGTAGCCAGGTTGCCATTGCCTTCGCCCGAACCGTGGGTGGCCGTCGCACAGGCTCCGGCAATCGAAATATGGGGGAGCGAGGCCAGGTTGGGTAGAGCGTAACCGGCCTCTTGAAGCTGCTGGCAAATCTGACCATATTTCAGGCCCGCTCCGACGGTCAGGGTATGCCGCTCCTGGTCAATTACCGGCGCGTAGTTAAAATTAGCGAGCGAGAGCATATCCTCGGTCGAGTCGGCAATGTCGTTGAAAGAATGGCCGGAGCCAAGTACCTTGATCTGCCTGGCCCGGCTCACCAGTTCTTGCACTTGCTCGATTGTTTCGGGATAGTGATATTTAGTAGCATTATAAGTATAATTGCCCGCCCAGTTGCTGCGCTGCTCGATCATAGTAGTTTACTCCTGCTTCTTTTATGCGCCTACTCGCTCGTCCAGGTGAGCCAGAATGAGAGGCCAGGCCTGGGCGTGCTGATCTCTCGATTCCTGGTCAGCAAAGCCAGCCTGGGTCAGGCGCAGAAGTGTCCCGTTTTCCTGGGCGGTAAGCTCGACTGTCACCACCGTTTCGACGCCTTTCGTTCCGCCTGGCCCGGTAAGCCAGGTCAATTCGATAAGCTGATCAGGCACAAACTTGAGAAAGCGACCGTAATGTGGATAGCGTGTTTCCTCGAACTGGGTTTCCCAGAAAAAGACGGCGTTAACTTCGGCTTTCATCAAGACCGAGCCTGGCGCGGCAAACCAGCGGTCTATCTGGGCAGTCCAGGCTCGAAACAGCGCGGCGGACGTAGCTCTCATTGTGCGCTCGACATTGAGCTGTAACGGCCTGGCTGATAGGTCGGGTGGACGAATCGGCTGAACATTTTCCTTTTCTACTTCCACAGATTTTATCCTAATTCTCGCTACAGCCTACCCCAGTTCCTATTAAAGGCGTCTGACGGTTTGCAACCTGGGGTAGGCAAAGGGGCGGTGAAAGGAAGCTACCACAACATCTATTTCGCCCGGTACCACACTGAGGCGAAAACCTGCCTCGGCTAACTCGTGCTTGAGCGGTTCTTCGCCTGCTACAAATAGCCGGGCCTGCGGCAATTCCTGCAATAACCATTTTACCAGAATAAAAGAAGAATTAATTCACACAATCGTCCAGAATCCGGTTTCGTAGATCAAATCAAGAATTGTGTAGCGGCTACGAATATAGCGGGCTAACTCATAGCTCTCCTTGAGCCGGGCGGCATCAATTCCAATCTGGGCCGGGTCGGTCGGGCAACCTGCCGCCTCAAGCAGGTCTCGTAACTCCTTCGTACTCAACATTTGCTGCTTGAGCCGTTCCCTCAGTTGGGGCCACTTGTGTTTAAGTAACAGCAGACGCTGCCGGAGTTGGTCGGTATTGATGTACTTGGCAAGGCTTTCTTGTAGCGAGCTTTCCACCAGCATTGGCAGGTCAAAAGCCGCCCGTATCCGGCTTTCGACCTGGCTCTGGGCGGGCCAGGCTTTACATAACGCTTCGACGTCTAGCTTACTCAGGTCACGCTCTAAAACTTGCTCGTAAAGGGCTGCCGAGGCGAGCGTCCCGATCCCGACCTTGTAACCGTGAGGAATGGCCGGTTCGCCGTGACCGAGAGCTTGCATTTCCCACAGATGGCTAAAGCGGTGTTCGCTGCCGGAAGCTGGCCGGGACGACTGGCTAATTTGCATCGCCAGCCCGGACATTACCAGACCTTCCAGCAGATTTTGAATGGCGGCTGGTTCTCCTCGATGCAGCGCGGCGGGTTCGCCAGTCCACTTCCGCAACGAGTCCTGTACCAGCGACCAGGCGCGTGGCTCAATCGGCTCGATCTCCAGCGCATCAGCCAGTATCCAATCCGCGCCAGCGGTGATTTTGCCCAACAAATCGCCGTAGCCGGTAGAGTTCATCTCGCCCGGAGCTTGCACCAGGACATTCAAATCGGCCAGGAAAGCGCGGGGAGCAGGACAGGACCTCGTTTGCTTGAAGCCGTCTTTAGTAATTGCGGCACCAAACGCCGTGTAGCCGTCCATCGAAGCGGCGGTCGCCACGACCATGTAAGGTCGTCCAAGCCGGTGGGCGGCCAGTTTGGTAATATCGTTGAGAGTACCCGACCCAACGCTTACGGGAACCGCATCTATAGTCTGAAGTTTTTCCTGCAACTTCAAAACATTTTCAAAGTCGGCGTACAAAATCGGCTGGCCGGGGAAAATAAGTGTTTCGGCCACTTTCCGCCCCGCGGTTTGTAGCTGCCGCACTACTTCCTGACCCGCCACTGCGAAAGTATTGTCATCCGCCACGATTACTGCCGGGCTATCTCCGAAAGCCTTCTCGAAAATAGCTCCGACTGAGTAAAGAGTATCCGGGCCAATTTGAATGTAACGGGTGCTGCTGGCAAGTTGTAAAGCCGTGGCGATCTTAGCGGTATCCATAAATAATGACTGTTTCTCCACAGAGATAAGTTGCAAAAGGCTGATTTTATTTACTTCTGGTTGTACGCCTCGAGTGAATTAAGATAGTTCACAGTTTCAGCCAGGCTAATAACGTCGGCGTACTTGGCATGCAGATCGAGCAGGTTGGCGGTATGAGGGCCGGGTGCGCGGTCGGCCACACATTCGCGGGGTACCACTACGGTGAAGCCGCTTTGCAGCGCGTCCAGGGCCGAAGCCCGCACGCACCCGCTCGTGGTGCAACCGGTCACGATTACGGTGTCCACTCGCTCGGCGGTCAGGAGCGAAGCCAGGTTCGTGCCAAAAAAAGCACTGGCAAACCGCTTGATCACAATCGGTTCGCCCGGTAGCGGCGGAATCCGCTCGTCAATTTCGGCCCAGTGGCCTGCTCCTTCCTCGAACAACCGCAGGGCCGGTATCTTGCGGATGAACGCGCCGCCGTCTTTACAGCCCTTCGTGTACTGCACCGTGGTAAAAATTACCGGTAGCCCTTTCTCCCGGCAGACCGTCGCCAGGCGGGCGGTGGCCTCGATTGCCTCGCTCATATCGGCTCCCAGCGGTGAGTCCAGGCTCGTCATGCCGTAGCAAAAATCTACAATCAAAAGAGCCGGTCGTTCGCCAAAGCCGCTCGACTGGCCTAACCCGGCTTTATCATAACGCTGCCAGGTATCCTGTTCACTCATAATTTTGCCTCTTTGCCCTCATAGCTAATTTCGCCTTGATTTTAGCACATACAAGGAAACCGAGCTACAAGAGGCAACATGCCCTTCCTGATAGCTCGGTTTGCTGGTTCTGCCTGGGTCTGGATTACTCCTGCGGCGCAGACGCAGGTGAGGCCGCGACCGGATCGGCGGAAGCGAAAGTTACGCTTTCGGTGCTGATACCAAAACCACTTCCGCGCTGGGCCGTGAAGGTCGGCGGTTTGGGCGGTTCCAGGCCGGTTTCGGCCAGACAGTTAGCGATAATTTCAGTCAGAGGCGGCCCAAAATCGTAAGTTTTAAGTTCGCCTCGTCCGGCCTTGATCTCTTCGCGTCGCTGGGCCGTCGCAGCGTCGTCAATCTCGTGGGTGTCCGGGCTGACCACTACGCCGTAATCGTGCTGGGCTTTCTCGACCGAAACCAGGCCACGCATAACATCTTTCTGCACGCGCTCGGCGGGCCGCTCCAGGGGGTCGCCCCAACCGCCGCCGCCCCAGGTGATGTAGTGCAAGAGGTCGCCTTCTTTTACCTGCACTCGGTCGCACTTGCTCGGCAAAATCTGGCTGGTGCCGTCGGCCCGGTCTAAAACCTTGCGGCTGCGCGAGCCGGGCGTGCCGCCGTTAATGCCCCAGGGGTAGGTTAGCCAGCGGTCGTCGTGGATCGAGACTTCGCCCGGTTCCAAAAACATGTAATCAATGCGGATACCGTTGCCGCCCCGGTGCAGCCCGGCCCCACCGCTATCAATAACGGTTTCGTGCCGCTCGATCCGCAGGGGGAAGTAGCTTTCGAGATACTCGTTCGGCACGTTTGTAAAGTTCGGCCACATACTATGACCGTCCATACCGTCCCCGACCGGGCGACCCGGCACGCCGCCAAAGCCGATCTGGTAAAGCTGGAACCAGTCGCCTTTCTTGTCGTAGCCGCTATACATCATGTGCGGGGACGAGCTAAAGCCCGCGCCCGGCCAGTATTGCGGCGCACCCTTCGAGAGACCGCCGCCAAATACGTCGAAGATACGGCCCAGCGCGTGCGTGCGACAACTGAGTGCGGCAGGGTAGCGCGGTTTGAGCAGCGACCCTTCGGGTATCTTGACCTGGATCAAGTCGTAGAAGCCGTCGTTGAACAAAATCTGCGGATCGTAGATAAGGATCAAATACACACCGACGAACATCTTGAACATATGCTCGTTGAGGTAGAAGTTAATCGAGCCTTGCGCTTGCGGATCGGTGCCAGTCCAGTCGAAGTAGGCTACGTCGCCTTCGCGCCACATCGTACATTTCATCTTGTACGGCCCAAAACCGCGCCCGTCGTCGTCAATGTAATCCTCGAATTCGACTGGCGATTCGGGGATGTGCATCTGAATGATCTGCGACATGGCCGCTTTGGTGCGGTCGAGCAATTTGTTGAGGGTGGTGAGATAAGTATCGCGGCCAAAGCGTTCGACCAGTTCGATCACGCGCTTTTCGGCTGTGCGGCAAGCGGCCACGATTGCCATCAGGTCGCTACGGTTCCAGATTGGCAGGCGACATTGCGCCAGAATCACGTTCAGGCTTTCCTCGTTCAACTTGCCCTTCTCGTACAGCTTCATGGGTGGGATCACGACGCCCTCTTCAAAGATCGTCGTAGCGTCGGTTGGCAGGCTGCCCGGTACTTTGCCTCCCACATCGGTCATGTGGCCGAACATGGAAGACCAGCCGACCAGTTCGGCTCCGTCGAAGATTGGAATCAACACGATCCAGTCGTTAGCGTGCGATACCGCTCCCTCGACTTTGTAAGGATCGCTGGTCAGGTAGACATCGCCCGGCTGGATCGAGCCGGGAAAGTTTCTCAAGAAGGAGTCTACGTATGAGCCGAACTGCCCGACCACCATTCGTCCGTCTGGGTGGCAGACCAGGGGGAACTCGTCGTGCTGTTCGCGGATGCCGGGCGACATGGCGGTGCGAAACAGCACGGCATCCATCTCGAAGCGCATATTGCGAAGAGCATTCTCGATAATGTCCAGCGTAACGGGGTCAACCTCGACTACGCTGTAGGAGGGCATCTCAATTGTTGCCATTTTTCTTCTTTACTCCCTATTTATTTACTTTTTCCGGCGGGCCAGATCAAGATTGCGCCGGAAGGGTCTACCGTGGCATAGTGGCCCGCCAGCACGACTGTGGTCGAGTCGAACTCGGTGATAATAGCCGGGCCTTGAATGTGATTGCCCGCCTTGAGTTTCGCCCGGTCGTAGATGCCGGTATCGAGGAAGTTGCCCTCGAAATAAACCTGGCTTTTCTCGGTCAGGGCGGCTCCGGCATCCTCGCCGCCCGTCTCGATTTTCACGGCAGTCAGGGGCCGGGTTTTGCCTTCGGCAATCGCCCGCAAATTAACCAGTTCGTGCATGGTATCGAGGGTAAAGCCATAGAGTCGCTTGTGGGTTTCGTCGAAGCCGTCCGCCAGAGGTTTAAAGCCGGTCGCGCCCAGTTCGTCCAGCGTCACATCCACCGTAAGCTCGAAGCCCTGGCGGTAGTAGCGCACGTCCACCTGATACTTGATAACCTGGTCGCTCTTGCCAACGCCTTCACCATCCAGCCAGTTCTGAGCTTTGGCTCCCAGCGTTTTAAGCTCGGCCACCACTTCTTCTTTGTCGGTTGCGTCGAAGGTGCGAATGAAAGTGCGGGCGAACTCGTCCCGAAAGTTGGTCGAAAGGTCGCCCAGAGCGCACAGCAGGCCCGGTGCAGGCGGAATGATGCAAGGCCAGCTACCCATTAACTTTGAAAGCGCATTAGCGTGGAGCGGCCCGGCCCCGCCAAAGGCCACCATTGCAAAATCACGCGGGTCGTAGCCTTTCTGCACCGACACGAGCCGCAATGCTCCGAACATGTTCTCGTTTACAATGTCGTAAATACCCTGAGCAGCCTGGTAAAGATCGAGGCCCATAGCATCGGCGACTTTTTGCACCGCCGTTTTAGCGGCTTCCACGTCCAGGGTCATTTCGCCGCCGAGCAGCTTGGGCGGCAGATGGCCCAGCACCACATTTGCGTCCGTCACAGTCGGCTCGGTGCCGCCTCTGCCATAAGAAGCCGGGCCAGGGTCGGCCCCGGCACTTTGCGGCCCTACCCGCAAAGCTTTAGTCAGTTGCGGAACGTGGGCAATCGAACCGCCGCCCGCCCCGACTGTCCGCACATCCAGCGAACTGACCCGGACAGTGTTGTACTGCTGCGTACCGACGGTGGTTTCGCGGCCTAGCGAGGGTGCGCCATCAATGCAAAGGGCTACGTCGGTGGAAGTGCCGCCCATATCGAGGGTCAGGATGTTGTTGTATCCCGCCTGTTTTGCCACCCACAAAGCCCCCGATACGCCTCCCGCCGGGCCACTGACGAGGGCATAAACCGGCATTTCCTTTGCCGTGTTCAGGCTCATGAGGCCACCGTCCGAACGCAGAATGTTCACACGGGTTTTCATCTGTCGCTCGGCCAGCTTGCCCGCGATGCCGTCCATGTAGCGGCCTACCACCGGGCGAACGTAGGAATTCATCACGGCGGTCTGGGTGCGCTCGTACTCACGGAATTCCGGCAGAATATCGCTGCTGAGTGAAACTGGTATGCCCGGCAGTTCTTCGGCTACGATTTTGCGAACCTGTTCTTCGTGAACGCTGTTAGCGTAGGAATTAAACAACGAAACCGTCACGGCCTCGACGCCCCGTGCGGCCAGTTTGCGTAACTGCTGCCGCAAAGCCACCTCGTTGATCGGGCGTACCTCGTTACCTCTGGAGTCCAACCGGCCTTCGATTTCGATGGTGTTTTCCAGCAAAGCCAGAGGGTCGGGCTTTTGCATGATCAGCCAGGCTCCGACCGGGCTGGGCGTCCACGAACGGGCTACGTGCAGGGTTTGCTTGTAGCCATCCGTCACGACCAGCCCGACCTTCGCGCCTTTGCCTTCCAGGACGGCGTTGGTGGCAACGGTGGTGCCGTGCATCAGGTAATCAATCTTATCGTGACCGATGCCGGAAAGTTCGCAGATGCGGTCAATCCCGGTCATTACCCCCACCGAGGGGTCTGCCGGGGTGGAAGGGGTCTTGACCGGAAAGAGCCGTCCGGTTTCTTCGTCGGCTAGAAGCAGGTCGGTGAATGTCCCGCCCACGTCAATTCCTAGTCGGTAAGCCATTCGGGTTTTACCTCCTTGTAAGTGCTGAGTGCGGCGGGACAGGCGGCCAGCTTAACTGACCTCACCCGCCCCGAACATTCAGAACTGGTTCGCGTAGCTTTAAGAAGATCAATAGTAATGCGTTTCGCTTTAGTAGTGCGTTTAGTTTGTAGTGCTTTCGGTTCGGCTGGCCCTGGCGAGGGCCGGAGATATTCAAGAATTTTGAATTTGTTTTACGAGCCGGAGTTGCTTGACGCTTTTAACATGGCCGGGTAGCGGACGGCCTACCAGTCGTTCGGCCAGCTTTGCGCATTCGATCAGCGCATCCAGGTCAATCCCGGTCGAGACGCCCATCTCTTCGAGCATAAAAACCAGGTCTTCGGTCGCGCTGTTACCCTGTGCGCCGGGCGCAAACGGGCAACCACCTAGCCCTCCAACCGAACCATCGAAGCGGCTGATCCCGCTTTCGAGAGCCGCTAACGAGTTTGCCAGGGCCATTCCACGGGTATCGTGGAAGTGAACGCCGAGTTTGGCCGCCGGTACGATTTCCAGGGCGGCTTCGCACAGTTCTCGCACTTGCCGGGGATGGCCCGACCCGATGGTATCGGCCAGCACGATGCTTTCCACGCCCATCTCGGCCCAGCTTTGGACGACCGCCAGAACGTGCGCCAGGGGAACCTCGCCTTCGTAAGGACAGCCACAGGCAGTGGAGGCATAACCGGCCACGGCTACCCCTGCCGCCCGGCACTCCGCGACCAGAGGCCGGTAATTTTCGAGAGCTTCGGCTACCCCGGCGTTCATATTTTTTCGATTGAGCGTTTCGCTGACGGCTACTACCAGGGCCACCGAGTTGACCCCCGCTGCTAAGGCCCGCTCCAAACCTTGACGGTTCAGCACCAGAGCCTGATAATTTGTGCCGGGCCTACGGTTGATTCCGGCAGCGACCGCTTCGGCGTCGGCCATCTGGGGAACCCAGCGCGGGCTGACGAAGGAGGTATATTCGATGCTGGATAGGCCGGTGGCGGCCAACCGCTCGATCAGTTCGATCTTGGCCTGAGCCGGAATCAGTTCTTTCTCGTTTTGCAGGCCATCACGCGGCCCCACTTCGGTTATATAAGCCTGAGAGGGTAGGTTCATCGGACTTTTGCCCACTTATTTCGTGAAAAGCAGTTTTACGGGTAGCTTGAAGCCGAGAATTACATCTTCGCCGTCCAGTTCATCGTCGCCCAGCAGCGATTGCGACTTGAGGCCATCGGCCAGACGATAAACGTCCACCCCTTCGCCGAGTGGGTCTATTATCCAGATCAGTCTTACACCCGACTTTTGATATTGAATTACCCTATCTACGATACCGAAATAAGTGTCGTTCTTTGAGACGACTTCAACAGCCAGGTCTGGGGCGAAATCAACTTCGACACGATGATTGGCAGGCATGCGGTCTTTAGAAACGAAAGCTCCGTCAGGATAGCGAGCAGGCGGGGTGCCGACTAGAGCAAAAGTAGTCTGGGCATTAAAGACGTAACCTAACTCGTTGTCCTCGACGTAATTACCCAGATAGCGCAGTATTCGACCACCAATTATGCCGTGTTCGAGGCTTGCCACTTCCAGCATTTCCTCCTGCTCCTGCTCCGGCGCGTTTAAGTCTAAGTGGCCTAGTTGAGTCGTCATATTTGTTAGTCCTGCCTGTAACCTGTACGGGTTAAACTAGCCCTGCCGCCGCCCATTCTTCCAGGGTGGCTTCGTCAACACCCAACAGGCTACCATAAACCTCGCGGTTATGCTCACCAAGTCGCGGGCCGAGCCATTCGGTCGTGCCGGGCGTCTCGCTGAGTTGAGGCACGATACCGGGTATTTTCAGCGAGCCAACTCCCGGTACTTCGCGCTCCTGGATCATGTTACGAGCCTGGAAATGCGGGTCAGCCGCGATGTCGGCAATCGAATAGATCGGCCCTGCCGGGACGCCCGCCGCGTCCAGGATGGCGATAGCCTCGGCGTAATTGTGCCGGGCCGCCCATTCGCCGATCACGCTGTCAATTTCGGCGTTGGCTTTGACGCGCAGGTTATTGTTGGCAAAGCGCGGGTCGTCCGCCATTGCGGGCTGACCGATAGCTCGCATAAACCGCTTGAAAATACTATCGCCGTTGCCGCCGATCACAATATAAGTGCCGTCCTGACATTCGTAAGTATTCGAGGGCGAAATACCGGGCATGGCCGCCCCGGTTCGTTCGCGGATGACCCCTAACCAGCTAAACTCCGGCAACATTCCTTCCATCATATTAAAGACTGCTTCGTTGAGGGCTACATCTACCAGTTGGCCGGCCCCACCCCTGGCGTCCCGGTGGTAGATCGCCATAAGTGTACCGATAGCGGCCCACATTCCCGAAAGCGAGTCGCCGATAGAGATGCCGGTACGAACGGGCGGTTGGCCCGGCACGCCAGTCAGGTAGCGTAGCCCGCCCATAGATTCACCGATAGAGCCGTAGCCGGGTTTATCTTTGTACGGCCCGGTCTGACCCCAGCCCGAAACGCGGGTCATCACCAGGCGCGGATAAAGCCGGTGAACGTCTTCCCAGCCCAGTCCCCATTTTTCCATCGTGCCAGGCTTGAAATTTTCCAGCAGGACATCCGCCGATTCGAGTAGCCGTTTGACCAGGGCCGGAGCCTGAGCCAGGTTCATATCCAGCGTAACGGATTTTTTGTTGCGGCTCTGCACATACCACCAGAGCGACGTGCCGGTTTCTTCCATCATGCCGCGCCAGACCCGCAAGGGGTCGCCTTTGCCGGGAGCCTCGATTTTGATTACTTCGGCTCCGAATTCGGCCAGGATGCGCCCGCAAAAAGGCCCGGCCAGCAGTTGGCCCATCTCGATTACGCGCACACCTCGAAGCGGCTTGTCTTTCGCTAGCTGAGAGTAGTCAAAACCAGGCAATGCTCGAAATCTCCCTTCGTTCTTGAGAGTATATTCTGGTTGGTGGGAAATGGAACAGTGTTTCTTAGAATGGAATTATTATATTATTGCGGCAAAGGCTCTGTCAAAGCTTTTGCGTTGTAAAGGAGGTAGTGTATAATCAAAGATAACGAAGCCGATACGTTCTACTAATTCAGTTCAAGCGGAGTTCGTTTTGTCAATGAAAGTCTGCAAACTAAAGCTCCCACGCTCCTGTTACTGGCCGCGCTCTCGCTCCTGACGCTGGTCGGGTTGTGGTTACAGCTATGAAATGGTCGCGCTACTGTTGCCTCTGCTGACGGCCCTGGCCCTTTCCGCTTCGTTCCGGCCCGGAGAACGCCGGGCGTTGGCCGTGATACTGGTGCTGGTGCTGGGAGTGCTACCCTACCTGCTGCGGCTACGACCGGCAGGCCGGAGCGAATATTGGGCCGGTCTCTTTTCCAGCCTGATGACCCTGGTGCTGCTGCTGGTACTCTACCGGGCCGGGTCGTCGCCCGCCCTCGAACTTCCGGCTGAGGGAACCAAATTGCCTGGTGAGAAGCTGGTTACAGCTAGAGCCGAATAAAAAGCCCGGCGAACTTTCTGCCGGGCTTTTTATCCTAAAAATTCCTTATTCTGCCTCTGCCTCGTCCCAAAATAAGCGAGGCGGCAGGAGGGCGTGGGCGGGTCTGGCAAAAGCGGCTAATGGATGCGTTAGTGGGGAGATGGAACGGTGCCAGGTACTACAAGTTAGAACAAGGCGGGTTATTTTGGCGAGTGGTGGTTAATCCAATTGCATAGCAATGCACATCGGTTTCGCTATCGTATTGATCTATAATCTGACTAATTGGCTCAAAAACCTCACTACCCCCAGGTTCTGCTAGTGAACCTAGTACAGCACAAAGGCCCTCAACTGAGGTCTTTTTTAAGTAAGCGCATTAACTTTCGTAAGGCTTCTGCCGCGCTGTGATTTACCTTCAATTTATTTGAAGTTACACCAGTATCATACTGCTGCACGCTGTGTAATATAGGAATAGCTTGCAAATCACCTGATTCACCGAGTACATATGCGGCCATATATCAAGAAGTTAATAAATGCTTTAAAGCCTCATTCACAGCCTGAAAAACATATGGGCTACATGTTGTAACTAAGGTTTCCCTTAACTGCTCAACGACCCCTTCACCACCGAGTTTACCCATTGATTCAACAGCACTTGTTTGGATATACTCATCCTCATCCTCCCGCAAGATTTGTAACAACGGCTTTACCGCCCTTCTATCGCCTAGCTGCCCCAAAGCATAAATCGCACCATCGCGTACATATTTTGTCTCTGCTTTGTTTAGAGCTATATTTATCAGAGGTTCAAGGTACTCTTTAGCCTTAAAAGCGACCAAACTTACTACAACACCCCGACGTATATCTTCGTCTGGATCGCTTAAATATTTAGCGATCTTATCTACTGCCCAGGAGGCATTTAGAGTGCTAAGAGCATAAATCACGTTTTGCCGTACTTGACCGTCCTCATCGTCTAAAGTCTCTACCAGTGGTTCGATTGCCCTGTCAGAACCTATTTCCTGTAAAGCTCTCGCTACACTTGACCTAATTATCCCATCAGGATGTTTTAGGAGTTTTATCAAAGGCTCTACCGCACTTAAAGCTTTAAATTTTCCTAAGCTGCCTATAGCCTTATCCAAGAATTTACTACCTTCTTGTTCAATAGCCCTAACAAGTTCACTAACTGCTCTTGCATCTCCAATATCACCTAACGCTTCCGCCGCACGACCGGCTACATGTTGATTCTTATCCTTCAGACTTTCAAGAAGAGGATTAACCGCCCTTTTATCACGGAGTATGCCTAAAGACAGAGCGACTTGTGCGCGAACATTAGCGCTTGTGTCGTGCAAAGCTTTTATGAGAGGCTCGACTGCACTTCCTTCACGTAACTGCCCTAATTTGTGAGCAGCTTCTTCACGCAACTTGAAGCGGTTACTACTAAGCAGACCTACAAGGGTTTCTAATTGATTTTGTTCCATACTTAGCCTGTTCTTAAATAAAAGCTCTGCCTGATTTGACCTCTATATCAACCCGGTAATCCTCCTTCATTCCTGTTTCCGGGAAACTTTTAGTAGTATAAACATTAACACCTGAAGGAACAGCCTGTAGATAAGTGAGGGCAATTGCGGTCAGGTCGTTACATGGCCGTCCAACCGCCATCTGCCGCCAGGGTGTGGCCGGTGACGAGCGACGCGGCATCCGAAGCCAGGAAGACGACCGCGCCGATCAGTTCTTCCGGTTCGCCGACCCGACCGAGAGGAATCCGCGAGATCAAATCGTTGTAAATCTTGGGGTCTTTGAAAGTTTGTTCACCCAGGGGCGTCCTGATAAAAGTGGGGGCCAGGGCGTTGACATTGATGCCATATTCGGCCCATTCTATCGCCAGCACACGGGTCAGGTTGACCATTCCAGCCTTTGCCGAACAATAAGCGGCCCGATTGTAGTAACCCACCAATCCGTTCTGAGAAGCCATATTGATAATCCGCCCGAACTTGTGCTTGATCATTTCCTTTGCTACCCGCTGCGCGACAAAAAAAGCTCCTTTGAGGTTCGTGTCCAGCACGGCGTCCCAATCGGCCTCGGTTACTTCGAGGGCAGGTTTGGCGATTTGAATCCCGGCGTTGTTGACCAGAATGTCAATCCGGCCTAACTGAGCGACCGCTTCGACCGTCATACGGTCAATGCTTGCCAGGTCGGGCAGATTAAGCGGGAGAGCCAGCACTTTCTTGCCGGTCGCCTCGGCAATTTCGCGGGCGGCAGTCTGCCCGACTTCCATTTTAGAATCGATCTCGGTAATAATCATGTCCGCACCGAAATGAGCCAGTCCCTCGGCGACCGCCCGGCCAATGCCACTTCCGCCGCCCGTCACGAGGGCTACTTTGCCGTCCACGCGCATCGAAGGCATCTGCATTTGTCGTTTCCTCCCGGTTACAAGATTATAGAATAAAAATCGGAAAAATTAATTTTTCCGATTTTTATTCTAACTTTTAGCGTGCCGCGCCTCTATTTCAGGCAAGGCGGGGTTTGGTGAAGGCCCGGCCCAGCAGGAGCAGCCCTAGCAGGGCCAGGATTGCACTAAGGGCAGTCAGGCCCCAATCGGCGGCAGCCCCGTAGCCGAGGAGACCGGCCTGGGTGTTATTGTTGACCGCGCTACCTTTGTTGGGCGATTGCACTTCGACCGAAGCCAGCCGTCCGCCCGGCGTAACATTCAAGACGACCGCGTTGCGGGTTAGCTGCTGGTTGTTCTTGGCGTCGCCAATCAGGGGAGCCAGCGTGTTAAAAGTTCCCTCGTAAATTCTGTAGCTGCGCGGTTCCGGCCCTTTCAGGTCAGCTTTCAGGTTGGACTTAGAAAGCTCAATCACCTGGCCGGGCAGTGGGCTGGTTGGTTTGGCAATATCCGAGTTGTAGTCCTGTACTTGAAGTGTCCAGAAGACCGCCGCGCCCAGGCCCGCTACCAGGAAAAGCAGACCGAACAGCAAATTGGCCGGGTTCGTGCGGCGGTTGGCTTTTGCGACCGGGACAGGTTGCGGAGAGGCGGGCGCGTAAGGATCGAGCGAAGGTTGAGCCACGCTGTTGTTGAGAGGGCGCAGGTAGTCGTAAGAGGAAGGTTGCTGAGGCATACCGGGGGCGGTATAGCTGCTGCCGTTGGTCGCCCCATACGGTCGAGTTTCGTTCATCTGAGGTGCGACGCCGGAAGGAGGTGCAATATCGGGGCGGAAGTCCTGAAAACCCGGCGGCGCGTAATTGCCCGTGGCCGGGCTGTAGGGGTTGAAGCCTGCCCCGACCCCTACCGGCGTTTGAGGCTGGTTCTGGGTTTGCCGGGTCGCCTGCAACTCACGCACGAGTGGGTTATTGGGATCGAGTAGGGCAGCCTGGCGAGCGGCTTTCTCGGCTTCGTCTGTTTGGGTGGTAGTACGGGCCAGCCAGACCAACGCCTGGATGTTGCGAGGGTTCTTTTCTAAAATTAATCGGCTCATCTGAGCGGCGGCAGGCTTGAGGCCCCGGTTTGCCATCGTCTCAATCCGAGCCAGCTTTGTCTCAATTGTTTCTTCTGGCATGGCGTCTAAATCTCTCCCGGTTTTAGGCAGTTAATAAGTGCGTTCGGCCCTAACTTTACACCAAAACGCCGGGAGGGTCAATTAGAATCACACTTTGAGCCGCACCACGACAGCGGCCTTATTAAATGCCAATCCTCTCCGAACCGGCCATCTAAAGCAGTCCCGGCAGCGTTGAAATAGCGCAAGCTTACGCTTTTAAGGCCGTAGGTGCGGTCGTAACAGGCCATAACCGGGCCTGAACGAGCGGTAACATGCTGTAATCGAACGTCATTGGATTTGACCGATGGTAACAGACCCTGACACAGTGACAGAGTGTAACAGCATTTGAAGAAGTAAGGCTGTCTGAACTCTTACTATTCAAATACAAACGACGGAGGCAGATTTTTAGTTTAAGACCATTTCGATAGACCGCGTTACATCCTCAAGATTTTGAGCAGTGTCTGATACAAAATGACTGCCTTCGGCTATTTGCTGCGCTATGGCACTTAATCCGTTCAACGCTTCCAATACCTGCTGATTTGAGGTTCGCTGCTGATTTGCCGAAATTTTAATTACAGTTGTTAATTCGTGAGTTTTTTGAGCAGTGGTAGTGAAAGAATTAGCTTGCTGTTCAGACTGACGGGTAACTTCTTGTAACATTTCAATTACCTGACCGGCTTCCAGAGCAGTTTGTGCCAGTTCTATGGCTTTTAAACTACCGTTTTGAGCATTTGCCAGGGCAGTCTGGGCAGTTTGAGTAATTTCTTGCACCATTATTACCACTTCCTTGCTGGCAGTGCTGGCATTCAAAGCCAGGTTTCGTACTTCTTGTGCTATCACAGCAAAACGCTCTGCTCCTACCCCAATACCAGCGGCTTCTATTGCTGCGTTTAAGGATAAAATATGAGTTTGTTGGGAAATAGAATTTAATAAATCCAGAATTAGCTGCATACTGGCTGTTTTTGCACTCAGGGCGTGCATGTTCTCTACTAATTGCTCGTAGAGGTTGGCTACCTGCTGACTGATCTGGCTAGTGCTGGCTACCGCTTCTACCCCACGGTTACTTTGAAGCACGGCAAGATGAGTTGTTTGTTCAATTTGATGGCTGTCTAAAGCCGCTATGCGGGCCGCCTGGCTTACCTGCTCGGCTAAAATGGCGATATTTGTAGCCGCGGCATTTAGCTCTTTCACCGAAAGATTAACCTGTAAGATCGAAGTGGCTTGCTCTTCGCTTCCGCTGCTTTGCTGGTAAGCTGTATTCCTCAACTGGGTGGTCATTTGCATAACATTATTCTTGACGACTTCACTAATCTCTTGACGAGTTTTTTGAGCGAATGCCAGATTAGCCGCCATCTGGTTAAAAGCCTGACCTAGTTCACCGATCTCATCTTTTGAATTAACTTTTATTCGTTCGGCAAGATTACCGTTAGCAATACTCACAGCTATTCGCTTAGTCTCAATGATAGGCTTACTTACAATTCTAGCTAACCAGGCAATCGCGGCGAAGAATAAAATTAACATGACGCCCGTAAAACCTGGAATAAGAATGTTAAGATCCTCGCGGGTAATTCTTGCTTCTTTTTCAGTTGCGAGAGCCTCATTTTTTTGAAGAGCGATCAAATTATCAAGATTGGCAATAAGATTGCGACCGTTATTTTGATTTAGTAAAGCCACGCCCTCCGCCTGATTTTGGGCAGTATGATTGCGGGCCAGAGCTAGAATTTGCTCGTATTCATTGACAAAATTACTAAAATTCTGGTCAAAACTCTTTGAAGCCGTCTTTGCAGCTTCAGTGAGAGGTAAGGCGAGGTATATTTGCCATTGAGCCAGAGCTTGATCACGCTTATTCCTTGAGGTATCGCTGTTAGTTTGAATTGGGATCGGATCAGTTTCTAATAATGCCTGGCGTCCGGCAATTCGTGCTTCCAGAATCAGAGTTTTAGTCTGGCTAAGGCTATAAATTGCCATCAAATCTTTGTTTTCAATTGATTTTAGCAAATAGTCCATCTGACTAATGCCCCATACCCCGGCCCCTGCTATCAAAAAAGCAAATGGAATGTTCAAAAGTCCAATTAAAAAAAATTTATTGCGAATGCGCAAGCGACTGAACCATCTCATTAGTGCTGCCCCATTTAACGTCTAAAAAAGTTTGTCTAAAACGCTTTGTATATTCGGAATGAAATAACTTCATAGTACTTGTATTAGCCGTTTCTGCTAATATTATTACATAAATTACATTACAGGGGTGTTACATTTTCATGCGACGATTGCTACGATGCTACCCGAAAGCGTGTTAATATCTAAATGAAGAATCTGTAGATTAAGCTTAGGAGGAATGACATGCGCAGCGACATTTTTAGCCCATCCGCCGCGATTGAACTAACGCAAGCTCTTGTACGCATCCCCAGTGAGAATCCAACTGGCGACGAAGTAGCTCTCGGTCGCTACATCGCTGATTGGTTGCAGGCCCACCAGATTGAAACCGAAGTACGGCCAGTCGAAGGAGCGCGGGCCAATGTGCTGGGCCGGGTGCGCGGTGCGGGTGGCCCTCCCCTCGTTTTGATCGCGCATCTCGATACAGTGCCGATTGGCGAACGCCAGAAATGGCAGCACGACCCGTTTGGCGGTGAAATCGTGGGCGATTTGCTTTACGGTCGCGGTTCGTGTGATATGAAAAGTGGTACGGCGGCGGCTATGCTGGCCCTGGCCCGCATCCAGCAAAGCGGCATTGCTCTGGCGGGCGACTTGGTGCTGGCTTGCACGATTGACGAAGAGGAAGCTTACATGAAAGGGTCGCACGCGCTGGGCAAAGAGGGCGCGATACCCTCGGACGCTTATCTTTTGACGATGGAGCCGACGAATTGCCAGCTAAACACGGCTCAAAAAGGAGCTTACTGGTTCGAGGTGACATTTTTAGGCAAAGGAGCGCACGCGGCTAATCCGCAAATTGGCGCGGATGCAAATCGGGCAATGGCTCAGGCTATTCTAGGTTGGTACGAAGCCGCCGAAGGTCTGGCCGCCAGGATGTCCCAGCCTCATCCTTTGCTGGGACGGCCTACCCTGATTGTGTCGCGCTTAGAAGGCGGCGTTAAAACTAACATCGTATCGGAAATCTGCCGGGCCGAGATTGATTGCCGCATTCCGCCGCCTTTCACCGGCCAGGCTGTGCATGAGCTAGTCGAAAGAGTAGCCGAGGAAGCGGCGGCTAAAGTACCGGGTGTGGAGTACCGCGTAAAGGCGCAATCCGCCGACCGCCCGCCGGTTGAATGTGCGGCTAATTCGCCCCTTCTGGCCGCCTTCGATGAAGCTTACCGGGCAGTCACGGGCGAGGCGGCCCAACACCTGGGCTTCCTGGCCTATACCGACGCCGCAATGCTGGCCGTTCTGACCGGCAACCAGCAAGCGGTCGTCTTTGGCCCTGGAAGTCTCAGCGATGCCCATACTACCGACGAAAAGGTGGACATCCGCCAGATCGTGACGGCCACGGATATTCTTGAAAAGACGGCCCTGAACCTGCTCGGCGCGACCGTCAAGGTGTAGTTCTAGCTGAGAATAAACAAAGGCCGGGTGCAGGTTCGCCCGGCCTTTGTTTATTCTGGTGGGTGGAATTGTTGGTAATTTACATCATCGCGTGGTACGAAAGGCTGTAGTAACCTAGCGGGAAATAGCCATTACTACGAAAAGCACTGCTACCACCAGCAAAACCAGCATAATTAGCAACCCAAAGCCGGTAAAACCAAATAACGGTTCCGGCGAGGCTCCCAGTTGCGGACGCGGCCCTAGATTTAGCTTGGGCATCCTCGGCGGCAAGGCAGGTTTTGCCGGAACCGTTTGATAGCTGGGCCAGCCAGTCGCGCCGCCAGAGTCGGCGGAACTATTCAAGAAGGTCGTTTCAACAGGTGGGGCAAGTTCTGGCCCTACAAAGGCGGCAGGTTTCGGCCTGGGCGGAGCAGCGTTTAGTGAATTTGTAATAAGCGGTTTTCTTGAAATCGAGGGCTGCAAGGGTGACATTCTTTGGTAAGAAGGAGTAAGCGAAGCAGGCACATTGGCAAACAAAGGCCGCTCTTCAACTCTTTTGTTGTTTCGCGGCGTAGGTCGTTCTTCTAACATAGTCGAATTTTGCAGGGAAGGCCGGTCGTCCACTTTAACTGAACTTCGGGAAGTCGTTCGGTCGTTCACTTTAACTGAACTTTGGAAGGGGGCCGGTTCAGCCAGGATTGCCGAAAGCGAAACGGCTTCGGTTTTGCCATAACCAGGAAAGCTTAAAAGCTCCCGAAAAGCCTGGGGCATCGTCGCTGTTTCGTCGCCAAACCGGGCTTCGGTCAATCCGGCCAGTTCAGGCGAAATCGAACGGCGAGGCAATTGGAAAGTCGGTTGCTCGTTCTCGAAAAGAAGGGGGGCTTCTTCGGCTTCCGGTTCGGCTATCAGGCCCAGATCGCCCAGTTCGAGCGAAATTTCACCGACCGGGGCTTCCCTTAGCCGCACCAGATGGCGTAGGGCCGGTTCGTGGTCGGGTTGCAGATGCAACGCCCGTTGCAGAGCCAGGATCGCCTGGGCACGAGGCAAAACTACCGCCAAACACAGCCAGTGAAGGACGTTGTGCGGTTCAGCTTGAACTAATTTAACCAGGGTAGGACGGGCCAGTTCTTTGCGGCCAGTGGCAAGGGCGACAAGCACATTGGAAGGTAAAATGCTAATATCAATCATTTACCAACACTACCTCTACTTTTTAGAGCAATTATATATACCTAGAACATTATAATATACCTGACCAAAAGAATACAATTAAACTTGGTACATGTCTATAGGAATTTTGACCCGAATTCAAAATAGGCCGATCCTGCCAGAGGAGCAAAAATCAGCTTGTGTTTCGGTGGGCGGTTTGGTATAATACCAGCCTGTGTAAACGAAAAGAAAACTTTTGTTGTTTGAGGTTCAGGAGGTTATTTCGGTTGGCAAACGTTAAATCGGCCATTAAGTCTATCCGGCAGGACGCCCGCAAGACTCAGCGCAATCGGCCCGTGCGTAGTTCGCTCAAAACTTATATCAAGAGTGCTGTCGCGGTAATAGCAACAAACGAGCAAGAAACTTCCGAGGAAGCCGTGCGCCTGGCCGTCAGCAAGCTAGACAAGGCGGCCCAGAAGGGCATCATTCATAAAAACCAGGCTGCCCGCCGCAAGTCGCGCCTGATGAAGAAGCTCAACGTTAAGTTCGTGGCGGCTACCGCCCAGAAGTAGCCCGCGCCCACCGTACCGAGCTTAAAGAAAGAAAACCAGAGCCGAAAGAGAGGATTAGCTTTTCTAGTCCTCTCTTTGTTATTTTCAGCGAGAACTACCTATGTTAGAGCCTGTCACCTACCTGATCGCTTCGATCATTCTTTTTTGTGGCGCGTTTTTACAGAGCATAATTGGTTTTGGCTTTAACGTGCTGGGTGTGCCGTCCTTGACCATCCTGACTAACTCTCGTACAGCCGTCACGGCAATTAGCATTCCAAGCTTTCTCAACTGCGTCCTGCTGGTATGGCGGATCGGGCGGGGTGCAGACCGCGTGCCGCTCAAGCTAGGGCCGGTCTTGCCTCTCCTGGCGACGGGTCTGGTTGGTACACTGGTGGGAGCGACCTTGCTGGCCTCCCTCGATCCCTCTATTATTCTGACTGCGCTGGGCCTCCTCTTGATTGTGTTTGTCCTGACCGACAAAGCCCGCAAGGAATGGCGTCCAAATCCACGCTATGCCCGTAATCTGGCCCTCGTTGTTGGTCTGGCGACGGGCTTGCTAAACGGGCTGGCCGGCGTGAGTGGCCCGACGCTGGCACCTTACCTGCACACTTTACGCCTCGAAAAGCAGCAATTTGTCTATTACCTGAATGTCCTGTTTCTCTTTCTAGGGGTTTACCAGTTTGTTAGCTTTGGGCTGCTGGGTTTTTTCACCTGGGAGCGCATCGGCCTGGCCGTAAGCTTTATTCCGGTTTCGCTGGCCGGTTTGTATGCTGGCACCAGAGCGCGGCCTTATGTCAGCCAGGCATTTTTCAACCGGCTAGTGCTGATCATTCTTTTCGTGACGGCCCTCGACCTGCTGCGCCGGGGATTGCATCTAACTTTTTGAAGGGGCCCGTTAAGACGGCCAGGCCGAGCGATTTAGACTGGGCCGCGCTGTTCGAGCAGAGCGAGCAATTCCGCCCCGATCCGGCCCCGGTAAATCCGCTTATCATCGAGATGATATTCCAGGCGCACTCGCTCGAAATATTGCTCGACAATGTTAGGATTTCCATTTTGTCGGCGTGCGCCGCTTAAAGGAAAGCCAAATTCCGGCAGACCGCCGCTAGTGCGCCAGTAATTTAAAAAGCCGTAAGCGTTATTGACCTCGAAGCCGGTTTCCGGCGGAACCCAGCGATTAGGGTCATTCGGTGGCGGTGGCGGTGGCGGTGGTGTCACGTTGTTTACCTCCCTGGCCCAGCTTTGAGCCTGATTAACCCAGTTCAACCCGTCTCGGCGGTCGCCTTCCAGGGTGGCGTGGGCCGCAATTCGCCCGGTTTCTTTTAGAATAGGGTAACGCCCGACAATTTCCTGTACCAGAGTTTTAAGCTGGCCTAACTGGTTCGGCCCTGGCGTTTCGTTTTCCAGGCCGACCAGTTCGATCCCGATAGAAACCTGGTTGAGATTGAAGCCGCTAAAAGCCTGTCCGGTGCCAGGTTCTACCCAGCGCGAGGGGAATTGCGGAGGATTGCCGCCGCAGTGGTAGGCAGTATTGGCTTCCGGCACCACCCGGTAGAGCGGCGCACCGGCGGCTTCGGCTCCCACCACCCAATGTACGCTGGCCTGCCGGGTGTTGGAAGTAAGATAGTTAGCGGCGTTATCGCTGATACGCCGGGCTTCCTGGTAGGGTTGGCCCGCATAGTTGCGGTCGGCAGGCCCGCCCGTGTTATGCGCGATTAGCACGCGCACCCGCTGCCCGCCGCGGCCCGGTGTAAAACAGTTAGCCGCCACCCGGCTACTATAATCGGTATAAATCATCTCTGCCCCTTCTCTCGTCAGAAAACCGGGTGTCCCGGCCTGGCCTTCCTCAGACCTGGCTCGTGTGATCCTAATTTTAGCAGAGTGCGTACCACTAACATTCCTGGATTTTGTTAGAAAAGGGTAAAATTAGATCGAGCCGGGAGCCTAATAACGCCGCAGGTGCAATAAGCCGCTTGACACTGGCCGGGCCAGTCGCGTATAGTCACGTTTTGTCAGGCTCAGTTGGAGCTTAAAACTTTTCTGAGCGTTGTGCGTAGTATTATAAAGAAGGAAATAAGTAAGAAAGTATTGATTTACCTCTGTTTTGTGCAGCCGAAGATTAATCAAACAATAAAGTAGGCACTTTGGGGAAGTGGTATATTTAGAACGGCTGCGAGTATTAGATTAATTATTTACCAGCAATCATTTTTAATTGGTCGGGCGGCACTGTTCACTGCCCGTAAAGGAAGTATGATATGGCCGCAAGGTTAGTAATTGTAGAGTCGCCTGCCAAAGCCAAGACTATCGGTAAGTATCTGGGTAAAGGTTATATCGTGCGGGCCAGCTACGGCCATGTGCGCGATTTACCCAAGAGCAAACTTGGTGTGGATGTAGACGGCGAATTTAACCCACAGTATTTAATTCCACGCGACAAAAAAGCGTTGGTGAAAACCCTCAAAGAAGATGTCAAAGGAGCCGACGAAATCCTGCTGGCGACCGACCCTGACCGCGAAGGCGAGGCCATCGCCTGGCATCTGGTCAGTGCAACCGGCCTGGAAGGAAGCAAAAAGAAAGTCCGGCGGATCGTCTTTCACGAAATCACCAAAGAAGCGATCAAAGACGCCGTAAAGCACCCACGCAATATTGACATGAATCTGGTTAACGCCCAGCAAGCCCGCCGCATCCTCGACCGATTAGTCGGTTACAAGATTAGCCCGATTCTGTGGAAGAAAGTTAAGCGCGGCCTGAGCGCGGGCCGGGTGCAAAGTGTAGCTTTGCGCCTGATTGTAGACCGTGAGCGAGAGGTCGAAGCCTTCGAGCCGGTCGAATATTGGACGCTCGAAGCTGATTTCCTGGCCCAGACCGAGGTTCGCAAAGTCAAGAAAGACGTGAATGTGCGGGCTGCTCTGCACTCGATTAGCGGCACGCGGGCCGAACTCAAGACCGAAGCTGAAACCAGCCTGATTCTGGCCGACCTGGAAGGAGCCTCTTACGATGTGGGGGAGGTGCGCCAGACCAAAAGCCAGCGCAAACCCGCCGCGCCTTTCACCACCAGCACCATGCAGCAGGAAGCCAGTCGCAAGCTTAACTATACGAGTCGTCGCACGATGTCGGTGGCCCAGCAGCTTTACGAAGGCGTCGAAATTGGCAAGGAAGGCACGCAGGGCTTGATTTCCTATATGCGTACCGACAGTACGAGCGTGGCAGTTTCGGCCCAGGACGAAGCCCGCCAGCTTATTGCTAAGCGGTATGGGGCGGAATATGTGCCGGAAACGCCGCCGGTTTACACCAAAAAATCCAAGAACGCTCAGGAAGCCCACGAAGCGATTCGTCCGACCCTGGCCGAGCGCGACCCGGAAACAATCAAAGGCTTTTTGACGCCGGAGCAATATAAACTTTACCGCCTGATCTGGCAGCGTTTCGTTGCCAGCCAGATGTCGCCCGCCCAACTTGATAACACTTCGGTGGATATTCTGGCGCAAGGAGCCGGAGCCAGGAGTGGAGGGTCGAAAAATGGAGCTAAGAAGGCCGGAGCTAAAAGCCAAAACGGGGCAGTTGCTTCGCTTGCGGCTGAAACTTATCTATTCCGGGCGACCGGCTCGGTAATTCGGTTTCCCGGCTTCCTGGCGGTCTATCAGGAAGGGCTGGACGATGGAGCCGAGGATGAACTGAGCAAGAAGGCTCTGCCGCCCCTCGAAACGAGCCAGGTTTTGCAACTGGTCGAGCTTTTGCCCGAACAACATTTTACCCAACCGCCGCCGCGCTTCACCGAGGCGACCCTGGTAAAAACTCTGGAAGAGCTAGGCATCGGGCGACCCAGCACCTACGCTCCCACCCTGGGAACGATCCAGGAACGCTATTACGTCACCAAAGAAGAAAAGAAGTTTGTGCCGACCGAACTGGGCGTGCTGGTCAACGACCTGGTAGTGCAATTCTTCCCCGACATCGTAGACTCCGGCTTCACTTCCAATATGGAGAACGAGTTGGACGAAATCGCGGATGGTTCCCGGCAGTGGGTGCCGGTGCTGGCGCAGTTCTACGATCCCTTCAAGGGTGAAGTTGAGAAGGCTGAAACCGAAATGCAAAAGGTTTCGCTGGAGCCGGAACTGGCCGGGGAAGATTGCGAGAAATGTGGCCGACCGATGTACGTCAAGATGGGTCGCTTCGGGCGGTTTATCGCCTGTTCCGGCTTTCCCGAATGCCGCAACGCCAAGCCAATTCTCAAGAAAATCGGCATGCTTTGTCCCAAGTGCGGCGAAGGCGAGATCGTAATGCGGAACACCAAACGGCGGCGGGTTTTTTACGGCTGTTCGCGCTACCCGGAGTGTGATTTCTCGGTCTGGGAGCGTCCGATTACCCAGCCTTGCCCGGTATGTAACGGTCTGATGTCCCTTTCGGGCAAGCACAACGCTAAATGTACTGTTTGCGGCCACGTGATGCCTTACGAACTGCCCGACCCGGACGAGGTGGCGGCGGCGGCAGCCAGCATACGCCCGGTGGTAGTCCTGACCCCGCGCAGCAGCCTGTCGCAAGCGACCCACGAAACGATCACGCCAGTCGAGTTGCAAACCGCCGAGGCGGAAGACCTGACGTCCGAAAGTGCCAGCGAGGAAGAGGAGGAAGAGCGTGAAGCGGCGGCAGTCTAAACCTGCATTCGTGGCCCTGGCTCTGGTCGCTTTGCTGGTGGCGGGCCTGCTGGCCGCCTGTGGCGATGAAAATCAGCCGCCAGCCAAGATTTATCCCACGCCTGCAAACGGCGTTGGAGCCGGAAACGGGGTCGGCGCGGTTCCCGGTGGGCCTGGCCCGACTCGTGGTGCGGACGGTCAGATTACGGTTGTTGCGCCGCCGCCGACCGGCCAGAACATCCAGGGCCAGATTTTTTGGGTCAAGGATAGCAACATCTGGCAGGGTGGGGCCGGAACGCCCGCTGTTCCGCCGGTTACTCAGCGCGACCTGGGCGGCAAGCAACTGACCAAAGGCGCGGCTCTGGCGATTGCGACCTCTCCCGCTCTTTCACCCGACGGCACGCAGATGATCTATGCTTTCAGCCCGGAGCCGGAAGGCGATGCCGGAAACATCATCATTGGGCAAGACCTTTACTTGCTGGATTTGAAAACCGGCACGAGCAAGCTTTTTCTCAAACGCGACGAGCCGCAGGGCTACCTCGATAATCCGGCCTTTTCCAGTGACGGTAAGTTCCTCTACTTCGATTCCCGCGTGACCAGGCGAGACGCGGGCGGCCAGATTGTTGGGGAGAACATCAGCCTGGTTCGCTACGAGTTTGCGACCGGCAAGCGCGAGACGTTGCTCATGGACGCTAAAAAGGGTACGCCTCTGGCCGATGGCAAAAGGGTGCTTTATATCGAAACTATCGCCAGTAGCGGCAGCTACGAGACGGCTTTGAAGCTGTATGACCTGCAAACCCGCCAGAGTACCACTGTGGCGGGCAGAGATAAAGGTTTTGTGGCATTGGCCTGGGCGCGTCCTTCGCCGGATGGCAAACTGATTGTGTTTTCGTCCGCGGGTGGGCCGGACTATTTCACGCCTACTCCTGGCGGCCAAACGGGTCAACCTTCCGGCCAGAAGACTACTGGCAGGGCTTCCGCTCCGCTTGGCCTGATGAATTTTAGTCTGAGCCTGGGCCACACCTCCGCAATCAATAAGCCCGCCACAAGTACCGCCGTCCACGGTATCCCATTCGACCTGTGGCTGATTAAAGCCGACGGCTCCGACCTTAAAAGGCTAACCAGTCTTTTCGAGGACGAACCGCAACCGTCCTGGGCCAGTGACGGTCAATCTATCGCTTTCCTGGGCGGTCAAGGTCTGTACAAAATCGGTGTGGATGGCAAAGGGTTGAGCAAACTTTCAGACCGGGGCGGGCATCAAGGCTTTGTCTGGCGTAGTTAGCCGGGAATTAAAGTCGGGAATTGAAGCTTGAATTACTAAAAGCAAAAGGAAGACGTTGCTTTGAACGAACCAACCCAAACCCCTTACCTACCGCTATTTGTTTATGGCACGCTGCGAACAGGCGAATATAACTGGCAGATTTACCTCGAAGGTCGCACCGACCGGGAAATTCCGGCCAGACTGCCCGCCCACCGAATGTATATTCGAGTTTATCCTTTCCTGCTCGATGCACCAGAGGCTACCGAGGCCGACGAAGTAGTTGGGAACCTGGTTTATGTGCGCTGGGATGTTTACGAGCAAGTGCTGGCGAATGTGGATAGCCTGGAAGAATACGAGGCGGCCAGCGATACAGGCTGGTACTTGCGGGTAGTCCGTCCGGTGCGCTACACCGACGAAGCGGGCCAGACCCACCAGACCGACGCCTGGGTTTACCACGCTGGCCTCGAAACTCGGCGGAACCTGGGTGAGGCTGAATATCATCCTTCCGGCGACTGGCTGAACCGCTAAAACATTCAGGGCTATAAATCCGCTTGCTGTCTCCGGCCCATCTTGCTGGGCCTGGGGATAATTTTATGTGACGGTGAGGGATGATGTATAATTCTCTCAGTATAGAATAGAATAAAATAAATTGTAAAGAAGGGGCAGATAAACCCTGCCGATGGCTCTTTTTCCCAGGAAAAGAAAATCAAAAGATCGCTGTATTTAGAATTGATCTATTCCTATTTTCTTCTCGGCACCTGATACTTTTCCTCTTGAGCTAAAAAGAGGCCACGCTAGAGTGGAGAGGCGGCAATCCAAATGACAGAGGCGGCGCAATTAGAGACGAACGAAACGAGTGTTCAGGGCAAGTTGGTGCTGATTGATGGTTACGGCATCATCTTTCGGGCTTACCACGCCATCAAAAGCGGCCTGGCGACCAGCAAAGGTGAACTGACCAACGCTACTTTTGGCTTTACTTCCATGCTGCTGGAAGTGCTGCGGCGCGATACACCGGATTATATCGTGATGGCTTTCGATGCCGGACGCACTTTTCGGCACGATGAATTCAGCGCGTACAAGGCTAACCGGAGCGAAATGCCTGCCGATTTGCGGGGCCAGCTTGGGCGCATCCGCGAGATGGTCGAGGCGATGGGCATTATTATCTACGAGCAGGAAGGTTTCGAGGCCGACGATGTGATCGGCACGCTGGCGGTTCAGGCCAACCAGCGTGGCCTGGAAGCCTTGATCGTGACCGGCGATAACGACCTATTGCAACTCGTCAACGAGCATACGCGGGCGGTCTTGCCCGGCGCGGGGCCAAAAGCCCGCTTCCAGGATGCGCGTTACTTCGATACCGCCGGTGTAATCGAGCGGTACGGGTTTGGGCCGGAGTTTGTGCCGGACTACAAAGCGATTGTGGGCGACAAAAGCGATAATATTCCCAATGTACCGGGCGTAGGCGACAAGACAGCCACGACTTTGATCAATCAATACGGCCATATCGAAAATATCCTGGATCACCTGGACGAAATTAAACCGCCCAAAGCTCAGGAGAGTATCCGGGCGTTCCGCGCTCAGGTGATCCAGAGTAAACGCATCGCTACGATTGTCACCGATGTACCCCTCAAGCTGGACATCGAAAGCGCAAAAGCCGGGCAGGTTAACCGGGCGCGGGTGATTGAAATCTTCCGCGAACTTGAGTTTAATTCGCTGGTGGGCAAGCTTAACAATGTGGCTCTTATTAGCGGCCCGTCAGCCTCCGAAGGTTCTCCGCCGCCAACTCCCGGCCTGGATACCAAAACCTCCAAGCCCAAAGCCCGCAAGAACGGTCAGCTTTCGATGTTTGGCGAGACCGAAGCCGAAGCCGCGCCGTTGCCGAAAGTGACGAGTGAGCCGTTCAAGCCGGAGGTCGCTCGCAGTCTGCCGGAAGGAGTCGAGTATCAGGCGGTGCGCACGCCGGACGCTTTGCGAAAGCTGGCCGCACGGTTGATGAAAGCCGAACGCTTTGCCTTCGATACCGAAACGGACGGTCTGGATGCGAACAGGGCCGAACTGGTGGGCCTTTCGCTCTCACCTGCTCCCAACGAAGCTTATTATATTCCCCTGCGGCATACCGGCGCGACCGGGGCCGAACTGATGCCCGATCAACTGAGTTGGGACGAAGTGCGCGAGGTGCTAGGCCCGGCTTTCTTCGACCCTAAGATCAAGAAAGTAGCCCACAACGCGAAATTCGACCTGATGATTTTGCACCGGGCGGGCTGGGATTTACGCAAAGTAACGGTCGAGTTCGACGTGATGCTGGCGGCGCAATTGATCGGCTTGCTCAAGGCTGGCCTCAAAGACCTGGCTTTCAACCGGCTCGGCCACGAAATGACCCATATCGAGGAATTGATCGGTACGGGCAAACGGCAGACTACTTTCGACCTCGTGCCGATTGAAATTGCCGCGCCTTACGCCTGTGCCGACGCCGATATGACCTTGCGACTGGTGGATGACCTGCGGCCTCAACTGGCGCGAGACGGTTTGCTGCATCTTTTCGAGGAAGTCGAAATGCCGCTTGTGCCGGTGCTGGCGACGATGGAGCTTTGCGGGGTGGCGGTGGATGTGCCGAGCTTGCAGACCATTTCGACCGCCCTCTATGAGAAAATGCAAATCCTCGAAAAGGATATTTACGCCGCCGCGACCTACCCGTTCAATATCAACTCGACCGAACAATTAGGCCAGGTCTTATTCGGCAAGCTGGGCCTGAAGGGGGGCCGTAAGACCGCCAAAGGCAAGTATTCGACCGACAAAGAAACCCTGGAAGCCCTGCGTGGTGCCGACCCGGTGGTAGAGCAGATTGTGGAGTACCGGCAGCTTGGCAAACTCAAATCCACTTATGTGGACACTCTGCCGCTTTTGATCAATCCAGGCACTGGCCGCATTCATACTTCCTTTAATCAGATGGGAGCCAGTTCAGGCCGACTTTCCAGCAGCGACCCCAACCTGCAAAACATTCCGATCCGTACCGATGCCGGAAGCGAGGTGCGGCGGGCTTTTGTGGCTGATAACGCTTCGCCGCATCATTTGTTCAAAGAGCAAAGCGTCCTCTTTGCCGCCGATTATTCGCAGATCGAGTTGCGTTTGCTGGCTCACTTCACCGACGATGAACGACTGGTGGATGCTTTCCAGAACAACCGCGACATTCACGCCGCCACTGCGGCGGATGTGTTCGGGGTGACGCCGGAAAGTGTGACGCCGGAAATGCGCCGGATGGCAAAGACAGTCAACTTTGGAATTATCTACGGCCTGAGTGCGCACGGATTGGCCGCTCGCACGAGCTTTTCTTACAAAGAGGCCAGTGATTTTATCAAATCTTACAACGAGCGTTACCCGCGCATCAAAGCTTTCCTGGATCAGACCCCGGATAAGGCCCGCAAGATCGGCTATGTTGAAACGCTCTTTGGCCGTCGCCGCTACATGCCCGACCTGAGCAGCCCGAACGCGAATATTCGGCAAGCCGCCGAACGTGCCGCGATCAATATGCCGGTGCAAGGCACTGCTGCCGACATCGTGAAGAAAGCCATGATTACGATTGACGCCGGAATGCGCCAGGCCGGGTTGCAAGCTAAACTGCTCTTGCAAGTTCACGACGAGCTTGTTTTCGAGGTTCCGCAATCCGAAGTTGAGGAATTAGCCCGCCTGGTCAAAGGGCGGATGGAGAGTGCGGCCAGTCTATCCGTACCGCTCAAGGCAGATTTGAAGGTGGGCCAGAACTGGCGTGATATGAATAGCTATAAGATCGGGGCCGGAATTGCCGAGTCCCTTTCAGCCTGAGTTGGCCCTGGCCGGGTTTAAGCCGATGATCTGTAGTTGTGATTTTAAGGAGGAACAGAGATGTCCGCTTTGAGTCGTTTGACTGTGCGTGAGGTGCGCGTGAGGGCATTAAGCGTACCCATGCCGCGCCCGCTCTATACCAGTGGCGGCACGATCCTGACGGCCCCTCTGGTTTTGATAGACCTGTTGACCGAAGAAGGCGTGACTGGCAGGGCCTACCTTTTTTGCTACACTCCGGCAGTCCTCGTTCCAGTCGCCCGGCTGCTGGCTAATATGGAGGATTGGCTCAAAGGCGAGGCCGTTGCACCGCTTGCGCTGGAAGCCCGCTTGCAAAAGCGGTTTCGGCTGCTGGGAACGCAGGGTTTGACCGGAATGGCAATGGCGGGCCTGGATATGGCCGCCTGGGATGCCCTGGCGAGAGCCGCCGAGTTACCGCTGGTGCGGCTGTTAGGCGGCGAGCCACGTCCGCTTCAGACTTACAATAGCACCGGCCTGGGCATTATCGGCCCGGAGCGAGCGGCAGCGGAAGCGGTCGAACTGTTGGAACCGGGCTACCGGGCTATCAAGGTGCGGTTGGGCTACCCTGACCCTAAAACCGATCTGGAAGTGGTGCGGGCGATCCGGGGAGCGGTGGGAGATGAAGTTGTGCTGATGTCGGACTTTAACCAGTCGCTGTCGGTTCCAGAAGCACTCAACCGGGTGCGTTTGCTGGATGGCGAAGGCCTGTACTGGTTTGAAGAACCGACGAGCGCGGACGACTACACCGGCCACGCTAAGATTAGTCTGGAGGCTCGCACGCCGGTTCAAATGGGCGAAAACTGGTGGGGTAGCCACGAGATGGCAAAGAGCCTGGCGGCAGCCGCATCGGATTACGTGATGGTGGACGCGATGAAAATCGGCGGCGTGAGTGGTTGGCTGCGGGCGGCGGCGTTGGCCGAACCGTCAGGTTGGCCGCTTTCAAGTCATATCTTCCCTGAAATCAGTAGCCACCTGTTAGCCGTCTCGCCGACCTGTCATTGGTTAGAATACCTCGATGTCGCCAGCCCGATTTTGCAGCAACCTCTGGTGGTCGAGAAAGGCTTTACTACCCCCTCGGATACTCCCGGCACGGGCCTGGACTGGAACGAAGAAGTCGTCGCCCGTTTCCTGGTAGAGTAAGATTGCCATCTCTTTCTAAATAAGCAGTTAACCTGAATGCTACAACGAGCCTGAAAACTAAAAAGACCCGAAAGTAACCCCAAAAGGGTTACTTTCGGGTCTTATTTAAGAACTACTGCGCGGTAAGGCCACCGTCAATAACCAGTGAGTGGCCGTTAACGAAGCTAGAGCCATCCGAACACAACCAGACGACTGCTTCGGCCACCTCTTGTGGCTGTCCGACTCGACCCGATGGAATTAGTGGTTGAAAGAACTGCTCGAAGTTAGCCTGACTGCCAAAAGCCCGCAGGGGCATTTCAGTTGCTATCGGGCCGGGACTGACTGCATTAACCCGAACCCCGGTTGCACCATACTCAAGGGCGGCTGTCCTGGTTAGACCTATTACACCGTGCTTGGCGGCTACATAGGCAGCCATATTCGCCATACCGACGTGTCCCAGGTTGGAAGCCATATTGATCACCACCCCGCCACCATTCTTAAGCATCTGGGGTATTTCCTGCCGCATCGAGAGCCAGACGCCCTTGAGATTAGCGTCAATTGTAAAATCCCAGCCTTCCTCGCTCTGTTCGGTCAACGGGCCGGGAGTACCTTCGTTCCCGGCGTTGTTGAAAGCGTAATCGAGCCGACCATAATTGGCGATGACAGTCTTGACTAACTCCTCGACCTGGGACGCCTGGGTGATGTCGGTCTGGACAAACAAGCCTTCTCCCCCTTCGGTCTCGATCTGCCGCACGGTTTCGCGTCCTTCGGCGGCGCGTCGGCCCGCTACGACTACTTTTGCGCCTTCTCTAGCAAAAGCCAGCGCAGTTGCCCGGCCCATTCCGCTTCCACCACCCGTTACCAGGGCCACTTTACCGTCGAACTTACTCATAATTAGCTCCTTTTATTTATAAAGATTTGTAATAAAGTATTTTGGAACAATCATTCCAAAATACGGTCAAAAAAAGTCGTTATAGGACGGAAAGAGTTACACCGACTACATCCTGTAACGCCTTTTTATCTGGTTTGGTTTTGGCTGCCACCCGCAAACCCTGTAAAGTGTTCATTAGAAAGCCAGCCAGAACCCGCGGTTCGTGAGTAGGACGAATATCGCCCTCTTGCTGACCGCGTAGTACAACTCTATAGAAAATATCTTCCAGGGCGGCCAGGTTTGCGCTAAGTTTGTTACCGATTGTAGAGTCGCGTTGAGCTAGTTCGATTGTCGAGTTGATAGTCAGGCAACCTCGCCCATCGCCACTGGCCGAATCTTCTACCAACCAGTCAAAAGCGTCGTGCAAAATTTGGCGGGCTGAACCTTCTCGCAGTAGTATTTGTATAAAACTAGCCGCTCTGACTTCTTCGTAGCGGTCGAGAGCAGCTATAAACAGGGCGTGTTTATCCCCAAAAGTATCGTAGATACTCTGCCGATTTATTCCCATCTTTTCTACCAAATCCTGAACCGAGGTAGCTTCATAACCCTGACACCAGAATACCTCTACCGCCTTGTCCAACACTCTATTTCGTTCAAATTCTTTCGGTCTTGCCATGTGTCTTTTGCCTCGTCTCTATGATAGCCTTTCTGGAACGATTAGTCAAGAACCAATTTAGGGATAAAACCCTAAAAAATAGCTGTTTTTTACAGGTTTATAAAAATCCACAAAATTAGCATGAGCCTAACTGCTTCACGACTCTAGCGTCAAGCAGTTAGGAAGGGAAAGCTTAGTTCATTATGGCGTAGATTCGGTAAAGCTGACCGTGCCAACTGCCCCGGCCTGTCCGTTCATCTGCACCGAAGAAGCCACCGAAGTACACAGCGTGCGGCCCGGCGCGGCGATTACCTGGATAGTCCAGACGCCTCGGCCCAGGTTCGCCCCGAACTGATAACTCCCGTTACCGTTGGTGACGGCGGTATAGCTGAAACCACCCGAACGGGCCACCACCGTTACCCCGACCAATCGGTTATTATTGCGGTCTACTATCGTGCCGGTGATGTTCGAGCGGCCCTGGTCGGGGGCATTACCCAGGCCCGTACCGTTCGACTGGTAAGCGAAGAAATTGCTACCCGACCCACCCCGGCTACACGGAGGCGGCGGCGCGGGTGGAGGCGGAGTGGCCGTTGGTGCAGGCGGGCGAGGCGTGGCGGTGGGGGTAGGCTCTAAGACCGCTTTTGCCCGCGCCAGACCCTGTTGCGCCAGACCTTTATCGCTCACATCTACCTTCAGGGCGTCCTCGTAGCGGCCTTTAGCCTCGGCCCACTGGCCGCGCTTCCCGGCCTCGTCGCCCAGTACCACCAGGCAGTTATAATAAATCTCGGCAGTATCGCGGTACTTAGTCTGCCCCTTGTTCCCGTTGTAAAGCTCGCCTAGAGGCGTAACCGCCAGATTGCACTGAGCGTTATCGTACTGTGCCCGGCCTTTGGTATAAAGTTCCAGTTTTTGCAGCGTCGCGGCCAGGTCCGAGTTAGCAGGGTCGAGGCTGGCCGCTTTTCGGTAGAAATCGCGGGCCGTTTCCGCCGACTTCAATTTATCATCCTGGCCGAAAGCCGCCTTAGCTTGCTCTACATAGCAGTTTGTGAGCAGGGGCCGGGACTCTTTAGCCTGAGGGCTATCCGGCCCAAGCTTTTCAAATAAAGAGGCTGCTTCGGCCCAGCGTTTATTGTCGTACTCGGTTTTACCCAGCGTGAGGTTTTGCTCGTCCTGGCTTGGTGTCAGTGAGACCGCCAGGCTAGGCGTCGGCACGGGTGAAGGCGAGGCGGTAACTTCCGCCGCTGTGGTTGAGGAAAGCGTAAAGGTGGCCGCGGTGGTCGCGGGCAGCACCGGAGCGGTCGTTGAAGCTCCAGGCCCGCTTAAACGTTGTGAACCCGCCTCAATGGTGATGGCGGGCAGCATCGGAGCGGTCGTTGAAGCTACACTGGTTATTTGGGCTGCGCTCGTAGTTTGAGAAGGAGCAGTCGTTGGCACCGCCGGAGGTAAGTTAGCACTCACCAGGCCCGGCCCGGAGGCGCGTAAGACCAGCACTAACATCACGATTATGGTGACCAGCAGCAGGGCAATCAGCCCGCCTAGAATGAAAATCAGGCGGCGGTAGTTCGGTACGGGCTTGCTGACTCCACCGGGCAAAGCCGCCCCAGGGGTAGGCCGGACGGTTCTAAGATTAAAAGTTGGGCCGGCCGGATAGCTCGGCCCGTCTAACCCTGGCCTGACCAATCCATCCGGGGGTGCCTGATACGGCCCAAACCGGGCCTGAGAACCGACGGTAGGCGGTGGAGAACCGGGCGCGGGAGGACGGCCCGCACTACCGTACCCCGGCGCGGGAGGTACGGGTCCATAATTTGGCGGCGGTTGTGGCGGCGGCGACCCATTCTCGGCGGGAGAAGAGGTTGGCCCGTAGCCTGACGGTGGCCTGTTTCCTGGTGTAAACTGCTCGCTCATAAGTAAAATATTTTCTGCTAAAAGCTTATTTGATTTAAGTTGTAGGGTTGTATTACAATATTTTAACACAAAGAGCTGGGCCTTACAATCAGCCGCGCCGCCATTTGTTCAGTCCTGCCGGGCTAACTCTTCCTGAATTAAGCTTTCCATTCGAGCGGCAATACTGTCCCAGGTGTTACGGCTGATCAGTTCGTCCTCTTTGGCCCGCCGTGCCTCCGGGTCAGCTTGCAGAGCCGTTTCGACGTGAAGCACGAATTCGTCCGGGTGGTTGGCTACCCACACCACTTCTCCATAAAGCTCGATCACGTCCTGTATCGGGTTCGAGACAACCGGCTTGTGCGCGGCCATATATTCGAGCGTTTTAGTAGGGCTGAGGTAGCGAGTAGCCTCGTTAAGCGCGAAAGGCACCAGGGCTACATCAAAGAAAGCCAGATACACTGGAAGTTCGGCGTAGGTTTTCATACCCAGGTAGTGCAGGTTGGGAGACTGGGGTAGTTCATCCGGGCTGATTTTGACAATCGGCCCTAACAGGAGGATTTGCCATTCAGGATCGGCCTCGGCAAGCCGAGCCAACAAAGCCAGGTCCATTCGCTCGTCAATCACGCCATAATAGCCCAGAAGTGGCCCTGCCAGTCCAGCAATATCTGCCGGTCGCTCGAAAACGGGCGGGTGGGTGGCACGAGCAAAATGTTCTACCTCGACCCCGCTGGGGAAAAGATGAGTGCGGGAATTAAAAGGCAACTTGGCCCGGTAGATGCTCGCTCCGCCGGTGAAGACCAGATCAGCCTCTTTCAGGAGGGTTTCCTCTCTGGCTAAGAGATCGGGTGGCGCACCTTTGAAAGCCGACAATTGATCCATCACATCGTAAACCAGCAAACTGTGCGGCAAAGCTTTCACAAAATCGAGGGCCATCGGGGTGTACATCCACAGGATCGGCTTTTCCACTCCCTGCGTCTGCAAATACTCACCGAGTAATTCCTGATAAACTTCCTGCACCCCGCTTTCGCCATGCCCGATCCATCGCTCGGCGTCTACCGGCCAGATCAATTGCACGACCGTCATGTTCGAGCTACCTTCGGCGGGCCGGGTCTGGAGGCGCGGAGCGGTTTCATCGGAGCGAGCCAGGGGTTCTTCTACAAAAAAAACCCGGTGCTGCCGGGCCAGACGCGAAAGCAAATGCTGCGGTCGCTGCCACACAAAATCCCAGCGCAAATGACTGATACACACAATCTCGGCCAAAATAGTTTTCTCCGTCCTATTTTTACAATTTCTGCAAATTACAGTTCTTTCAAAGTATCAGTTACAGGACAGCAAAAGCCGTGCCAGATCACATTTATTTCAGCCAGGGTTATTTCTAAGGACCGACAGGCCGGGCCGCTTGCAGGGTCATTTTGAAGCCGCGACCGCCAAAACTAAGCAGGGGCTTGCGTCCGGCGATACCAAGTGCGGCCAGTGGACTGCTTGCTTCCACTCGCATCCCGCCTTTGCAAAACTGTATAGCACTCCAAAAGGTACCGGAAGTATAGTGGGGTCGGTCGTGTAAGATTTGCAGATTAGGAAAAGGGGTCGGCACTCGCCAGCCTTGCGTCAAGCCTAGCACCGCCTGAAAATCGCCTTGCGCCAGGTTCTGGCCGGACTGAGCCTGGGCCGTACCCTGGAAATTTCGATTATTCTGCGCGTAGGCAACCCCGAACGAAGCTAATTCTTTAGGTACGCCCCAGATGGCCCGCCCGCCTTGCCGCGACGCCTCATCGTCCACCCAGATGTGCGTGACGTTTAGAGCATACCGCCGCCTACCTTTGAGCCGCACTACTACCCCGGCGATCAGTTCGTGGTAGGTCAGGATGCTCCCGGCCTGGTAATCCACAAATCCGGCAAAGACCCCAATCCGCCCGAAATTAACCAGTGGCACGAAGGCTGGTGCTAAATCACACTCGAAAGCGGCTTCTGGCACCGTCCAGATCGAGCCGTAAAGCTGGCCGGTCAGCGACCAGGGCGCGGGCGGATAAACTACTTCTGCCGTGGAGGAAGCAGTTATTACAGTTTCGCTCATCTTGTTTGTACCAATCATTTGTCCCAACTCGGTTAGACCCCGTGTTGGAGTTTGAAACTGTTAAATTCCAGGCCGGAAATATTGAAAGTAATCGGTTCTAGCCGGTAAGAGCTATCGGCCAGAGCGGTTGCGGCACTCTCGGTCAGCAGAATTTCCATACTGTCGGCCAGGTCTTCGCCTAGCTTCGAGGCCAGGTTCATCTCGTTACCAAACAAATCTTCGTCGCCAATTACGAGCGTCGAACCGTAGCCGATCCCGATACTACCGTAAATCTCGCGGTCGTCCGGCAGCAGCATATCGGCGGCCCGAAAAGCCCGTAGAATATCCAGAGCCGCCTCGACTGCCTGGGCCGGAGTGGGGAAAGTGACAAACAGGTTATCGGCGTCTTGTTTGATACACAGGCCACCGTTAGCGGCTACCGCCGGGTGCGCCAACGTTTCCATCTGGGCGATCATCGAAAGAAAATGAATGATCCCAAATTTCATGGTCGTGCGCGAGAAGCCGCACATGTCCAGGACTAAAATTGCTACTTCCCGCTCGAAAGTCTGTTTGATTTCTTCGTCAATCTGGGTTTTACGCTCTGGATGCTCGTTGCGCTCCCGCAACATTTCTTTAAGTTGAGAAAGAGCTGTCCCGCGCCGTTCAGTGATAGTTGCCATCTGCTATTTTTGCTCCTACACAGACCAGAAAATACTGCCTTGCCAGCCTAAAAAATTGCTACGACTATTACGACGAATATTACGAATATATTGTAACAAAGAAAAGCTTGTTGAGAAAGAGGCTGCTATAAGTGAAACATGGCGGATGAAAAATCCGAACCTGGCTCAGGCCCAGCCGATTCGCTCTAACTCGGCATCGTCAATGCCAAAGAAGTGGGCTGCTTCGTGAAGCAGGGTGCGGCGGATTTGCTCTTTGAGGATCGCTCGGTTGGGGTATTCTTCTTCGAGTGGTTCTTGAAAGAGCGTAATTCGGTCGGGTAGAGCCATATTGTAGCCAGAGGTACGTTCGGTGCGGGGCGTGCCTTCATACAAACCAAGCAAAGTTTCAGTATCCGGGTTCAGGTTTAGTTCGACCAATCGGCGGCGACTGGGCCGACGACTGACCACGATCACCACGTTTTCCTCGTGCAAGAAACGCCGAAACCGCGGCGGCATCGAACGTAAAGCCGCCGCCACAAGCCTCTCGAATTCTGGTTTGGAAAGAGCTAAACTCATGTACTAAAAACC
>JBBRBE010000043.1:0-37785 GCA_038206175.1 Chloroflexia bacterium
GGCCCCACCGCCCACAAGTTGACAGGCTCTGCCCAACCGAATAAGATTAATCTCTAAATCTGATAGAAGAAAAAGAAGAAGGAAAAGAGTTTGGAAGTGTCAACTTCGACCACTGAAACAAGTAGCACCACTGTAAAGCCTTTAGACGGGGAGTTGCCGACCGTCACGGAGTGGACTTCGATTGATCAAGTCGTCAGCGAGTTAAGCCAGCGCAATTATGTAATCGAGCGCAGCCTGGCGACGGCAGTATTCCTGTCGCTCAAACTGCAAAAACCGCTCCTGCTGGAAGGCGAAGCCGGGGTTGGCAAGACGGAAATCGCTAAAGTGCTGGCCGCTTCGATGGACGCCCGCTTGATCCGGTTGCAATGCTACGAAGGACTGGACGTGAGCAGTGCTGTTTACGAGTGGAACTATGCCCGGCAAATGCTGCAAATCCAGTTGCTCCGTTCCTCCGATGGAGGGAGTGAGGCTGGAAGCGATGAAAAGGGTTTGTTCAGCCCTGAATTCTTAATCAAGCGTCCGCTTCTGCAAGCCCTGGAAGGCAGCGCGGCCAAACCGACGGTGCTACTGATTGACGAACTCGACCGAGCCGACGAAGAATTTGAGGCGTTTTTGCTAGAGGTGCTGTCTGATTATCAGGTGACGGTGCCGGAAATTGGCACGATCCGGGCCGAACGACCGCCGGTGGTGATCATTACCAGCAACCGCACCCGCGAAATCCACGATGCCCTCAAGCGACGCTGCCTCTACCACTGGATTGATTATCCTTCGCTCGACAAGGAGTACCGTATCCTGCTGGCGAAAGTGCCAGAGGCTCCTGAAACGCTGGCCCAACAGGTAGTCGGTTTTATCCAGGAACTCCGCAAAGTCGAACTCTACAAGCTACCGGGCGTAGCCGAGACGCTAGACTGGGCCGAAGCCCTGGTGGCTCTCGACCAGCGCGACCTGGACGAAAAGGTAGTCGAGGAAACGCTGGGCGTAATCTTGAAGTACCAGGAAGACGTCGAAAAGCTCAAGGGCGACAAAGTGCGGTCACTGGTAGCTCGCGCCAAGCAGCAAGCCCAGACCCCACGCAAGTAGTGAACAAGTAGTTAAAATGAAGCAGCAAAATGACACGAGCGGGGAGTTTTTGCCGCCGAACCTGGCAAAAGCTCTCGATAAGATCGAAGCGGGCGGGGCAGTGCCGGTGATGATTACCCGCGAGCTTGAGGAATTTCTAACCGAGCAGGGCCGTTACTCGTCCAGCCTGACCCCGGCCCAGGCCTGGCAAATCTTGCAGGAAATTGCCAGTCGTCCGCCAACAGGCGTAGCCGAGGCCGAAATCAGCCCGGACGGTCAGCCCCAGGCGGCGGCGGCCCTGGACGAGCAAGAACCAGGGCAAGATAGCCAGACCTGACCGCTCGTTCCGGCCTGCGCAGGCAAATCCGGGCCGCCGTTCGAGAAGCAGCAAGCCGAGTTTTAACTCATAGAAATTAGAAAACAACCATAGCATGATAAGAGAAGAAATCCGGGCCTTGCGCTCCGGCTACGAGAACCGAGGACAGGGCCACCTGTTTCACAACCTGATGCTGTTTAGCCGTATTCTGCGCGAGATGGGCCTGGATGCCAACCCGACCCGCACGATTGACCTGCTACGGAGCGTGGAGATTATCGGGCTGGGCCACAAAGAAGATTTTCACGACGCCGCGAAAGCAATTATGCTGCGCCGTTACGAAGAAGAACCGATTTTCGATTACGTCTTTCAAATGTTCTGGCGTCGCTGGGCTACTCCCGACGAGGACGACGAGAATCAACTCCTAAAAGATGTGCCGCCGGAAGTCTGGGGGGATAAGAAGCCCAACCAACCGCAGCCAAAATCGCCTACTCCGCCGCAGCGCGACCCGGATGCCAAGCAGTCCGACCAACCCGGCGACGATTCCAAGACGGTCAAACGGCTGGCCGAAGGCGACGGCGAGAACGCGGGCGAGGCCGACGAAAGCGAGAAACAGCAGACTTACAGTGCTTCCGAGACTTTCCAGACGAAAGATTTTCAAGATTTCACGACGGACGAACTGGACGAAGCGCGACGGCTGATGGCTCAACTACGCTGGTCGCTCCCCTTCCACAAAACCCGACGGCTTGAAGCAGCCCGGCACGGTCGCCGTTTGGACGCCCGGCGGGTAGTGCGGAAAAGCCTGAAATATGGCGGTGTGCCAGTCGAGCTTTCCTGGCGCAGGCGCAAGCTCAAACCGCGCCCACTCGTGCTGATCTGCGATATTTCTGGCTCGATGGATTTGTACTCCCGGCTGCTTTTGCAGTTCATGCACTCGATGGAGACGGGCTTGCGCCACGTCGAAACGTTTGTTTTCGGCACGCGGCTGACCCGAATCACCCACGAACTCAAGAACCGCAATGTGGACGAAGCTCTGAACAACGTTTCTAAAATCGTCAAAGACTGGTCGGGCGGAACCAAAATTGGCGAATCGCTCGAAACTTTCAATCTGAAATGGGCGCGGCGGGTGATGGGCCACGGCGCGGTCGTGATTATTATCAGCGACGGCTGGGATCGCGGCAGCGTGGATACCTTGCGGCGCGAGATGGCCCGGCTCCAACGCCTGTCTTTCCGGCTGATCTGGCTGAACCCTCTGCTGGGTCTGCCGGAATATCAGCCGCTAACGGTCGGAATCCAGGCCGCCCTTGAATACGTGGATGAATTTATGTCGGCCCATAATTTTCGCAGTCTGCAACAATTAAGCGATCTTCTGGCCCGGATCAACCAGACTAGCCGGGCCGAACGCAAGCAACATTTACCGGGGAGGTAGGTTTATGCAAGATGTTTTAGCGGCCATTGAAGAATGGCGAGCCGAGGGCGAAGAGATTGCCCTGGCAACGGTCGTCAAAACCACCGGCCCGGCCCCGCGCTTCGAGGGCGCAAAGATGGCCGTAACCCGTAGCGGCAAGCTGGTTGGCTCGGTCAGTGGCGGTTGCGTCGAGGGAGCAGTTTTCGAGGAAGCTCAGAAAGTGCTGCGGAGCCGCAAGCCGCGCCTGGTCAAATACGGCATCAGTAAAGAAAGTGCCTGGGATGTCGGCCTGGCCTGTGGCGGCGGTATCGAAGTCTACATCTCGCCTTTAGAATAAGTTTGCTTTAGCTACACCTGTAGGCCCAACAAACCAGGGTAGGTAGAAGGTTTTGTTAAATTATGTCAAACTATCAGAAAATTAAAGAACATCTCCAGCGCGAAGAAATGGTGGCACGGGCTATCGTAGTGCATGCGCCGGAAGGAGTGGAGATCGGGGCCGAAATGCTGGTCTATCCCGATGGTCACACCGACGGGACGCTAGGGGCCGCCGACCTCGACGCCGGGACGGTCGCCCAGACCCTGAACTTAATGGGGCGAACCGGCTCGAAAACTTACCCGATTGAAACCACGGGCGGAACCTACGAGGTTTTTGTAGATGTTTTCCCGCCTCCACCGACTCTGCTGGTCTTTGGCGCAGTACACATTGCTATTCCGTTGGTCAAAATGGCAAAAGAGGCGGGCTTTCGGGTCAAGGTGATTGACGGTCGCTCGAAATTCTTGACCCGCGAACGCTTCCCGGAAGCCGATGATTTGATCGAAGCCTGGCCGGACGAAATTATCGAGCAAAACGTCAAAATTGATGGCAACACCTATATTGTGATCCTCACTCACGACGAGAAATTCGACGGCCCGGCCCTGGATGTAAGCTTGCCCAGTCCGGCCCGCTACATCGGGGCGATTGGCAGCAAAACCACCACGGCCAACCGTAACGAACGACTGCGGGCGGCGGGAGTTTCGGACGAGCAAATTGCCCGCATCCACGGCCCCATCGGAATGCCCATTGGAGCGCGGGAACCGGCGGAAATCGCTATTAGCATCATGGCCGAAATTGTCGCGGTCAAATATGGAGTAAAACCCTGATGGCTCTATCCTCGAAGTGGCTGACCGTTGACCCGACTGTGGCGAAAGCTCGCGCATGTGTCGCCCTGGAATCAACCGTCATTTCGCACGGTCTGCCCTACCCGGAAAATCTACAGACGGCCCGCGAACTTGAAGCAGTCGTGCGCGACCACGGCGCGACTCCGGCCACGATTGCCCTGCTGGACGGCCAGATCAGGGTCGGACTGGACGAAGAAGCATTGCAAAGGCTGGCGACCGAGAAAGACGTGGCGAAAGTCAGTCGGCGCGACCTCCCGGTTGTGCTGGCCCGGCGCGGCCTGGGAGCCACGACCGTCGCGGCCACCATGTATGCGGCGTACCTGGCCGGTATTCAGGTTTTCGGCACGGGCGGACTGGGCGGAGTACACCGGGGAGCCAGTACGACTTTCGATATTTCCGCCGACCTGACCGAACTGGCCCAGACGCCCGTGATCGTGGTCTGCGCCGGAGCCAAAGCTATCCTCGATTTACCCCTGACCCTGGAATATCTGGAAACGCTGGGTGTGCCGGTGATCGGCTACGGCACAGATGAACTACCGGCTTTTTACTCGCGCAAAAGCGGCTTGAAGCTGGAAGCCCGCGCCGATAGTCCCGCCGAGGTAGCCCGGATCGCCCGCGCCAAGTGGGACCTGGGCCTCAAAGGGGGTCTGGTGGTAGCGGTGCCACCACCTGCCGAGGCCGACTTGCCTGCCGAGCTAATCAACCGGGCCATCGAGCGGGCCTTGATCCAGGCCGACGAAGCCGGGGTACACGGCAAAGACGTAACGCCATTTTTGCTGGAAGCCGTGCGGCAGAATACCGAGGGCCGGAGCCTCGATACGAACGTGGCATTGCTTAAAAACAATGTCGCAGTGGCGGCTCAGATCGCATTAGCTCTGGCCGAGGAAAACTAAAAACCTTTCTTAGCGGGTAGTAGCGAAGTTTGACCCGGAGCGTCTAATGTTTCGCGCACCTTCTGGATCAAACTTGCAGGCAAAAACGGTTTTTGGATGTAAGTGTCGGTTGTAGCTAAAAAGTTGTCGCTCGTTGCAGACAAATCGCTGTAACCGGACATATATAGCACTTTTATTTCTGGTCGCAACCGCTTCAGCCTGGTCGCTAACTCCGAACCACGTAATTCTGGCATTACAATATCGGTAATTAACAGGTGGATCGGGTCCTGAAAATGTTCGCACATGTTCAAGGCTTCCTGACCGTGCCGCGCTTCCAGAACCTCATACCCGTTGAGCCGCAGCACTCGGCCAGCCAGCATCCGCACGGCCTCCTCGTCTTCCACCAGCAAGATTGTTTCCCAACCCTGGGCGGGTTTATCTTCTAAAAGGGTGTTTTCGGCTACGGCATTTTCAGTTTCTTCAACTTGAGGCAGATAAACTTGAAAAGTCGCTCCGTGGCCTGGTTTACTCTCGACTGTTATATAGCCTTTGCTTTGCTGGACAATACCGTAAACCATTGCCAGGCCCAGACCAGTACCTCTACCCAGTTCTTTGGTAGTAAAAAACGGCTCGAAAATATGGCTCTGGGTTTCCGCATCCATTCCGTGGCCGGTATCTCTGACTTCCAGCAAGATGTATTTACCCGGCTTTATCAGGCCAGGCCGAATAGTTTCACCCTGATTAAAGGAAACGGCAGAGGTTTTGATTGATAAAGTGCCACCGTCGGGCATAGCATCACGGGCATTTACCGCCAGATTCAAAATTACCTGCTCGATCTGACCCGGATCGGCTTTTACCCGGCCCAGATCGGCTCCCCCCAGCATAATTACTTCAATATCTTCACCGATCAGCCGTGGCAACATTTTATTGAGGTCTAGAATTACTTCGTTGAGATCGAGCAGACGCGGTTGCAAGACCTGATGGCGACTAAACGCCAGCAGTTGGCGGGTCAGGTTCGCGGAACGCTGGGCCGCTTTTTCAATTTCGGCCACGCTTTCTTGCAGAAAATGATCCGGCGTCAGGCTGAGTGATATTATTCCGGCGTAGCCTAGAATAGCTGTTAGCATATTGTTGAAATCGTGGGCGACGCCGCCAGCCAACCGCCCGACCGCTTCCATTTTCTGAGCCTGGCGCAACTGCTCTTCACTCTGGTGTAATTCCTGCTCAGCGCGACGTCGTTCGGTAATGTCTTCCGCTACGATCATCCCGGCAAAAATATCGCCCGCATCGTTACGTACTGGCATACTGTGGGTGGAGAAAGTGACACCTGCTATCTCCATTTCAAAAACGCGTGTTTGGCCTGCTAGAGCGGCCCGGTAGTGCGGTTCGAGTATTTCGCTAAAGTCAGGCGGAAATACTTCCCAGAGCGTCCGGCCTTCCAGCATTTCTTTGGTTAACCCGCTGTGGGCCAGGCCTTTGCCATCGGCCAGAGTAAAGCGCAAATTTCGGTCGAATAATATTATGGCCGCGTTGGGTAAGTTTTGGGCCAATAGCCGGTAAAGTTCTTCGCTTTTACGCAACGAGGCTTCGGTTTGCTTGCGCTCATTAATATTAAGAACACTAAAGCACACGCTGAGTACCTGACCGGTGACCGCTATTGCCGGGGTATAATTTACCTCAAACCAGAGGTCTATGCCCTGGGGGTCTTTAATAGCCCGCTCTAGCTTGACCGCCTCGCCACCTAAAGCGCGGCCAAAATTAGCCTTAAAAGAAGCTAAGTCCCACGGATGGACGAATTCTAAAATCGAGTCGCCTTCTTGCAAATCACGGTTCCAGATACGCCGGGTATTCTCAAGGGCTACCCGGTTAAAAGCCAGTACCTGGTACTCCCGATCAATCAGAGTAAAAGACTGCAAACTGCTATTGAGAATGGCAGTATTCCTGGCTTCCGATCTTATAAGAGCTTCCTGGGCCTGTTTTTGGATGGTAAAATCGGTTTGTACGCCTACGTAATTCACGATCTGACCCGCTTCGTTTAAAATGGCTGAAACGTGCAGTTCGTTCCACATCAAGGAGCCATCTTTACGGTAATTTCGCAGGACAACGCTACATTCGCGGCCCTCAGCAATAGCCTGGCGCAATTCGTCCAGGCCAGGCTGGTCGCGGTCGTCACCTTGCAGAAAGCGACAGTTCCGGCCTAGCACCTCGGCGGAAGGGTAGCCGGTAATCTTTTCAAAAGCCGGGTTGATGTAGATAATAGGATTGTCGGGTTGCAGAGCATCGGTAATTACAATGCCGCTGGTGCTGGCTTTTACAGCCTGCTCTAACAAATGTAGACGGCTTTCGGGTTGATGGAAATAAACCATACTGCCGGAAGGTTCTTCAGCTTTAGAGTGTAACGTTTGGTAAACTATCATTTTCGTTCCTACATTTTCTCTAGGCAGCTACTTTCGGCGGGATTGGGGCAGCTATGGCTAAAATGATGCTGGACACAGAAAACCGCGCTCGACCACCTGAATGAAATTAAAGAGTTGTTCTACACTGCTTTAATTGTATAAAAGTATATTTAGACTCCACGATTATTTTTGAAGGTTATGTATCTATCATATCATATTAACGAACTAAAAAGTTTTACGGGATCATTACGTTTGGTGAAAGTACACCTCTCTGCCCACAGAAATTAGCTCAAGTCCGGCTATAAGTGTCCTTCCAGGGGTGTAGAGGCGGTTTAGTTATAAGCGCGAGCTACTCGCTTTGTAGCTATAAACTGTTTCTCAAAAGTGAGGAAAACAAAAAGGCGGGAAACCCGCCTCTACTGCGCTGCGCTTATGACCCAGTTACTTATCCTATACTTAGCTTATAATGAGGTTGCCGTTTGCGAAGCGACTTTTTTTGATTGTAACTGTACTCGACAAATGCGGAAACCTAGCTCGACGGCTGGCCCGACCCCAAAAGCAAAAATCAGGGTTCCGACACCGACCGTACCGCCCATGAAAAACCCAATTGTACAAACCGTAACTTCCATTATGGCTCGGCAAATCGAAACTCGCCATCCGGTGCGCTTGACCAGAGCCAGCATGAAACTATCGCGTGGTCCCGCTCCCAGCCCGGCTTTGATATAGAGACCCGAACCCAGACCTAGAATGAGGATGCCAGCAATCAGCAGACCAAGTTGCGCCGGTAGACCACCGACCGAAGCGGCTTCGGGAATGAATTTGGCTCCCAGCAAAACGTCAATCCAAAAGCCGATGAAGTACATGTTTGCCAGCGTGCCGATCCCCGGCTTGATGCCTAGCAGGAGCGATACGAGGATAATAGCGACACCCGTAACCTGCCCGGCCTGTCCAAAAGTGAGGGGAGTATGCAGGCTCAACCCTTTATGCAAAACATCCCAGGAGCCTAAGCCCAATCCGGCTTGCACGGTCAGAGCAATCGCCAGGCCGTAGCAAAATAACCCGCTCATCAAGAGTGCCACGCGCCTGGCCCATTGCCCGGCAGTGGACGAACCAAAATAATGCAATATTACTCCTCTACCTTAAATTCAAACAACTCGACAATTTGCCAGGGCTGGCCGGGCTGATGGACAAACAGAGCGACTTGATCCAGCCGGAAGTTAAAATCGAGCTGAAAAAGACCGCTCGAAAGCTCGTGTTCCAGCACCGCCAGGTCGAGGTCGCTCAGTTCGTTGCCAATAGTTAGATGCGGGTGGTAATTTTCGCCCTCGTAGCGGTCGGCCAGGCCACCGGGGTAGAGGCGACCCAACCCTTCAAGTACGCGGGAATGTAATTCGCAAAAAGGCTTTTCATCGGCTACTTTCAAAAAAGCTACGTTGCGGTTGGGACTGCGGAAGATGCCGTAACCCTGCAATTGCACGCTCAAAGCCGGGAAAGATTGCAGAGCCTCGCGTAAGACGAAGCGCACCTGCGGAACCTTCTCCATTCCGCCCAGAGGTGCGGGGCGTTTGACCGTAATATGCGGCAGAATATTTTCTTTGAAAGCCGGGTCATAGCGGCGGCGGACATCATCAATGCCCTGGGCCACTTCCGGGGGCGCGTTTAATACCAGTGCAAAATCCTGCTCCGGGCGTTCGTCGCCTCGAATAACTTCCAGGATCGTCGTAAATTGTCCACGCCGCACGTCCACGCCTTATTTTAACCTTGCCTAGTAGTAGTATTGGCCTGTAAGATAATTCGACCGCTTTGCTTCGGAATACAGGGTTACAACCTCGCAATTGTGACTGGCTGTAGTAAACTAAGAACTGGATTAAGAATTAGAAGGTCAAGAACCAGGTTTTCAAACCAGGTCGGCTCAGGCCGGGCTTCCGCCTAATAATCAGCCGATTATAGCACGCGGCCCGACCAGTGACAATGTAAGAGTTATTTTAGCTTAAGATTCACTTAGGGCCAGTGAAACCTATTGACTCTGCGGATAGGCTGTGTTACATTGAAAAACAGATATAGTGAACAAGAAACTTCAGGCTAGAAGGTGTTGTTCCTTATCCGGTAGGGTCAACCCTCGGATTACACAACGCAAAAACATCTCTTAAAAAAATTTTTCGCTCATCAACATCATTTGGCGAAGATCCTATCACCTGACACAGCCGGTTTCTGCTTATCTGCGGAATGAGAAAAGATAAAAGTCAATAAAGTGCGTTAAGCCAGGCAGTTTGGGAGTTCTTGTTTGTAATTTGCATCCAGTCCCATCCTGGGGGCGATAGAACTCCTGGTAGCACTGGTGATCACGGCATATAGCGAGGAGGCTATTAACTATGATCAGCAGCGAAAGATATGTTCCATCTGCTCAACCCTCTTACAAGGTAGATAAGGCCAAAGGGGGCAGAACGGTTCCAACCGTTCGAGTGTTCAACGATGACGGGGAAGAGGTATTTTCCGCAGGCCAACTTGTGCCTGCGGGCACGTATAGATTGGTAGATAGCACCCGCATGCTCGTATTGGAAGAACCAGGCTACTTGCCCGCGTCGTTCGACGGTCGCCGGGCCGAATATTGCCGGGTCGAGCGGCCCTGGGTGACAAAGGGGATCGGTCGCTAGTAAGTTCGCTACGGTCTAGAATTTATTTCCGGGAGGATTTTGAGAGAGAGAAAGCAGCCTTTTGCAAGCGGCAAAGGCTGTTTTTTTAATTCCATTTTCTCAGGAGTAAACCTTTAGGAGAAAGCGACGAAAATTATTTCTAAGAGTTGGGTGAGGCTAATTGCATAGTGGTGACGAACAACGTTGAAGGATTGCAAATCGTGCCTAATACTGCTACAATTAGTCCTGCAAGGTAAAAACCTGTTTGATCTTTGCATAATACCCTTTAGAGTTTTTAGCTAGAACTTTCGTTAGGTTTTCTCCTTCTAGTCCTCTTTTGAGTCTTTTGCTTCCTCTCTTTCAGGGTTTTCCAATGGCTACTAAGTTTACTAAATTTATGGCATCTATCCCGCTTTGTCAGGTAGAAGGCCTTAGACCGGAGGTTCCAAATGGGTAATTTGAAGTGGCTAAAGAATCGCTTCGTTATTCTAGCCCTCATTTTAGCCACCGTAGTATTGTTATTTACTTTCGTCCTGGGAGACGGAGCTAATTCACCCAATAACAATAATTCCGTCGCCATTAGCCAGGTGCTACGCGAAGCGGCAGCCAAGCCTTCTCCTTTGAAAGAAATCTTAATTAGCAATACCAACGACACCGTTAAGCTAAAATATGCCGACGGTAGCGAAAAATTCTCCCGGCGAGAAGCGACCACCACCGATTTTACCAGCCAGCTTATCAACGGCGGCTACAATTTTGCAACCGGCCCCGCCGTGACTGTGACGGAAGCTTCCGGTTTTGGCGGAATTGCAAGCCTGGTAACGTTCTTGCTGCCGACGGTGCTTTTTATCGGCGTACTGGTCTTTTTGATGCGTGGCTCGTCCGGCGGTAACAACCAGGTGATGAGCTTTGGCAAAAGTCGCGCCCGCGCCTTCGATGGCACTAAACCGACGGTGGCTTTCGTAGACGTGGCCGGAGCCGAGGAATCAAAGCAAGAACTCGCCGAAGTAGTCGAATTTCTTAAATTCCCGGATAAATTTGCCGCTCTGGGTGCGCGTATCCCTCGCGGGGTGCTTTTGATCGGCCCGCCCGGTACCGGCAAGACGATGATCTCCAAAGCCGTAGCGGGCGAAGCGGGGGTGCCTTTCTTTAGCATTAGCGGCAGCGAGTTTGTCGAAATGTTTGTCGGCGTGGGAGCCAGTCGCGTCCGCGACTTGTTCGACCAGGCCAAGAAGAACTCGCCCTGCATCATCTTTATTGACGAAATTGACGCGGTGGGTCGTCGGCGCGGTTCCGGCATCGGTGGAGGCCACGACGAGCGCGAACAAACGCTCAACCAGATTCTGGTCGAAATGGACGGTTTTGACAGCAATACCAACATTATTATGATCGCTGCGACCAACCGCCCGGACGTGCTAGACCCGGCCCTGTTGCGGCCAGGCCGCTTCGACCGCCAGGTAATCATGGATCCGCCGGATGTGCGGGGCCGGGTGGCCGTGCTGGAAGTTCACTCCAAAGGCAAACCGTTGGAGAAAGATGTTTCGCTGGAAACTCTGGCAAAGCAAACTCCGGGCTTTACCGGGGCCGACCTTGCCAACCTGACCAACGAAGCCGCGATCCTGGCCGCCCGGCGCAATCGCAAAACTATTTCGATGAGCGAGATGGAAGAAGCAATCTTGCGGGTGATGGCCGGGCCGGAACGCAAAAGCCGCTTGATCACCGACAAGAACAAAGCTATCACGGCTTACCACGAAGTCGGTCATGCCCTGGTAGCCCGGATGCTGGCAAACGTTGACCCGGTTCACAAAATCAGCATCATTCCGCGTGGGATGGCCGGAGGCTTTACCATGATTTTGCCGGGCGAGGATCGTCGCCTGGGAACTAAGAGCCAGTTCGAGGATCAAATCACCTGGGGTCTGGGTGGCCGGGCCGCCGAAGAATTGGTCTTTAACGAAATCTCTAGCGGGGCCTCCAACGACATCGAGAAAGCTACTGACATCGCCCGCCAGATGGTTACGCGCTACGGCATGAGCCAGAAGCTCGGCCCGGTCGCCTTTGGCAAAAGCGAGCAAATGGTCTTTTTGGGCGGCGGCGTCAACGAGCAGCACAATTACTCGGACGAACTGGCCTACGAAATTGACCAGGAAGTTAGCTCGATTGTCATGACCGGCTACGCTCAGGCTTTGCAACTTTTGTCCGACCACCGGGATAAGCTGATCGAAATCGCCGAACTCTTGATGGTCAAAGAGACCCTGGAAGGCGATGAATTTGAAAGGCTGTTCGAGAGCGAACGACCTAGCCCGCGTTCCTTATTCGGAGCCGTACTTTCAGGCGCGGCCCCGCACGACAACTAATCGCTTCACCGATTAGAATACGAAAGGCCCCGGATAGCATTGTCCGGGGCCTTTTAGTTTTTAATCCCCCTTACTCCTGCCTCAATTCAGCTTTTCTTACCCATATCTATTGACAGGCTGGTTACTCTCGCGGCATATTTTGGTTACTCAAAGGGCTGGCATAAAGCTAAAAAATAGGGGCTTAGTTGGTACTGCCTATCCTCTGGCTATTTAAGCGGGCCTACAGGAGAAACCAAAGAAGGCAACAGGATGAACCCTAAAACCAAAAGCTAATGTAAAGTTTGCCAGACCGACATCCTGGACAGAGGAAGCCGGGCTAAATACTACTCGGTCTGCTACAAGCTGACCAAACGCGAATGGAAAAACCAGCGCGACGCAAAGTTACCTAAATCTTTGGATCACAATTTCACTTTTTTCGGCCTGGCCCTTCTTCTACTCAATGCTAAATACCTAAAATAGAGGATGCCTTCTCCTCAAGTTCGGGACTATGATGTAGTTGACCGATCAGGAAGTCACAGAATAAAAAATGAGGAGTTAGAGATGCAAAACACTAAGCCGAAATCGAATGACTTGGAGCTTTTGAGAAATTGTGAACTGTTGCGCCAGCTAAGCGAAGAACAACTGGAGCGTCTGTTGCCCCAACTCAAACGAGTGTCATATCGGTCGGGCCAGGTAATCTTTCTAAAAAACGATACGGCAGACGGTCTTTATATTGTTATAGGGGGCCGGGTTAAAATCAATGCGCTTAACAGCGAAGGTAAAGAGCTAACCGTAAAGATTTGCGGTATAGGCGAGGTTTTTGGCGAAATGGCCTTGTTCGATGGTAGTTCCCGCTCGATGGCAGCAGAGGCGGCGGGAAACCTCGAAGCTTTCTTGCTCAAAGCGACCGTTTTTGAAAGCCTTTTGCTAGAAGCTCCTCTGGTAGCCCTTAATATCATCAAAATGCTGACGGCCCGGCTACGCCACACCGATGAGCAAGTGGAAATGTTAGGTCTGTTCGATGCCTACGACCGGGTAGCTCTAAAACTGCTTCAGCTAACCGATACCAACCGCCTGACGCCGCAAAGTACCGTGACGCTTTCACAGCAAGACCTGGCCTCGATGGTGGGCCTGAGCCGGGAATGGCTAAACAAAGTCTTGCAAACGCTGGTGCATCAGGGCATAGTCGAGTTGGGCAGAAGTAAAATCATGGTCTTAAATCCAGGCGCACTCAAAGCCTCGCTACGATGTGCCTGAGCCTGAGGAGGAAAATTTAGTTCACACCCCACCGGGCGAAAGTCACAGCCCCCTCGACAGACATAGACTTCCCGGCTTCGTAGGCGCGGGTAAAATCGGCAGTAGAGAGGCGAGAGCGTAAGTTTTCCAACCGACCACGCTCCATCTGGCGGTCGCCGTCTAAAACAGGAATGTTAAAGCTCATTCGCAAGCTCTCGGCAGCCCCAAAGAGCCGTACCGCTTGCTCGGTCTGGCCTGCCTCGCCAATGGTATAACCGAGAGCGGCTAACTGTTTAGCCAATCCCGGCTTGATCTCCAAACTGCTATAGAGTGAAATTGCTTCCTGGGAAAACCTTACCGCGCCGGGATAGTCTTGCCCTAAAAGAGCCAGTTCACCCAACTTACCCAGCGTGTAAGCCGAGCTTTCCAGGTCGTGCAAAGAGCGTTTAATCGTCAGGCTTTCGGCGTAATAGCTGCGGGCGGTCGCTATGTCACCTCCGTGCTGGGCTATTTCGCCCAGGGTACTCAGGCAAGCGGCAATACCGCCTCTGTCGTTTAGCTCTCGATTTACGGCCAGGCTCTTTTCAAGATAAAGCTGGGCCGCGGCCATATCGCCTGTGGTTCCAGCTACCCCGCCCAGATTGAGGTACGCAATGCCCATGCCGCGCTTATCCCCCAGCTTCCGATAGAAATCCAGGCTTTGCTGGAAATGCTGTGTGGCTTCTTCTAAACTGTTGTTGCGTTTGGCGATTATCCCCAGATTATTGTAGCACTTTGCCATTACCAGAAGGTATTCAAGCATCTGGCCCAGTTCGAGAGCCTGCCGGTAGAACGGCTCCGCATCCGTAGAATTACCCTGCCGTAGCGCAATTCCACCCAGGCTATTGTAAACATCGGCCAGCCCCCGCTCGTCATTCAATTCCTGATAGATATTCAAACTTTCGGTGGCGTAGGCAGTCGCGGCAGCCCAATCGCTCTGCTCCTGAGCCAGCAGACTGGCTTTGTAAAGCAACTCAGCGTAGCCAGCCGTATGCCAGAGAGGCTGCGCCAGGTCGAGTATTTCGCCTACCCGCCGCCGCCCTTCACTTATATGTCCGCGCACCAGCCAGAAATAATGCAAAGCCGATCCCAGCCGCAGGCCCAGCGTCGGGCCATCTAACAGGGTCGGGCAGCGATCAAGAGCGGCCCGAAGATTATCATGTTCAGCTTCTAGGTAATCTAACCAGCGAGCTTGCTCCTGTCGGCCCAGGTCGGTCGCGGCGTGTTCAGCCAGAGCCAGGTAATAATCGAGGTGGCGACGGTGCAAAGTCGCCTCTTCCCCGCTCAGGGCTAACTTTTCCTGAGCATACTCGCGGATCGTTTCCAGCATTTCAAAGCGTGGCAAACCGTCCGGCTGGACAGTTGCACTCTGCCGCAGCATACTTTTGGAAAGAAGCGAGAATAGCCGGTCATAAATCTCCTCCCCGCCGCCCGCACTACGGGCGGCGTCCTCCCCGTTCTCGGCCACAATCTCGGCGGCGGCGGCTCCAAAGCTACCGACGAACACGCCCAGGCGGGCAAACAGGTGGCACTCGGCCTGGTCTAAAAGCTCGTAGCTCCAATCGAGAGTATTACGGAGCGCACGCTGACGTTCGGGCAGATTTTTAGCTCCACCGGATAAGACAGGTAAGCATTTACCCAGGCGCGACAGGAGGATTGCCGGGGTAAACAGGCGCACGCGGGCGGCAGCCAATTCGATTGCGAGAGGCAGCCCATCCAACCGGGTGCAAATCTCGACGATTGCCGCCGCATTTTCAGAAGTAAGGGCGAAATCGTGCCGCACGGCACGGGCGCGTTGGACAAACAAAGCCACCCCTTCATATTCCAGCAGTTGAGAGGGAGGCGGTAGCTCTCGACCTTTATAAGCCAGAATAGGCGGTAGAGCCAGCGTCGGGACAGCGTATTCGTGTTCACCATATATATGCAGGCTAGAACGGCTCGTCACCAGCACTTTGAGGCCAGGAGCCGCCGCCAACAAAAGGCTGATCAGATCGGTAGCCGGGGTAATTTGCTCGAAATTATCCAGCACAAGCAAAAGATGACGCGACCGCAACCACTCGCTCAGGCTCTGCTCGACCGACTGAATACCGTTTCCCTTGATTTGCAAGGTGCTGGCGATGGTCGCGGCCACCAGGGCCGGGTCGGTGAGTGCTGCCAGTGCCACGAAGAAAACGCCGTTCTCGAAATCCGGCTCTAACTCGGCTCCGACCTGCAACGCCAGGCGGGTCTTGCCGGTTCCACCAGGGCCACTGAGGGTCAAAAGGCGCAGGTCGGCCCGCCGCAACAGGGCGCGTACTTCGCTTACTTCACGTTCGCGGCCTATCAGAGGGGTAGGCTGCACCGGCAAGTGGTAAGCGGAGATTTCTTCGAGCGGCTCGGTCGAACCCTCCGCTTTGTCCGCTTCTTCTTTGTCTTTGTCTTTAGTTTTAGCCGCTTGTTGAAATAGTGGGGCCGGTCGTACCGTCGTGGGCGGTGTAACTTCCAGGAGATTGAGGGGGGAAGCGGCCCACTCCTGCGGACTAAAGGCGGTGGCTTTCAAACCCATCAGGTCGAGCAGTTCGATTGCTTCAGCCTGAGTTATAAGGCCCTGCCACTCGCTCAAGGTCTTGACGATACCTTTTATTTCAGCGTGGGTCAGGTTACTTCCGGCCAGGCCGTTAAGTTTGGTACTCAGGACGCTGGCGTTAAGGCCCAGAGCCATCGCCAGGTTCTCCTGAGAATAGCCGGTTGGTCGCCGGTACTCGCGCACTTTCTCCCGAAATGCCTTCAAGTTTGAGTTAGTTTTAGCTATCATACTGCCTCTACCGGGTCTAGTTCTGCTGGCCGAGATTTTTGCGACGCAAGAAAAACAATGTTCTAACCTACCTTTACGGGTTTTACCTATATTAGCATAGAATAGAACTAAACTCTAGGAATATTTTTAAAGATAATTTGCAGACCAGCCTCAACTCGGCGTCAAAAGTCCGGTCGGCACGGTCAAATCTGAGTGACTAAACCCCAGGCGTGAACGCCAGGGTATCTACGGATTGATTACCGTTGACGTTTAGACAAAATCGAAACTACATGTTGTAGTAGTTTACTTGTTAAGCTACTGCATATGGTATATTCTCATATTTTATTAGCCAGTTGGGACAGCTAAACTAAAAAATTTGATATACCCAAATCGCTATTAAATGATGGCTTATACTACATATTGTGGTATGCACTCGCTGCCTAACAATATGTAGTTTATCCTACAGGCCATTTTGTCTAAACGTCAATTACCGATGGTAACTAATCCTCTACCAAGTATTACTAAGGCGGAGGTAAACGCATAAGCCCTGCGCGTTCGACCGCTCATAGGTTACGATTCATTCTTTGCACCTCCAGGGCGAATGCAAAGTCCGGGTTTTGGCCTTTGTCACGCCCTGCGGGTGTGAGCGTAGCGAAGAATCTTCTTGAAAGAACAAAATTGTGCTTAGTGAAGAAGATTCTTCGCTTAGATTTGCTTTTAATCAAGACCTGGCTTAGTTGTCGCTCATACCCGCAGGGCGTGACAGGAGGTTAGGATCGGACTTTGCATGCCCCCTGTTTGCACCTCCTTTTCCTCTTGACTAGCAGAAAATTATTTGCTAACATAGGTCACAGTGACATAGCAGTATGACCTATTTATGTAAATGTGCTGAACGCTTCTATTCAAACAGACGAGTAGTTGAGAATGTACGAACTGATTATCTTAAAAATTTTGATGATCCAATCGGCTCACGGCTATATGATTTCCAGGGTTATTAACGACATTATCGGGCCGTATGCCAAAGTCAGTAACGGGCGAATGTACCCTTTGCTTGCCCGGCTGGAAGAAACCGGCCTGATCGAGGCTTACGAAGATGGCGGAGAAGAACTTGACGGCAAACGACCTTTGCGGCCCTACAAGATCACTTCCCTCGGCAAGCAACGCTTTCTGGAACTCATGCTGGATACTACTTCTAATCCGGGAGAGTATCAGCGGATCTTTCAGGAAAAGCTGACGGGCCTCAAGTTTATCTCGCCCGCCCAGCGTCGCCACCTGCTCGAACATTATGTCAACTACTGCCAGACGCATATCTTGCACCTGGAAGCCGAAGCCAGCGACAAAGAAATGCTGGACAAGCAACATCAAGGGCTAGATGTAGAGAGTATTTTGGAAGTGATGCGGCATCGCTCCGAGCAGTGGCAACTGGAATTAGCCTGGGTCAAACGATTACAGACAAAATATTTAGACGAGGAACCCAAGAGTTCCGCAAATTATAATGACTACCGAGAAGGGAGTTTAAACTAATGCAAGAGACTGCAAAGCCTGCGTCCGGGGCGGGAGGCTGGGGCGGCGCACCCCAACCGGCCCTGACTTTGCCCGGTGGCCGGACGGTCAATCCCTGGATGGTGCTGGCCTCGCTGATGTTTGGCTTTTTTATGTCGCTCCTGGACGCTACGATTGTCAATATCGCCCTGCCCAATATTCAGGACAAGCTGCAAACCGACCTGACTACGGTTAGCTGGGTGCTAAATGCCTACAACCTGGTCTTTGCCGTCCTACTGGTAACGATGGGCCGCTTTGCCGATCAGTACGGGCGCAAACGCCTGTTTATGATCGGAATGGTGCTATTTAGCCTGGGTTCTTTGCTATGTGCCGTTTCGCCCAACATCGGGTTCTTGATCGGAGCGCGTGCGCTGCAAGCGATTGGGTCAGCCGCCCTCAACCCGGTGAGTCTGGCGGTAATTACCGTAGTCTTTCCAGCCAACAAACGTGGCGCGGCTATCGGGGTTTGGGGCGCGGCGGCAGGTCTGGCGGCGGCACTTGGCCCGGTGCTGGGTGGCGTGCTGGTGCAAGCCTTCGACTGGCGTTGGATTTTCTTCATCAACTTGCCCTTCTGCATTGTCGGCCTATTTATGGTCTACCGCTACATGCCAGAGACCAAAGATGCTAACGCTACAAAGTCGGTGGACATCCTGGGTCTCTTGACCCTGACCCTCGGAATGTTTTGTCTCGTGCTGGCGATCATCCAGGGCAGCGATTGGGGCTGGACGGACGGGCGCACCCTCGGTCTATTTGCCGGGTCAGTGCTTGGATTTGTTTTGTTCTTCTTTGTCGAGGTCAAGCAAGCCCAACCGATCCTGGACTTCAAGCTCTTTCGCATTCGTAGCTTCAGTGCCGCTAACGCCAGCATCTTTATGTTCAGCGTGGCAATTCAAGGTGCCTTTTTGATGCTGGTGTTGTTTTTCACCAATGCTCAGGGTTACGACCAGATTGGAGCGGCTTACGGGCTGATCCCGCTGCCGTTGGCTTCCTTCGTAGTGTCGGCGGTAGCCGGGCGGTTGTCGGGTAGCGGCAAGCTCAACCCGCGCATCATGGGAATTATCGGGATCGGTACGGTGGCGGTAGGTCTGGGTCTGCTGGTCACTCTCGGCCCAACAGACGGCTATTTCGATACGGCCTGGCGTGCCGTGATCATTGGTTTAGGGATGGGATTGTGCTTTACGAGTTTCCCGACCATGGCTCTGGCCGATGTACCGCGCAACAAAGTCGGCGTGGGAAGCGGAGCCTTCAACACCTTCCGGCAACTTGGTTTTGCGCTGGGGGTGGCAATCTTGATCGGGCTGTTCACTACCGCCCTCAAAGACGATCTGGCCCAGGCCCGCACCCGTTCCGCCGAGATCGTGCGGGCTGAAACCCGGCTTCCCGAAGGGCTGCGTACCAGCATCGCCACGGGCCTTTTGAGCGCGAATAATGCGGCGCAATCCGGCGGAGGCGAAGCCTCGAACAGCCGAAACGGGGGGCAGCAACAGGTTGATTTGATCAAACAAATCGAAACCAACCCCAACATTCCGGCGGCGGTCAAAGCTCAGGTCGAACCGCTTCGGCCCGTGCTACTCGATCTCAATAGACGAATTGCTTTCGAGTTCAAAACCGGCGTTGTGCAAGCTTTCAGCTTGATCTGGCTGGTAGCAACTGTTATCGCGATCCTGGGCCTGATCCCGGCCTTCTTCACCAGCGCACCCAAACGCGCTCCTGCCGGGGCCGCTTCCGACCGCCCGGTAGCCGTAATGGAGTAGCCTGACTGAAAGTGAAAGAGGCTGACCTGTGTGGTCAGCCTTCTTTGCTTTTGCAGCGTACCCTTAACTCATACGTTGATCTAACACTGCCCACTAGCCAACTAAGTTATAATGAGTATGCAAGAATTCTACCAGTCTTGGAAAGTTGAGGTGACAATTGGAGAGCAACGAATTGTGGACGCCGCCCGCGCCCCAGATGATCATTCCTAACGTGATCGAGCAAACTCCGCGAGGCGAGCGTACCTATGATGTATACAGCCGTCTTTTAAAAGAACGGATTATCTTCCTGGGTACTGGCATTGACGACGAAGTTGCCAACGTCGTAATTGCGCAGTTGCTCTTTTTGGAGCATGAAGACCCTGAACGCGACATTACAATTTATATCAACAGCCCTGGCGGTTCGGTCACGGCGGGCCTGGCAATTTATGACACAATGCAGTTCGTCCGCCCCGACATTGTGACGATGTGCATGGGCATGTCGGCGAGTATGGCGACGATTCTACTGTGTGCCGGGACGAAGGGCAAACGCTACGCCTTGCCGCACAGCACGATCCACCAGCATCCGGCAGGGGCCGGGCAGATGCGCGGTACGGCTCCCGATATTGAAATCCAGGCTCGTTTCTTGTTGAACCTGCAACGGCGCGGCCAGGAGATCATGGCGAAGCACACTGGGCGCACGGTCGAGGAACTAAACCGCGATTTCAACCGGGACAAGTATTTCAGCCCGGAAGAAGCGGTCGCTTACGGTTTCATTGACGAAGTAATGGTCAACGAACCCAAGCGCGGCATGGTCGAAAAAACGGCTGCTCGGTAAAGATTGATCCTGTAAAACGAAACAAATAAAAAGGTCTGGCCCGTCGGCCCGGCCTTTTTTCTTGTCAAAAATCTGTTACTACCGCCTAAAATAGACCTTACTCAGGGTTAAATTGACGCGAGTAGCCACTTGTGCTAACCTGAAAAAAGCCAGGAGCAAGAGCCGCTTTGGACAGGGAGAAAGTACAAAATTGACCCATAACTTACTGATAATCAAGGGAGACGGCATCGGGCCGGAAGTAGTCGAAGCAGCCAGGTTTGTGCTGGAACGGCTCGGACTGGATTTGCACTTCGAGGAAGCACGGGCTGGTTTCGCCTGTTTCCAGGATTGCGGCGACCCGATCCCACTCTCTACCATCGAGGCGGCCCGCCGGGCCAACGCGACTCTGTTTGGAGCCGTCACCACGCCGCCGGATATTCCTAACTATCGAAGTGCGGTTGTTACGCTACGTAAAGAGCTTGACCTGTATGCTAATTTGCGCCCGGTGCGTTCGCTTGGCCTGGTAGGTGGGCATTACCGCGAGGGGCTTGATTTTTACGTCGTGCGCGAAAATACCGAAGGGCTTTATAGCGGGCAGGAAGAATTGAGCGAAGATGGCAACCGGGCCGTCGCCAAACGGATCATTACTCGCAACGGCAGCGAACGAATCGTGCGCTATGCTTTCGAGTTGGCCCGGCGCACCGACAAAGGCCGAGTAACAGTCGTACACAAGGCTAACATTTTGCGCCTTAGCGATGGCCTCTTCCGGCGGACGGCCCTGGCGGTGGCCGAGGAATACCGCCAGGCCGGTATCGAAGTGCAAGAACTGCTGGTGGATACGATGGCAATGCGCCTGATCAAAGACCCCCAAAATTTTGAGGTAATCGTAACGACCAATCTTTTCGGGGATATATTATCCGACGAAGCCAGCGAACTTGTCGGCGGGCTAGGTGTGGCGGCGTCGGGTAACATCGGGCTGCACGGCGCGATCTTCGAGCCGGTTCACGGCAGTGCGCCGGACATCGCGGGCAGAGGCATCGCCAACCCGATTGCGGCTTTCCAAACGAGCGTGATGCTGTTGCAACACCTGGGCGAGGCGCAGGCTGCCGCCCGTCTGCAAAAGGCAGTGCTGGCCCTGATCGCCGAAGGCACCCTGACTCCCGACCTCGGCGGTACGGCCACCACCATCCAACTACGCGACCGGGTGCTGGAACTGTTAAAGCTGTAGCCTGTTAAAGCACTCACCCAAAATCGCCCGGCGAGAAAGAAGCTTGTCCTAAGCCTTATTTGCTTATATCTCTTTCGGTATCGGGGTTGGATGAACCGGAACGAAGGCGGTTGCGGTTCTTGTCACCGAGAGTCGGGTCGTCAATGATAGATGAGGTTGTGACGTCTTCCAGCGCGTCGGGATCGAGACCCTGCTGATTGCGCGACGGTACACCCTTCGACCAGTCCTGGACTCGGCCTGTACCTGATTCGTGCGGATCGAAATCGCGGGCGGCAATTTGCCGGGTGCGTTCAAGTTCTTCGCCCGTAAAACCATCTTTGTGCTGCTCGATGTACTCCGCACCACCAAAATAAACCGGCGCACCTTCTTCTGGTAGCGGCACCTCGTATTTAATGTCCTGACGCTGGGTTTCCGGCCCGGCCATACTCGCGTTAGAAGTAGTTTCCGGGGCTTTTTTGTCTTTTTCGTCCATTTGACCTCTCCTTTCAATTTAGCGGCTTGTTCTCAGCTCTATAGAGTGCAAATTCCAGGCCAACCAAAAACCGAAACAGCAACTTTTTATTCATGACAGCTATGATGCACAAGCCTCAGACCAAAACTTACCAACCACTCTGGCCCGCCCTGGCTCTGAGATTGCTTGGGCTGACGCTCCTGCTGAGTTTGGCTTTCGGGCCGCTCACCTCAAAGGCTCAGACGGTCGCGCCGCCGGGAACCGAAACCGACCAGGCTATCGTCCGCCAGAATCTTACGCTAGAGTTTAACGACCGCTTCAAGACTAAAGCCGAGCTTGATTTTCCGCGCAGCGGGCAAGCTCCTTTTCCCGCCGTCCTTTTCCTGGGCGGAAGCGGCGATACCGACCTGGATGGCACGACCTGGCCGCCACCGTCCGCCGGGAGGCCGGTTTTGCACAATTATAAAGAGATTGCCGCCGGACTGGTCGGGCGGGGCATGGCGGTCTACCGCTACAACAAGCGCGGCCTGGATACCGGCGGGCGCGAGAGTAACCCGCTTGAGTCGAGCCGCCGCACCAACGACCGACTGGTGGCGGACGCGCAATCGGCCCTGGATGCGATGCGCGGGTTGCCCCAGGTGGATAAAAACCGGCTCTTTCTGGTCGGTCACAGCCAGGGAACTTTGATCGCGGCGCAACTTGCCCGCCAGAATCCCGGTGTCGTGCAGGGTCTGGTGCTAATGGGCAGTATCACCGACTGGAATACGGCCCTCGATTACCAGTTAGTCGAGCGTTACCTGACGGCTGCCGCCGAGGTGGACGCGGACGGAGACGGCTTTTTGACGCTAGCCGAGTTAAACGCCGTGCTTGCCAGCGACCGCAGCCAGTGGCCGAATGTCCGCAAGGCCATTCTTTTGCCGCCCGAACTGGACTTTTTCCCAACCGCAAAACCGGCAGGCGGAACTGAAACGGTCGTGTGCAACCCGACCACCTTTATCATTCTGGACAAAGACCGGGACTGCCGCATTTCGATCTTGACCGAGTTAAAACCAGCCCTCGAAACTCGCCGGGCGAATCTCTTAAATAACCCGCGCCTGCTGGAAGCTTCCAAAGAATCTGCTCCGGCACTGCAAAGCTTGCTCAGTGGGCCGAAGCTGCTTGAGGTGCTAAAAGCGGTGAACTTGCCCGTCCTGTTCCAACAGGGCGCGGAAGACGAGCGCAACCTGGCCCGTAACGTGGAGGCGGTCAGTCTGGAACTGGCGAAAAGCGGTCTTTCGAGCAGCTTCAAGCTCTACCCTCGATTGCTGCATAATTTTACGCCGGTTGAGGTAGCTCTGCGGTTGGCCGGGGGAGGCGGACTATCTTCGCCCCAGGTCGTACCCGCCGAGGTTCTACGCGATCAAGCCGACTGGCTGCTGGCCCGCCTGAACACCCCCGACAGGCTGGGCCTGGCCTTGCCCACCGTTTCGGCCCCAACTAAAGCTGAACCGAAGCCTTCGCCGGTCGGTCAGCTTCCGCCGACCGGCAAAGGCTTCACGCGCACTGCGCCAGGCTCAGTCTGGCCGCTTCTGGCCCTGACGCTTTTGCTGCTAAGCTGTGTAGCGTTCACAATTGTAAAAGCCCGGTTCAGAAGGTAAACTAGCATCCGGTAGTCAACCTTTTTGAGTTGAAGTTAAGGTTTCCAGCGTGTAGAAAGGGTAAGATCGAGGAATGGAGTTAACGCAAGCGGTACGTGATTTTCTAAACGAGCAGCGGTTCGGCATCGCTGCCACTATCGGCAAAGATGGTGTGCCGCAACAGACCGTAGTCTGGTTCGAGTTGCAGGGTGTCGAAGTGCTGATGAATACCGCCAGGGGCCGGGTGAAAGACCTTAATCTGCGCCGCGATCCGCGCATGAGTTTGTGCGTCGAGGATGGCTACCGTTACGTGACGTTGCGGGGCCGGGTGACTATTGACGAAGCCAACGCGCAACGCGACATCGAGCGGCTGATCGCCCGCTACGAAGGGCCTGAACGAGCGCGGGAAATGGTGCGCACCCAGTTCGCCAAAGAACACAGAGTTAGCTTCCGGCTTCAAATCGAGCGAATTTCAGGCATCGGGCTGTAATTCGGCTCCCGGTGCAAACTTTAGCTGGATTTAGGCCAGTTTCAACGAATAGGGCAGCCGCAGGGCTGCCCTATTCTTCAAGTAAACTACTATTAGTCGGCTTTCCAGTCAAAAATTAACGTGCTACCACCCCACTTGAAGTTGCCGCCAACTTCCCAGTTGTCGAGGCCCAGACAGTAAGTCCCGGCGTGAACTCCGAAGTACCGGGCTTTCATTAGGCTAAGAACATAATAACCGGAAGGCTTGGTAGTATCGAAGGTGAAAATAGTGCTATTCTGGTGCAGACTATCCTGAGTATAAGTATGTGCGACCGGCCCTTCCCCGGCAAAAACGGTAATACCTTTCCACCAGGTAATATAGTTAGGTGTCTTTAAGACGATCTTGACGATATTAGCCGGTTGGTCATACTTACGAGAAACCATAATCGTGTCTCCCCCGCCCTGTAGGAGGTACTGAGGATTGGAATTTAAGGTAGGCGGCCAGAAGATTTGGGTCTCCCAACAACCTCTGCCATATTCGGCTGCTTTGGCGGAATTACTGGTCGTAGTAAAAAGACTGAGTACCAGCATAGCTATCATTAGGGAACTAAAGGCCAGCCGAAAAAGGCCGAAGCGATGCGTGCGTGTGCGTGTCAACGAATTACTCCATATCTTTGTTTGTTTTATTTTTAATAAATATGTTTGAGTTAATGATTTCGGCGGCGAAATTCATCTCTCTGGGTCAATAATAGCCGGAAAGTTTAAGGCAAACCTCCCCAACTTTAGGTATCCGGTAGATGATTGGAAAATAGGAGAATAAGATAAACTAAGTCAAGTATGTTTTGAACTACACTCTCCGGGAGTATCCTGGCCCAGAGCCTACCCCGCGCTAACCAACCCAACCCCAACCAGCAGCAGACCAATCCCAATCCATTGATTGGCCGCCAGACGTTCTTTGAGAAATAAACGAGCCAATAGCACCGTTACAGCACTGAACAGGCTCGATAGCACCGCCACTATACCGCTATCGGCCTGGCGTACCCCAAAGCTATAACACAGGAAAGCCGCGGTATCCAGCACACCCAGAGCCACCAGCCAGAGCCAGTCCCGACGGCCCGGCAATCGCACATTCTGGCGGAACGGCCCGGCCAATCCCAGCAGTAAAAGCGGGCCGACCAACCGGTTAGCCCAGACTGGTAATACTCCACCGGTACGCGGCGTAACAAAACCCAGGCCCCAGAAAACAACCCCGAAGCACACAGCCGCTACTAAAGCCAGCCCGACCCCGCCTCCGGCAGGCTTTGGCTCGACTGGCTCGGATAGTTTGGGCTTGGCGGGGTTAGAAGAGGAAGATTGAAATAAGGGAGCAGAAGCCAGCACAACGCCGCCAATTGTCACGACCAGGCCGAGCAGTTGCAGAACCGAAGGTTTCTGGCCGCTCAGTAGGCCCAGCAGCAGAGTAATTGCGCCATAGCTGGCCGCGATAGGCGAGACAACCGAAATCAAGCCAACCGCGATAGCCTGGTATAGACACAGCCCGGCGAGTGTATTGCCGCAAGCCAGAAGTGCGGCCAACCCTACCAGCGGCCAATCCCAGCGAGGGCTTTCCAGCAGGAGGAACCAGAGGCTCAACCCAAACAGGCCGAGCGGTTGCATATACAAGAGAGTGCGATAAGAACCGATGCGATAGGTCGAGAAGCGGGCGCACATATCGGCGCAACCCCAGCCCAGGGCCGCGCCCAGGCCCAGTAAAATGCCCAGACTCATTCTTTATTTAGGATCGGGACGCGAAGAACGTGTTTCGGACTGCGACGGAGGAGGAGTCGAAACCGGGCTAACTGCCCGGCGTTTGACCCCCGGCGGTAGGACGGTCGGGCCGAGAATGCCGGAAGCCGCTGCCATAGGGGAACCGACGGGTTGGGTTTCGTCCGGGCGGGCCGAGTAAAAGGCTATTTCGGTGCGCGGGCCGAGAGCCGTATCGGTGAAGTAGAAAGTACGTTGCTGTTCGGTTTGCTCCTGGCCGAGCTTAGCGGCAAAACGCAACCGGCCTATGCCGCCTCCGGCCAACCAACCCCCCGCTAGGCCACCCATCGGTAAGGTGAAATTTGCGCCCAGCAAGAGTTGCACTACCAGCACCGACCCAGCCCAGACCGCCATCAAACCGATTTCCAGCCGGTCGAACGACTGGCCCCAGCGTCCCGCAGGCGGTGTTTCGAGCGGAGTAGCCAGGCGGGTGAGCTTGGCTCGGCCTCCCGCATCCACCAGTTTGTTGTACACGCTTGCCATTACAATCTGGTTGAACATGAACCAGCCGAACATGAAGAGCAGCAAGGCACTGAAATTATTTATTAGCACTCCTAGCGGATTAAAACCGACGATAAGCTGGGCTATCAGGCCCGTCAAGGTCGTCGCCAGCCCACCACCGATGTTGATCCAGCCGATCCGCCGGAGGTCTTTTAATCTGTACATGTTTCCTTTTTAGGATAAAAGATAGCTCGACGGGTCGAACTATTTTGTTATCAACTCTTTATAGCGGCTTCAAGTTTAACATCCTTTAGCCGGGTATGTCTAGCTCAAACCAACGCTTCCCTACACCCAGGCAAAAGAAAGGCTCTGCAAGAGCGGGCCGAGATGTGTTAAACTTGCGGGGTAAATCCGAGCGAGTAGCCGACTAGAAAGACCAGTTTAACGAATGTCCCAGGAATTTAGCGAAAAACCTTCCGAAATAATTCCTCCGGCCTCCCCGCCGAAAGTTGGAGCGAGAGAAGAACTTGCGCTTAAACCCGGCCCGACCGAAAGTAGCGAAGAGGAGACCGAGGAACTCATTTCGGAGGGAGAACCACGCAGCGGCAGTAATTTTATGCTGCTAGGGTTTGGCTTTGTAGCAATTTTGATTCTGGCGGTAGTGGCGATGCTGGTAATTACAAGCGGGGACGTGGCCGAAACACCCGCCCCGGCCAGCCTGAGCCAGACCGCTGCCGAAGGCAAAACTCTTTTTATTAACAGTAATTGCAACTCCTGCCATCCGGCGGAAGGACGGGCCGGAGGAACCGGCCCGCGTCTTAGCACCACGGGCCTGGGCGATGCCAACATTACGAGTACAATCAAACGCGGTAAAGGAGCCATGCCCGCCTACAGCCGCTTGAGTGATGACCAAATCGGCAAGATCATCACTTATATTCGAGCGATTAATCCAAACAACCCTAAAACGAGTTAAATTTAGAGAACATAAGCTGAAAGTCAGGAAGCAGACCCGGTAAGAGCGAACAGTTTGGCTGCTTTTAGTAAATGGCGATATTAGCAAAGGCAAGAGGAACGATTTTGAAAAGAGTTACAGGTGGGGTAGTGACAGGGCTAGTGCTGCTGGTTTTACTGGCTGCGTGCGGTAACGAAGCGGCCACCACCCCACCGCTTACGAGTGGTATCAATACAGGTACAACCAATGCCGCAACGACCCAGGCTATTACCATTGGAACCCCTACTGGCAGCGCACCGCTACCGGCCAATACTACCGCGCCGACCACTATTGCTGCTACTGCTTCGGTGGGCAACCCGATCATTGCGACGATTACGGCTGGTTCCGGCCCGGCTAACACAGCCTCAGTAAAAACTGCCACGACGCAAGGCGTGACCTCCACAACCGTTGCAACTAACCTGGGCGCAATCGGTCTGCCGATTTACAGTGGCCTCAAGCCGGTCAACCTGGGTACTTACGCCTCTCAGATTGCGACCGGCTTTAGCCAGGCTTCGCCTACCGCGAAAAGCAGTTTCTACTACACCAGCGAAAGCCTGGATAAAATAAGTTCTTTTTATAATACTGAAATGACTAAACTAGGCTTTACCAAAGCTATCGAGCAACCCCTCCCGGCCAGTGGAGATTTGCCCGGTAATGTCCTTTTCTACAGCAAAGGAACCGGCCCAACGACCGAAGTAGCCGGGATATTTTCGCTAGGGCCACTGGACGCCAATCTGGTTAAAACCCTGGCCGAAGGCGCACCCGGTGCCGCCGACCTCAAACCCAACGATACGCTTGTAATCCTGATCAGCGGCTTGAACGGAGCTTATCTTACTCAATTGGAGCAAAGCTTTCGAGGTGCTGGCAGCCCTTCCCCTGCGGCCAGTCCTGCCGCTCCCAGCCCGGCCGCTCCCAGCCCGGCCCCAACTAAATAATAGCAACCAGTCAGTCCAAGTAGCTCTTTCAAAAATTCGAGACATTAGTTCAAAACCTGCTGCACAGTCTGGCCTTCTTGCCGGATTATGCAGCAGGTTTTGATTATCAGGGCTATCTTTTCGAGCCTACGAGTGCAACGCAGCGCAGGTTTTGGGTGTTTGAGCGAAAGCAGCCTTACTTTATGAGACGGCGGTGCATCAAATTTATGCCGATCTCATAAAACACCAGAGCCAACCCAACTATCCAGACTGCATAGCCCAGTTCGGCCAGCCCGACCCGGCCCAGGAAGAGCGACCGGGCCAGTTGCACCGCCGGGTAGAAAGGCGAAAGATAAACCAGCCAGCGTCCGGCTTCGGGCAGGCGGTCAACCGGGAAAAAGACGCCGCTAAAAAGTTGCATGGGAATGATACCGAGAGTGATGTAATAGTTATAGGACGTGAAAGCCGGTACGATGCTGGTGACAATAATTGCCATACTTGCCAGCATAAAACCAACCGTCAGGGTGACAACGGGAACCAGCACAATCCACCAGGAAGGGGTCAGGCCCAACAACAGTAGGACGATCAACACGCTGCTGCCGGTCAGTCCGGCCCGCGTCGCCGACCACATTATTTCGGCACTGACCACTTCTTCCAGGCTAATCGGCGTGGCGACCACGGCATCGAACATCTTTTCCAGCTTCATCCGAATAAAAGTGCCAAACATGCACTCGAAAGAAGCCGTAAAGAGAACTGAGGTCATGACCAGGCCCGGCGCGATCCATTGCATATAGCTCACGCCGTCAATTTGCTGCTGCACATATGCACCGAGGCCCAGGCCAAAAGCCAGTAGCGTCAGCACGGCCTCGACAAAGGGCGGCCAGAGTTCGGTCTTCCACAACCGCAAGAAAGCGTCTCGATTGCGCTGCCAGACCCGGTAAGTACCACGCGAAAAAGGGTTAGCCAGCAAAAAGCCAGCTTCTTTCGGGTTTGAAGGAGCCGCTTCAAGCGGATAGTTCGTACTCATATTTTATTCTCCACCGCCTTCGTTCAAGCCACGCCCGGTCAGGCGCAAGAAAACATCTTCGAGGCTGGCTTTGCGCTGCAACTTGTAAGGTATTTCGGGCAACGGCAAATTCTGAAAAGACCACGGCTCTTGCCCGAACAGGTAAAGCGTATCTCCGGCCCGCTCGTGGCGGATCGGGCGGTCGCCCAGCGAGGCCAGCAGACCTAGCCGGGCTTCTTCCTCCTGTTCGATCCGCATCTCGACCACTTCGTAGCCGACGAGTTGTTGCACCAGTTCGCCCGGTTTGCCCTCGGCCAGGATGCGGCCTTCGTTCATTACTACCAGGCGGTCGCAAAGCTGGGCGGCTTCTTCCATATAATGTGTCGTCATTACCAGGGTCACGCCGCTATCACGCAGATAGCGCAGCTTTTGCCAGACCAGTTGCCGGGCTGCCGGGTCGAGGCCGGTCGTCGGCTCGTCCAAAATGATCAGTTGGGGCTTGTTGATCAGCGACCGGGCGATTACGAGCCGTCGCTTCATTCCACCCGAAAGCTCCTCGATTTTGTTCGAGCGTTTCTCGGTCAACTGGAAAAGGTCGAGGGCTTCGTCGGCCCGCTTACGGGCCTCGCCGCGTTCTATGTTAAAATAGCGGGCGTAGACCAGCAGATTGTCCAGCACACTCAGGTCGGGGTCGAGGTTGTCGTCCTGGGCGACCACGCCTAACTGCGCTTTGATTTGCCGGGCGTGACCGACCACCGAAAGGCCCAGCACTTCGAGAGTGCCGGAAGTAATCGGCGAGAAGCAATGCAGCATCTTAATCGTAGTGCTTTTGCCTGCCCCGTTTGGCCCCAGAATACCAAAACATTCCTGACGGCGCACCTCAAAAGAGATACCTTTGACCGCCTCGAAATCTTTGTAGCGTTTGTGCAGGTCACGGGCGACAATCACAGGCGTGGCGGCCAGAGGCGCGGACACCTGTGAGGGCAAAGCGGACATCTCGCCGGAAGAATGCAACATAGGATTAGCTCACTCCTAAACGGCTACGCAGGGCAGCCTTTAACGCCGACAAACAAGAACAAAAAACCTTATGGCCCCCCTAGCATACACTATTCCGGTCAGAAAGCGCGAGTCAGCCCGCCCCAGATATGGTAGGATAGAGAAAGTGTGTTAGGTTTTAGATTTTGCATTTTGGATTATGAATATAATTGCGCTCTTGCGCCCAAACCTGGAAAGCCTGTAGTTAAATTGTGCCTAAATTAAAATTTCCCTTTTTCCTGACCCTCCTCGCTCTTACCCTGGCAATCGGGCTGACCCTGACGGCTTGCTCCGATGACGCTAACTCGAACTCTGGAGCTAAAACCGCCGCGCTCCAGGCTTTTAAGGCCGAGCCGATCCTCAATACGGGCGACCCGACAAAAGGGCAGGCCGTCTTTCAACGCCTGCCCTGCCTGACCTGCCACAACCTCAACGGCCAGGGCGTCCTCAACGGCACCGGCCCCAGCCTGAACAACGTTGCCACAACCGCCTCGACCCGTCTCGACGGCGTAACCGCCGTGCAGTACCTCCGGCATGCTCTGCTCAAGCCGGAGGATTTACAGGTGCCAGGCTATCGCCCGGTGATGCCGGGTTGGGGCGGCACGCTCTCGCCGCCCGAAATTGACGATCTGGTAGCTTTTTTGATGAGCCAGAAATAGCTCCGGCCAAAGATACCAGCTAGAAATAAAAGCCTTGAATGTCCACCGTTATATCGGCTGGGCGGCGCAGGAAAAGCTTGAACTTACCGGCATTGGCTCCCGTTCCCACATTAACGGCAAAAGTAGTCGAGACGCTGATGCCGCCAGGGTAGACCAGGTTGGCGGTAGCGGGCGGGCTGGCTAAAGTGGCCGAGAAAATCGTAGCGAAAGGTGTGCCAGCGTTGACCGGGTTGATAATACCAACGGCTCCAAAGATGGCTGTCACGCCTGCCGGAATTGTAGCGACACCGGCGGCCTGGATGGTCAGGGTAGCGTTGTCATAGCCCGGTCGGATAGCTCCTAAAGAAATCCGGGTATCAACGATCCGCACCGAGTCAATCACCTGCATAGCCCCTGATGTACCCGGCGCGGAGAGTCTGCGCCATGTGCCGGGCGTACCGCCACCTACACAGTACCATAGCGTGGCAGAATTATCTTTGTAAATCTCGCCAGGGCTATGAGAGTCGGTGCGGTTGCGCGGGTCTGTAATGCTAGTGAGAATAAATAAAGCCGCCCTATCGCCCCCGAAAACGCCGCCAATATTTTTAGAGGAAACGCCGTTTACCGCCGCCCCATCTACGCTACGGGCAAGCACGGCAATACCCTGTTGAAGGGAAGACGCATTTACCGCCGTGCCAAACTTGCCTTTAGACTCGGCCTTTATCGCAACGGCCTGGTCGCCAATAACGTTACCCTGAACCCCAATGCCTTTGTCGCTGCGCGAAGTACCCGCAACGCCGGTAGCAGGGCCGGTTTCAGCCCCGGCAAAACCTTCTACCGAAATTCCATCAGGGCTGACCGTGCTGGCCTCGCTTGCCCGCACTAGCCCGCTTGTCGCAGCGGCCCGCGCCACGATAGCACTGGCTCCCTGGCTGGTCAGGGCGGTGTTTTGAGCAAATAGGGCAAAAGTAGTCGGGCCATCCAAAATAAAAGCACCCTGCGCGGCCTGGGCCGCTTGCGGGCCGGTCAGAACGGTGGCGGCACTCAGGGCCGTCACGCCTGCCGCGGCACCCAGGGCGGCCCGTCGCAGTAGCTTGCGCCGACTGGTGGGGCGACCCTCAACAGGATTGGCGGGAGCAGCAGGGTAAGTTTGTTCACCTAGCCGGGCTTCCAAGCGGGCCATATATGTTTGTTGAGCCGAGACCGTTTCGTGTAAATTCAATACCTGAGCCTTTAATTCGGCCAATTGCTCGGATTGATTTTTTTCATTCATTTTAATTTTGCTCCTTTTATCAATTTTCAAATGCAGATTTCCTGTATCCGACGCCTACTATCTAAGGTGACATCTTACTTCTCTCCGCCACTCCTACTTTAGCCCGCCTTTAGACTAGACAACATCGTTTTTTTAGGGGATTTTTAGCTAGTTCTCGGTGTAATTTTAATTGGGTAGAAAAGGTGTAGGTAACTCGGAGGAGGAAAACCGCCGGAGTATTTATCCTTCTCGAAGGGTAGAAAAGCAGCCTCGAAAGGCAAATTAAAGGCCGTTAAGGGATTTTGACCGATTGCCGAAGCAGCCTATTTGCGACTTCTTGACCGAAAAGTTGGGTAACTTTTGAGAAGTCAGAGGGAAGTGAGGCGCAGCCAAAAGAACCGCCCTGAAGTCACACGCAATAGAGCGGTTGCACGAATTATTGGAAACGTTTTGCTAAAAAAGGGATGCACCGCCCCGCGACTGGCCTAAAGCGCAAAATTGCGGGTGGTGCATCCTTCTTGCCTGACCCTGACGGGAGGCTGTCTCTATCGGTTGGGGTGAAGGAGAGGCTTAACTCATCGCGGCTACTTCGTCGGAGATATTCAGGTTCGTGTAGACGTTCTGCACGTCATCGAGGTCTTCCAGCCGTTCAATTAGCTTGAGTGCTTGAAGCGTTTTACCCTGGTCTAAATCCATTGTCGTGACCGGCACCATCACATCTTCGCTACTGAGCATGTTGAAACTACTCTTTTCGAGAGCTTCCTGCACTTTCTTCCAGTCCTCGAAGGTGGTATAAATTTCCAGCACCGGGTTGTCGTTCTCGTCGGTATCCTCGCGCACATCGTCGGCCCCGGCGTCAATCGCGGCCAGTTCCATCTCCTCCGGGTCGTGCTTGCCGATTTCCAACCGGATTACGCCTTTGCGCTGGAACATCCAGCCGACCGAGCCAGTCTCGCCAAAGTTGCCGCCGCCTTTTGTAAAGGAACTGCGGACATCGCTGGCGGTCCGATTGCGGTTGTTGGTCAGGGTGCGTACCAGAATAGCGCAGCCACCCGGCCCGTAACCCTCGTAAATAATCTCCTCGTCCTGCACCTCACCTTCCGCCGTCCCCAGGCCGCGCTTGATCGCCCGGTCTATATTCTCGGCGGGCATGTTTTCAGACTTAGCTTTTTGCAGCACTACCCGCAAGCGGAAGTTCGAGTCTACTTCGCCGCCGCCACCTTCGCGCACTGCCACGGTAATTTCGCGGGCAATGCGGGTAAAGACCGCCCCACGCTTGTTGTCGGTAATCGCTTTGCTGCGCCGGATGGAGTGCCATTTGCTATGTCCTGACATAGTTTCCTCACTTCTTTCTACTCTACGAACTGCGCCGTTGGTTTTGAAGCATTATAACATTCGGCTCAAACCAATACAAACCTGGCCCTTAACTATCTTAACGCAATCTTAACTTTCTATTGCCAGTCTTATGCTACAATCAAGTTATGAAACAAATGTTCTAATTTCTCTAAAAATAAGCACTTATCCCCCTCATTACTACTTTTTTTTACATTGACACCTACAAAGACACCGGCCCTGCAGCGGTGTCTTTTTTTGCCCAAATTCGCCCCGAAACGATTTCTTACGATCCATTTCAGACTACACCCCCAAATAAAGTAATCTATTGACAGGGCGATTGCAAAGTCGGGTTCTGCCCCTTCTTCCTCGCCCGGTCTCGCCCTGCGGGTGTGAGCGTAGCAAAGAATCTTCTTCAATAAGCACAATTTTGCTTCGACAAGAAGATTCTTCGCTACGCTCAGAATGACATCTCGACTTTGCAATCGCCCTGATTCTATTGAGAAAAGACTTGTCAAAAGAGGGAGGTCTGGTAGAATTACAGTAAATAACCCGATTTTATTTATAAAGCACAATGAAGGAGCTTAATAAAATGGAAGAAGTGCAATCGGAGCGGCTTTTTGTTCTTCAAATTCCGACTAACTTGAGCCAGGAACAACTTGCGGAGCTAACTCAGGCTCTGGAGCGCATCGAAGGCTTGCAGGTAATTCAGGAAGAAGAGCGCGGCCTGGAAACCTTCATACCCGACACCTTCAACCTCGTAGTCGTGGCGGTTGCGCTGGGTGTGGTAGACCGAGGGTTGGATGGCGTCAAGCACCCCGTCAAATATTTGCGTAACAACGCCGCCAAAGTCAAGGAAATTGCTTCCGACCTCAACGCAATCATTAAGGAGTGGTTTGGTAACGGCAGCGAAACTACGGCCAAAGAAAAGATTACCTTTAGCCCGGCCACCCAGGAAGCAAATAAGTCTAAACCTAAAAAGAAACCGGCCAAGAAATTTAAAGATGTGACGGAGGACGACCTGGAAGATGCCATCACCGAGCCGACCCAGAAGGATTAAAATCAAACGGCTGGCTCTATGTATCGGCCTGAGCCATTACTCCAATTTCTCGCCATTACCGGCCGCCCGCAAAGATGCCCAGGCGGTGGCCGCTCGTTTGCTCGACCCTAAAGTGGGCGGCTTCGAGGAGGTAATTCTGCTGACCGATGATTGCCAGAGAACCTTAAAACCGGGCGATAGCCTGGATTTCTTGACTACTTCGCTATCCCCGACTATGCCGGTGGATCGAGCGCGGCTGCACAGGGCTGTGGAGCAAGCTTTCGAGGGTTACATTTTCGATGCCGACAGTTTGCTGGTGATCTTTTTTGCCGGGCATGGGGCACCCAACAATAACCATGAGTTGTTTTTATTTGGGGACGACGGAAAATTAAGTTCCGCCAGAAAACCCCTAAAACCCGATTTCAGCACAGGCTTAGACCTGAATAGCCAGTTAAGTAACTTCCTTGCCGCAGAAAACGCACCGACGAGTATCGTAGTGTTGCTGGATGTGTGCTATGCCGGGGTTGCTACGGGACTGGCCGAAAGATTACAGCCTTTTGCCCGAAGCAAGAACGATAAGCTCCGTCAGATTTACCTTATTGGCGGCGCACAGGCCGACCAGAGCGCGGGCGGCGCGGGCGGACACGGCTATTTTACGGCCTGCCTGTTAGAAGCCCTTAACCAGCGACCCGTCAACGGGTGGATCAGCATGAGTCGGGTGCAGGAAGAGGTGGCGCGTCGCTTGCCCCAGGCCGGTGGCGGCAAAGGCCAGCAAATCGAAGGAATTAACCTTTTCGGATCGAACATAGGCCTGGCCCAAAACCCGGCCTACGACCCTCATTCAACGGAATTTTATCAGGAAGTCCAAAAAATCCTCCGGCTTGACGATAACTGGTCAACCCCCGTCAGGCCGGACGAGGCGACGGATCCATCCGCGTTTTTTCAGGTTCATTCGGGTAAAAGCGAGTTTAGCGCGGTAGATTGGGCCATTTATTGTCTCGATAACGAAAAAATAGCACCCTGGCCGGTGCTGGTCGAAAACATCGCCCTTTTGCTTGCCCGTATTCCTGCGGTTCAAAAGCGTTTGCTGGTTACTCGTCACGAATTGACCCCTGAAATGGCCGGAATAGCAAGGGCGGTTTGCCCCGGTCTGCTCATTACCACTCCGCAGACGATTATGCGCGAAAGCATGGACTTTTCACAGTACGAACGCGAAATAGCCGAACTTTACCGGCACGGCGACGAATCGAACTCGGCCTGGCGAGTGCCGCCTCTGGGCGAAGTGTACGTGCAATTGCGTGGTTACGAAGAAGTTTTTGTGACAGAAAAGGGAGTAAGTGTAGACGTAGACGAGAAGGAAGCTGCCGAACTTTTTAGGGCTAAACAGCTTGAAACCCGACGGGAAGAGCGCGAAGTAAAGTGGCGCGGCGACCTGGAAGAAGGAATGCGCGAGTGGTTGAATAGCGACGACCCGGCCCAAAGCCGGGCCGTACTGACCGGGACTTACGGCACAGGTAAATCGTCTTTTTGCCTCCATCTGGCCGCGATGCTGCTCGAAGATAAGCATCCGCGCAAGCCGATTTTGATTAACCTGGCCGATTTCGCCGGGCGGCAACAGCGTAATTTCCAAGGCTTTTTGCAAGATTTCCTGGACGAAAAGGGAGTCGGGAGCGTAACTGCCGCCAAACTGGAGCGGTGGGCCGAGGCCGGGTTGCTCTTCTTTATCTTCGACGGCTTTGACGAGATGGCAAGTAGTTCGGTAGACACGGTAAAAGAAAGCAACCTGGCTTATATCGAGAAATGGGCCAATATCCCCAACAATAAAGTTTTAGTGACGACCCGCCCGGAGTATTTTTTGACCAGGGCCGACGAGCGCGAGATGCTGAGGTCGTACCGCCGCTTTTTCTGCTCCCTCTTGACCCGCTCTCAGATTGACGAATACCTGGAACGCCGCCTCAACTGGCACACCCGTAACCCCCGCCAGGGTCTGACCCAACGCCTGACCTGGCAGCAGTACCGGGCCAGAATTGACCAGACTTACGACCTGAGCGATTTGCAGCACCGCTTTGTGCTGCTGGAACTCATTGTCAAAACTTTGCCGCTCTATATCAACCAAGACCGCCAGGATGTGACCCGGATTAACCTTTACCACGATTACTTACAGATGGAGCTTGAGGATCGGCTGCTTAACCATAAGGAACTGGCGGTAGTCAAGCTTATACCCCTGACCGACCGATTGGCCCTGCTCGAAGAACTGGCCTATCGCCTTTATAGCGACCAGGCGCGCCAGAACGAACGGCGGTTTGGGGCCGAGGAAGCCCGCGATTGGCTGCTCACGCTGCCAATGCCGAGCGAAGTACGCCGGACGTTAGAGCGCAACTGGACCAGCTTTTTAACCTATTCTTTTCTGATCCCGGCGGGGGAAGATAGCTTTGAGTTTTCGCACAAGTCCTTTCTGGAGTACCTCGTGGCTGTACGGTTGGATCGCCAGTTACGAGAAAACGACCTGAGCGGGCTGGCTCTGCGGCCTCTTTCCAGGGAGATCGCCGATTTCCTGGCCGAATTAAATCCGCCGACCGACGGGTTGCTGAAGGCTGCCGACGCGCCCGACGCCGACGGAACCCTGGTCTACAGCACCGGGCAACTCTTACTCTCGCGGCGGCTCTACAGGCTGAACCGGCGGTTGTTTGTCAGCGAGAAAGACCAGACGGCGGTGCTGGATGGCTCCTATCTCACCTGTATCGAATACGGGGTCTTTGTGGACGACCTGATCCGACAGGAGCGTTATTACTACCCCGACCACTGGACGCAACCCCGCTTCGGGCCGGGGACGGCCCTGCAACCCCTGGCCGGTTTGCGCGACACTGACAACCAGGCTTTTTGTGCTTGGCTAAATAGCCGTATCGCGGGCAATCAAGACAATCAGGCCCTGGAGCGGGAAGAAAAAGAACGCGCTTACGTCTACCGTTTGCCTGGAATAAATGAGTTCGAGACCCTTTTATTGCCGTCCGACTATCCCTTGCTCGCACCCTGGTGCGGCCAGTCCCCCTACTTCCGCCTGGCCGAGGCTACAGCCACCGCTCATGAGGTAATAAAGACCGCCCTGGCCGGACTGTCTGAAGATAACGGTCTCCCACCTGCCGACTACAATACTCTTGCCCTCGTCCGCGCCCTCGCCCTCAACCGCGCCCTCGCCCTCAACCGCGCCCTCGCCCTCAACCGCGCCCGCGACCGCGACCTCGACCGCGCCCTCGACCGCGCCCTC
>JBBRBE010000044.1:0-37541 GCA_038206175.1 Chloroflexia bacterium
GTTTCGCGGTCTGGGCGGGAAGGTGCGATTGGGCCGCTTTGGCCGTGGCTTTGTCGTCCTTGACCAGCTTAGAAGTGAAGTAGCTCGGCCCCATCGAAGCCATCATATACTCGTCCAGCACATCCCCCGGTTTGCCCTGCGCCGCAATCTCCCCTTTGTGCAGGTAAATCACTTCGTCACAAAACCGCGAGATGTCTCCCGCCGCGTGCGACACAAACAGCATCGCTTTGCTTTGTTCCTTCAATTCTTCTATCGCTCGTTGGCACTTGCGCCCGAACGCCGCATCGCCCACCGCCAGCACTTCGTCTATCACCAGGATGTCCGGGCTGACCGTGATTGCCACCGCGAAGCCCAACCGCATATACATTCCACTCGAATAGTGCTTGACCGGTGTATCAATGAACTTGCCCAGTTCGCTAAACTCCACAATCCGCTCGTAGCGTTCGTCCATCTGCTTGCGGTTGAAGCCGTAGAAAGCTCCGTTGAGGTAGATGTTATCCCGCGCACTTAGTTCGGGATGAAAGCCGGTGCCGAGTTCGAGCATAGCCGAGATGCGTCCGTTGACCCGGATCGTGCCGTCGGTGGGTTCGAGGATGCGGGTGGCGAGTTTGAGCAGGGTAGATTTACCCGCTCCGTTCTGGCCGATCACGCCGAGGGTTTTGCCTTTTTCGAGCTTGAAGGAAATGTTCTTGAGGGCGTAGAAGTCTTCGTAGGATTTTTGGCCTTTGAAGAGGTTGATCGCCCGGTCTTGCAGGGTCAGGCGGGACTCGTGGTAAAGCCGGTAGTGCCGCGACACTCCCTCGAACTCGATGGCGTATTCAGGTTGGGCCGGTGCCACAGGCAGGGACTGAATCGGTTCGGCCAGGCGGACGGGTCGAAGCTGTTGGGTTTGCATATTAGAGCAACTCTCCAATCTGTTTCCGCTTCCACATAAAGAAAGCGTAACCGATGGCAAAAACCAGCACGGAAGTGGCAAAGGTACGCAGAGTAAAGTCCAGGCCAGGAGTGTAGTTAAAGAAAAGCAAAGCCCGGTAAGTCTCGATGAAGGAGGCGACCGGGTTCAGCCAGTAGATTACTTGCGCCCAATCTTTGTACACCTGGCCCATCGTATAGAAAACCGGCGACAGGAAGAACCAGGCTTGCAACAGCACTTCCATAATCACCAGCAGGTCGCGAAAGGACATCACTACGACCGAAAGGATCAAAGCCAGTCCGACCAGAAAAAGTATCTGGAAGAAAAAGATTACCGGCAAGAACAGAGCGTAAGCGGTCGGGATCAGACCGTTTAACAGCAGTATGGCGAAGAGCGGTACCAGGGCCAGCAGGAAGTTGACAAATTGGGCCAACACTGCGGCAATCGGCAACACCTCGCGGGGAAAATAGACTTTTTTGGCAATTGAAGAGTTGTTAAGAATCGAGTTCATCCCGGCCATGATCGAGCCGCCGGTCATATTCCAGGCCAGAATACCGATCAAGATAAAAGCCGTAAAATGATGATTAATCTTGCAAGCCTGAGCCAGTTGGACGGCCTGGCCGTTGGCCCCAACTGGCACTATTTCGGAACAGTTAGGGTCTACGCTGGTAGGCAAAAGAACTACAAAGACCAGCCAGTACACCAGCATCATCAAAAGTGGATTGACCAGCGACCACAAAAAGCCCAGGAAAGACCCTTTGTAGCGTAATTTCACGTCTTTCATGGTCAGAAGCCGGATCAGTTCGCGGTAGCGGAAAAGGTCGGTTAACTGATGGCCTACCGTGGTACGGCTGGTATCAAAGGCCCCTAAAGTCAGGGGCGGTCGGGCAGTTGCTCTAGCGATGGGAATACTCCTCCTCAGTAACAGGCAAAGTTGCACAATCTAAGACCGGGATGCCTTCCATTGCAGGTGTTTGCCGGGAAAGCAACCCCTTTGCCAATTAAAAACGGGTGGCGGGGTCAAAAGTTGCAGTTTGCCTCAAATTTGAGCCTGGAGGCGTCGTTGCCTTTAGAGAGGTAGTATAGAACTGGCCTGTGGCCTTGTCAAACGGGCCTGGGTCAGCCGTCCTGCCGGAGTAAAAAGAGCCAGAAACCGATCTGCCGAACCGGGCGGTAGCGGGCCGGATCACCTAGAACCTGAGCCAGGCGAGAGTTGGGCAGCAAATGTAGATTTGCCTGTTTCAAAGCCTCTGCGGGCGCAGTACCGGGCGACATGAAAGGGGTTTGAACCATCACAAGGCGATAATAGCCGCTTTCGACTCTTCTTACAAGCGGTTCAGCGGTTCGCTATCCCAAACCCGCCCTTTTTCAAGCTGGCCGAAGACAAAGAAATCGTCGAGGTCTACCGTCTGGCCCGCCACGATTTACCAGCCGCAATCCTGGGCCAGGGTCGGGCCATCCCCACCGGCCAGGTCACGCAGAGCCAGGCGAGTTTCCTCGCCCCGTCGCCAGTCCTCGGAAGTGGGAGTAAGGATAAGGTCGTCCAAAACGGGAATATGGCGCAGGAAAGCCCCGCCGGTGGCCCACTGCAAACCGAGCACGACCAGGCCACCGGGAAGCACCAGACTGGCGAGGAAAATCCCGCTTGCCCGCCATTGCCGCCGCAAGGTCAGCCATAAACCGATTGCCAGGGGCGCCGCCACATAAGACTGCTTGGTGAGCAAACCCAACAGGCAGAGCAAACCCGCGCCGACCCACAGTTGCCATCGGGCAGGCTGTTTTCGAGCGTGCCAGGCCACCGCCGCTCCGCTCAGGCTAAAAGCCAGACCCAGTATATCCGGCTTTGCCAGCACCGCCCAATCGTAGACTGGCGCAGTCGCCAGCGGTGTGAGGGCTGCCCCGAAAGCCACCCGCCGACCCATTCCTTCGCCTCGGCACAACCAGTAAAGCAGCCAGACCAGCCAGGCTACGGCCAGTACCGAAAGCAAGCGGCCCTCCAGAAAAGAATTCGGGCCGACCAGAGTTAGCAAAGCCGCATTCAGATAATAATAAAGTGGGCTGTAGTTGGTTGCCAGCCAGGGCGCGGTGTCGTTAGTCGGATAGAGGCGGGCCGGATTGAACCCGCCCGCCAGCAGTTGACCGGCTTCGTTCAAGACGCTGCCTTCGCCGTACTCCAGCGGGTAAGGATAGAGCAGAGCAACCGCAGCCCGGTACGCAAAGAATAAAGCATAAAGGGCGATTAAAAATAAGCAGGCCCACCCTAGCCAGCCGACCCAACCGCCTTTGGGCCAGGGACGCCCTTCGGTTTGAACTAACGGTTTATCATCTACCAGCATCTAGCAAGCCTTTTCATCAAAGATTTCGCCGGACGACCAGCACGGTTCTCTCCTGGAATAGGCCATCTTTGTAGGGAATCCTTTTCAAGACCTGCCACTGGTACTGCGCGGGTAATTCTTCCCCTTCCGGCCCGACCCAGATCAAGGCTTCGCGCTGTTTACGGGGAAGCCATTCTTTGAAGAAAAAATCTCCGTTTTGTCTTTCAGGCAAATAGTCCTGAAAATTATAGGTACTGTACCAGCCCCACGGCCCAAAGATTTTTTGGACCGGGACGTTTGTATTAAGGCGGGCGTACTCTGCACCTTGCCAGTAAGCCTGGGCTTCGCTAATATCGGTGCGCGCCCACATCGCCGCTACGATCAAGACTATCAGGCTTGTCGCTACCATCGCCCGGCGGCAGCGCACTATCTCGGCCTTGAAATGACGACCAATTATGATCAGGCTGAAAGGGATCAGCACGAACAGATAACGGTCGCCCAGGCCAAAAAAAGCCAGATGATAGCCCAGCAAGAAAAACGTCACTACATCCAGCAATCGTTCGGCCAGAGGCAGCCGAAACCAGCCTCGAATACCGGCCAGGCGACCCAGCAAGACCGGGGCATACAATACCCCGCCGATGAAGGTGAGCAGGGTTACAAAAGTTGCCAGGCGAGGATTGTTGCTGATGTAATAAAGATTCCAGGGCAAGTAAGGCATTAGCAAACCGTACTCGTGGATCAGCAGGTTGTACAGCACGCCCGCTGCCAGCACCAGCGCACCCAAACCCAGCACCCAGGGCCGCGGAACCTTCCGCCAGCCTCCTCGGAAAGGCGCAATCAGGGCTACAATCACCAGGGGAATACTGAAGAAAGCCAGATATTGCAAAAAAACCGTCGGACGACCCAGGAACACTACCCCTAAATAGGCCGCCAGGTTTTTCATATAGGCAAGCTGGTTGGTTCGGTTGTAATCTACCGCATCGGAAGTAGGTAACACTCCTACAAATAGCTGGCTGATTATTCCGGCCACCGGAACCAATAGCCCGGCCAGGTAGAGCCAGAATTGCGATAGCCGGTCGCGGTTCAACAGCCAGAGGCAGCCGAGGCCCAGCACCAGGGCATAGCCGGTCTGCCGAGTATACATCGCCCCAAAAGCGGCCAATCCGCCGATAAACATCGCGCCATAGCTGGAACGTTTCAGGCCGCGAGTGTAAAAAAGCAGCGAAATATTTAGTAAAGCCAGGAACGGCACATCGGTCATGAAGGTGAAGCTGAAGTAAAGCACCAGCGGGTTAGAGATCAGGCAGAGAGTAAGCAGACCGGCTTGAGTGTTGTCAAGCCCATGTTCACGGGCCAGACCGTAAAAGGCGACGAGGCCCGCCAGGGCCAGTACCAGGGTTGAAACGTGAAGGCTGGCAAACGAATAGCCGCCGACCTGGACAAATAAAGCTCCCCAGTAAGCCATAAAAAGCAGGTTCGAGGACGACCATTCGTGAACCCGGTACGAGCCAGTTTCTACCAGATGCTTAACCGTGAGAGCGTATGACCAGTCATCCGAAATAAAAGTTTCGCTCAAAGGATTGATGTAGAGGGCCGCCAACCCAAACAAAGCCAGCCCAAACAGGAGCCAGCCGTGCTGGTTTCCAAAAGTTCGGAGGCGGGTCAGAGCGGTAGCGGGTTGGGCGACAACCTGGGGCGGAACGTCCCTGGTAGCGGGCAGACTGGATAATTTGGGCATCAAAATGTCCGGCTCCTCTAGCAAAACTATTCGACAAAAGCGATCCAGTACCGTCCTGGTGACTTCTGTCAAAGCTCCAACAAACAAAGGCTCCAACCAATATTACAGGTTTGTTACGATTTTATATTCCAACTTAACATAGTTTTAGCATAGCAAATAAACATTAAGAACGGCATTACTTAAAATAACCGATAGTCCTACCCTAAGCAATCCCCCCAAAAGGCTATTGACAGGCCCACACCTTCGGTCGGTATAATCAAAGCAGGCGGTCCTGCGGCTCAATTCTTTTGTGCCTAAAATCAAACGGTAGATTTAGTAAATGAGTAATTAATTTAGTGAAAGCATTAGCCACCACCGATCTACAGCACATCCTGGCCCATACTGGCGAGGTGTGGGCGGCATTGCGAGGGGCCAGATTGTTTATTACCGGCGGAACCGGCTTTTTCGGACGCTGGCTGCTGGAAAGCCTGACCTGGGCTAACGACCAACTCGACCTGGGATTGGCTGCGCTCGTACTGACCCGCGACCCGGCGGCATTCGCGGCCCGTCTGCCCCACCTGGCAGCGCATCCGGCCCTGCGTTTTCAAGCCGGAGATGTCCGCTCCTTCGCTCTGCCCCCTGCGGCCCCCGCCTTCACCCACATCATCAACGCCGCTACCGATGCCCTTCCCGCCGTCAACAACGATACTCCGCTCGTGATGCTGGACACTATCGTAGAAGGCACTCGGCGCACGCTGGATTTAGCCCGGCGGGACGGAGCAAGCTACCTGCTGGTTTCATCCGGGGCGGTTTACGGCCCGCAACCGCCCGCGCTATCGCACCTGGCCGAAGATTTCGGCGGCGCACCCGACCCGACCGACCCTGGCGCAGCTTACGGCCAGGGCAAGCGGCAGGCTGAATTTCTAACCGCCACTTATGCTCGGCAATACGGGCTGGCCGCTCGGATTGCCCGGCCTTTTGCTTTTGTCGGCCCGGCCCTGCCGCTCGACGCTCATTTTGCAGTCGGCAATTTCATCCGGGACGGGCTGGCCGGGCGACCGCTCGAAATTAACGGCGACGGTACGCCCTATCGTTCTTACCTGTACGCGGCAGACCTGGCAATCTGGCTCTGGACTATCATGTTGCAGGGCGAACCGGGTCGGCCCTACAATGTCGGCTCCGAGGAAGCCCTCTCTATTGCCGAGCTTGCCCAGACGGTCGCCGCGCTCTTTTCCGATCCGGCGCCGGTGCAGGTGGCCCGGCAAGCTCAACCGGGTGTGCCAGCCTCGCGCTACGTCCCCTCCACCCGCCGGGCCGAAGAAGAATTGGGTCTGCGGAGGCTGATTGATTTGCCGGAGGCACTCCGGCGTACAATTGAGTGGTACTCTTAGAATGATATGCCTGGGAGTGGTATTCTTAGCATCCTAGCCGAAAAGTAGGTAATAGTAGGGTAGAACAGTCAATGGACAGAGCCATATCCTACCAAAATTAGGCCTGGGTAGGACCTTGCTCCGTCAATGGATTTTTCGGATAGGCTCTTAGCAGCCTCTTATAAAAAAGTAAGTAACAGAAAGGTTAGATCGACATGACTGTTTCCAGCCCACTCGACCATCTCATGGCCGCCCTTGACCGGCCTCTGGCTCCTCTGCCCTTCGACCAGACCACCCCGATAGCAATTTATGGAGCGGGCGGCGTGGGCAAGGATAGTTGCAAAGCCCTGTTGGAAGCCGGTTTTACCGTCCGGTGCTTTCTGGATCGCCAGGCTCGCCCCGGTGCCGAGTGGCAAGGAATACCGATTCTTAACCCGGACGCGCCCCAGTTGGCGGCGGCGGAACGGCGCACGATGCCGCTAGTAATCGCTATTTTCAACCGGGCGGTAGACATCCCGACCCTGCTGGATACCCTCGAAAGCCTGGGTTATACCAAAATCGTATCGTTCCTGGAATTTTACAATCACTTCGACCAGCAACTAGGCGAACGCTTCTGGCTGACAGGCCGCGAACACTACCGGCAGCAAGCGACCCATATTCTGGCGGCGGCAAATCTATGGGAGGATGAAACCAGTCGGCAGCTTTACTGGGCAGCCCTGGATTTACGCCTTCGAGCAAATTATGGAGAGCAGTCTCAGCCGGATTTTGAGAATCAATATTTCCCCGCTGATCTTCCGGCTTGGCCTGGCCCCATGCGCTTTGTAGATTGCGGAGCCTATAATGGCGATTCGTTGGGACACCTGAAAAAGGCTTATCCCAACGTAGAAGCTATTGCCGCTTTCGAGCCAGAACAAGAAAATTTCTTAAAGCTGGCCCGCTATGTGAGGTTGCAAGGCGACGCTCTCGCTTCGCAAGTGTATCTTTGGCCTTGTGGGGTACACTCAGGAGCCGAACAACTACGTTTTGCTTCCGGTGAAGGCGAGGGTAGCCACGCTTCACTCAACGGCCTGACCGTTATTCAGGGAGTATCTCTGGACGAAGCCCTGCCGACTTTCAAGCCCACCCTGATCAAGATGGACATCGAAGGAGCCGAGTATGACGCTCTTTTAGGGGCGCGAGAAACTATTCGGGCCAACCGACCAGGGCTGGCGATTTGCCTTTATCATCGCCCCGATCATCTCTGGCAATTGCCGCTCCTGGTGTCCGAATGGGAATATGGCTATAAGTTTTACCTTCGTTCACATGGCTTTAACGGCTTCGACCTTGTAATGTATGCCTTGCCCAAATAATTCGTCCTTTTTGTAACAATTTTTGTAAGGTTGAGCTGCTACCATAATCAAAGACCCGGTGTGTGGCTCCAACTTTTGCTCAAAATTTAGAATCCAATCAAACTAGCTGATTTAGCCTGGACAGAAACGGGAGATCGTAAGCCGAATGATTAGAGTAGCCGATTATATTGCCCAACGCATTGCCGAGGCCGGTATCCAGCACGTCTTTATGGTCACAGGAGGTGGCGCAATGCACCTTAATGACGCCTTTGGGCGGCGTAAAGACCTCACCTACGTCTGCTGCCACCACGAACAGGCTTTGACGATGGCTGCCGAAAGCTATTATCGGCTGACCAATCGCCTGGCCGTCGTGAACGTGACGACCGGGCCGGGTGGAACTAACGCCCTGACCGGCGTTTTTGGAGCCTGGACTGACTCGCTGGGAATGCTGGTAATTTCGGGCCAGGTCAAGTGGGAAACCCTGGTCGCCAGTACCAATTTGCCCTTGCGGCAACTGGGCGACCAGGAAGTTGACATCGTGCGGATGGTCGAGCCGATTACCAAATACGCCCAGATGATCACCGACCCGCAGACAGTCCGCTATCACCTCGAAAAAGCTCTTTACCTGGCAACTGCCGGACGGCCCGGCCCCTGCTGGCTGGATGTGCCGATGAACGTACAGGGCGCAATGGTTGACCCTGACACTCTCCCCGGCTACGACCCGCAGGCGGACGCTCCGGCTTACGCGACGCGGGCCGAGTTGACAGCCCTGTGCCAGACAATTGTCGCACGGATGAAGCAAGCCGAACGCCCGGTGATTCTGGCCGGGCCAGGGGTGCGGCTAGGCCGCGTAGAAAAAGCCTTTGCCCGGTTGCTGGAACGCTGGCCCGTACCGGTCGTAACTTCCTTCAATGCCCACGACCTGATCGCCTACGAGCATCCCTGCCAGGTCGGGCAGCAAGGCACGATTGGCGACCGGGCCGGAAATTTTGCCGTCCAGAACGCCGATTTTCTGCTCGTGCTGGGCTGCCGCCTCAACATCCGTCAGCTATCTTACAACTGGCAAAGCTTCGCCCGCCACGCCTATAAAGTGATGGTGGACGTTGACCGGGCCGAAATGCAAAAACCAACCGTCGCGCCCGATCTAGCAGTCTGGGCCGACCTTGCCGATTTTCTGCCTGCGCTCGTCCAGGAAGTTGAAACCGTTCCTACTGGCTCTAAAGAGGGGGAAGTTAACCCGCCGCAAACCGCCTGGCTGGAGTGGTGCCGGGAACGCAAAGCCAAATACCCGGTCGTACTGCCCGAATACTGGCTCAAAAACGAGAACGTCAACCCGTACTGCTTCGCTCAGACCCTCTTCGAGGAACTAACTCCCACCGACATCATCGTGACGGGCGACGCTACGGCCTGTATCACCACTTTCCAGGCGGCCCGGATCAAAGAAGGCCAACGCCTCTATTCTAATTCGGGCTGTGCCTCGATGGGCTACGACCTCCCGGCAGCTATCGGGGCGGCAGTAGCGGCGGGCGGCAAGCGCGTGATTTGCCTGGCCGGGGATGGCTCGTTGCAAATGAACGTCCAGGAACTTCAAACGATGGCGGGCTACCGCTTACCGATCAAGCTGTTCATCTACAACAATGGCGGCTATCACTCGATCCGGCAAACCCAGCGCAATTTCTTCAGCGATAACATCGTCGGCTGTGGGCCGGAAAGCGGCGTGACTTTCCCGGCCTTCGAGCGGCTGGCCTACGCCTACAATATCCCTTACCGCCGCTGCGCCAGCCACGCCGAGATGCGCCAGGCTATCCGCCAGACTTTAGAAGCCGACGGCCCTCAGATTTGCGAGCTGATTATTGATATGGAACAACCTTTCGCGCCCAAAACCTCTTCCAAACGGCTCCCCGATGGCCGTATGGTCACGGCTCCGTTGGAAGATATGGCTCCGTTTTTGGAGCGCGAAGATTTCCTGTCGAATATGCTAATTCCGGCAATGGAAGACTAAACCGAAAGCAAACATTGTTATGACCAGCACTTTACTAACTCGTTCCACCCATGCCCTGGCTCTGCAAACGATTTTGTTTGACCTCGATGGTACCCTGGTGAACTCGCTACCCGGCATCGAATGGAGCCTGCGCCAGGCTTTGACCCAGGTTGTACCCGACCGAGCGGACGAATTGACCGACCTGGCGAGCCGGATCGGGCCGCCGATCCGCCAGATTCTGGCTGAGGCTCTGCCCGACCTGAGCCTGCCAACTCTGGACAAACTGGTGAGCCAGTTTCGTTTCTATTACGACACGCAGGGCTGGCAGAAAACCCGGCCTTACCCGGCAGTCGGGGCAACCCTGGCCCATCTGCGGGGTCTGGGTCTGACCTGCTTCATTGTCACCAACAAGCCGAGCCTGGCGACCTCTAAAATTGTAGATCATCTGGGTTTGCGAACTTATTTCCAGGAAATTGTTTCGCCCGATGCTCCGGCAGGGTCGTTCTCCTCGAAAACCGCCGCCACGAGTTATCTGGTCGGCAAATACAGGCTTAATCGGAGCCGTACCCTCTTTGTAGGCGACTCTGCCGACGACGCCGGGGCAGCCCAGAGCCTGGGTCTGGCTTTCGCGGCTGCCGCCTACGGTTACGGCGGTGCTAGCGAAAACAGGACTGAGCGGACCTACACTCTGTCCAGGTTTCCTCAGTTGTTGCGTATTGTGGAGAAGTGTAGAGTAGAGTAACCGCTAGAGGCGGAAAGGATTGATTGGTGTGATTAACCGAGACATTTTCGACGAACTATTTGTACTGGAACTGGCGAACAACCATTGGGGCGACCTGAACCGAGGCTTACAGATTGTGCGCGAGTTCGGCACGGTCGTGCGCTACAACAACGTGCGAGCCGCGATCAAATTGCAGTTCCGCGACGTGGAAAGTTTTATCCACAAAGATTTTCGCCACCGTCAGGACATTCGTTACATCAAAAAAACTATTGATACCGAGTTATCCCGTGACGACCTGGCAACTCTGGTCGAGGCGGTGCGCCGCAATAGTTGCGTGCGGATGGCGACCCCTTTTGACGAAAAATCGGTAGATTTGTGCCAGGAATTAAACATAGACATTATCAAGATTGCTTCTTCCGACCTGACCGACTGGATTTTGCTCGAAAAAATTGCCAAAGCCAAAAAGCCTGTGATCGTTTCGACCGGCGGAGCCAGCCTCAAAGACCTGGATGATATGGTTACGTTTTTTGACAATCGCAACATTCCACTGGCAATCAACCACTGCGTTTCGCTCTACCCTTCCGAGGACAGCGATTTACAGATCAATCAGGTAGATTTCTTGCGGAATCGCTACCCCAACCACACTATCGGCCTTTCGACCCACGAGTATCACGACTGGTCAAGTTCGCTGATGCTGGCCTATGCCAAAGGTGCGCGTACTTTCGAGCGGCACATTGACATCAAAACCGAGGATCGCCCCTTTGCGCCGTACTGCTCGACCCCGGAGCAAGTTGACCAGTGGTTCAGGGCCTTTAAAAAGGCTAAAGAGATGTGCGGCCAACCCGGTACAAGCCGCCGTCAGCTTCCTGAGAAAGAGATTCAGTATCTCGATGGCCTGGTACGCGGAATTTATGCCCGTCGCGCTTTGCCTGCCGGTCACGTCTTGAAGGAAGATGATTATTACCTGGCAATCCCCCTGCAAAAAGGCCAGCTTTCCTGCCGTGAACTGGTGGCCGAGAATATACTGGTAAAACCAGTTTCGGCGGATGGGCCAATCACCCTGAACATGTTCGACAACCCCTATGCTAACAGCGAAAGCTTGCGCGAACTTATCAATAATCGTGGTTTGTAGACACCGACAGTCAAGAAACAAGAGGGCAGTATTATGAGGAAATTAATCAGCATCGTCACACCCTGTTACAACGAGGAGGAAAACGTCGAAGACCTTTACGAGCAGGTCAAAGCGGTCTTCCAAAAACTTAATCGCTACGACTACGAGCATATTTTTATTGATAACTCCTCGAAAGATAAAACCGTCGCCGTAATCAAAAGGCTGGCCGAGCGCGACCCGAACGTGCGGTTAATCGTCAATTCGCGCAACTTTGGGCATGTCCGTTCGCCTTATCACGCTGTCCTGCAAGCCCACGGAGACGCGGTAATACCGATGGCCGCCGACCTTCAGGACCCGCCGCCGATGATTATAGACTTCCTGCAAAAATGGGAGGAAGGCTTCAAAGTCGTGCTGGGCGTCAAAACCACCAGCGAAGAAACCTGGAGCATGTTTTTGGTGCGGAAGATTTATTACAACATCGTCAACCGACTCTCCGACATCAAGCTAACCAAGAACAGTACCGGTTGGGGTCTATACGATAAGGTAATCATAGACGAACTTCGCAAAATTGACGATCCGTATCCGTACTTCCGCGGCCTCGTTCCTTCGATTGGGTTCGAGACGGCCAAGATCGAATACCGCCAGCCGACCCGCAAACGCGGCATCAGTGCCAACAATTTCTACACTCTTTACGACCTGGGAATGCTGGGTATCACCAGCCATTCCAAAATCCCCTTGCGCCTGGCTACGATGCTGGGCTTTGTAATGTCGGCTTTGAGTCTGCTGGCTGGCATCGTCTATTTTGTTTACAAACTGGTTAACTGGAGTAATTTTCAGCTCGGCCTGGCTCCGCTGATCGTCGGGTTGTTCCTGTTCGCTTCGGTGCAACTTTTCTTTATTGGTATTCTGGGCGAATACATCGGGGCGATCCATACGCAGGTACTCAAGCGGCCTCTGGTAGTCGAGAAAGAGCGGGTTAACTTCGACCAGGAGCGCGTGCCGGTCGGCTTCACGCCCGCCGCCGTCCCCACCACCCCGGCTACCGGGCCGGTCGCGCCGAACTACCTCTACCAGAACGGCAACGGCCATCACACCAACGGCCATCTCAAAGAGGAGTTAACGGTTGAGTAATCCGCAGGCGGTCTTAACCGCCAGCGAAACGAGCGGGCGAGCTTGCCCGGTCTGCCGGAGCGGGCGAGGCTATTTTTTGCATACCCAACGCTTTGTGCTGCCGGAAGGCCATCCTCTATCCGAGGGCTATCAGGTGGTAGGCTGCGAACGCTGCGGTTTTGTCTATGCCAATACCGCCGTAAGCCAGGCCGATTACGATTTGTTTTACGCCCGCTTCTCGAAATACGAAGACACCCAGACTGCTACGGGCGGCGACGCCACGCCCTGGGATGTGCAACGGCTGGAAGAAACCGCCCGTGAGATCGCCGGGGTTATCAGCGACCCGCAAGCGCGTATTCTGGATATTGGTTGCGCTAACGGTGGACTGCTCGGCCAGCTTAAAGGGCTGGGCTACTGGCAACTGGTCGGGCTTGACCCTTCCCCGGCCTGTGCCGCTACCACCCGGCGGCTCCACGGCCTGGAAGCCTGGGCCGGTTCGCTGGGTGAGACGACGCTCGACCTGGGCCAGTTCGATTGTGTAATTCTGTCGCATGTGCTGGAACATGTGCAGGATTTAGAACCGGCTATGGCGGCTTTGACCCGCCTCGTGCGGCCCGGTGGTTTGCTCTATGTCGAAGTGCCGGACGCCCGTCGCTACCGAGATTTTGTAACGGCTCCCTTCCAGGATTTCAATACCGAACACATCAATCATTTCTCGCCCCGCACCCTGAACTATCTGCTGGAAAGCCGTGGCTGGGAGTTCGAGCGAGGCGGAACCAAGACCCTGGTGGCCTCGCCCAACACTTTTTATCCGGCCTTTTACAGCTTTTATACTCGTTCAAGCTCTAGCCAGGCGGTTGTCGAGCCGGGTTTAATAGAGCCGGATACCGAACTAATCGAAGGGATAAAAGCTTATATTGCACAATCCCAGGCCATCCTGGATCGGATCGAACGTCGCTTGCAGGACATTCTGGCGCGCTGGCCCGAAGTTGTAGTCTGGGGAACCGGCCAGTTAGCCATGAAACTTTTGGCCGAAACCAGTCTGGCCCAGGCGCGGATTACCGCTTTTGTAGACAGCAATCCGATTAATTGGGGTCAGGTTTTGCGCGGCAGTCCTATTCTTGGGCCGCAAGAGTTACAGCGACAAGGTTACACCGGCCCGATCATCATTACGTCAATTCTGCATCAGGCCGCCATCACCAGAGTTATTCGGGAAAGCTTAAATTTACCCAATGAAATTGTTCTTCTCGACTAGGAAACAGCCTTACCCGGAAGTCCTCCGCCCGACACTGGCGAAGCGGGCCTGGGATTTGGCGCGAAGCGACCAGGGCTTTTTTCTGGTGGCGATGGGCCTTAACAGTGTGTTTTCCTTCCTGAGTAACCTGACGATGGCCCGCGTGCTGCCCTTCAGTGCCTACGGGGTTTACAGCAGTTGCGCGACGCTCTTTAATTTCGTGCTGATCTTGACCAGTGCTTTTCAAAACACTGCTACCTACGCCGTGGCCCAAAAGACCGGCCAGGGCGGAACGCGGGCGGCCTGGGCTTTTCTACGCACGGCTACGGGCCGGTTGAGCCTGGCCGGTCTGGTCGGGTTCGGCCTGATGTTGCCGTTTTCGTCCTTACTGGCGGGCTTTCTAAATGCCGAAACAGTGCTGATTGTTTATACTCTGCTCAACTTGCTGGTCTTTCTGCCCTACGCTCTGACTGCCGGGAGTTTTCAGGGCTGGCAGCATTTCCGGCTCTTAGGGGTAGCTCTGACGGTTCCCTCGCTGGTACGCCTGGTGGCCGGGTTGGGCCTGGTCTGGGCCGGTCTGGGCCTGGGCGGGGCCGTCCTGTCGCTGCCGCTATCGCTAGGAGTGGGCCTGGTTTTGAATTTTGGCCTGCTGGTCTGGCTCTACCGGCGGCAAGGTCTAACGCGGGCCGCCGAGCTAATAGAGTCGCCTCAAGCGGCTCAGGGCGAAATACGCCGACTATTTCTAACGGTCGGCTCGTCGGCTCTGGTGGGGACGCTCGGCCTGGCCCTGTTGACCAGTCTCGACCTGCTGGTGGTGCAACACCTGGCTCCCGGCCCGACCGCCGGGCATTACGCCGTAATCGCTACGCTAGGCCGGATCGTGCTGTACTTCGTGGCTCCGATCAGTTTGATCCTCTTGCCTAAAGCAATCGAGTTGCACCTGAGCGGCGGCAACCCGGTTCCCCTGCTGCGGCGGACTATGGCGGTTACTTTCGGGTTGGGTGGGCTGGCTCTGGCGGGACTGGTGGTGGGCGGTGGCTTCGTGGCGGGGCTGTTTGCCCAGGATTTCCCGCCCGAACTAAGCGGCTTGATCGCCCTGCACGGCGGCGCGATGTTGCTCTATAGCCTCGTGACGGTCTGGGTGACGTTTTTCATTGCGATCCGTCGCTACGCTTATTTGCTGGCGATGCTGCCCGCGCTCGGTCTGCAACTGGCTCTGCTGCTGGCCCTGGGGACGAACCTGGGAGCCGTAATTGCCGTACTCTGGGGAGTAGGCGGCGGGTTGTACGGCCTGGGCGAGTGGTGTCTGTGGCGTTATCGGCAGTCGGTGCGTTCGTAAGGTTGGCAGTAAGGCCGGTTTGCTATAATCTAGCTGATCACCCTTAGATTACGTTCTAGTTGAGTTTAACCTGATACGAATTTGCTTTCTTTTTCCTGGTAAGAAATCAAGCGAGAGAAGCCGAACAAATCGAAAGAAATTAAAATCGTATCCGGCATTTTTGGAAGGTTGGTAAGAGGGATGAAATCTATTATTCTGGCTGGTGGCCTCGGCACCCGCTTACAGGAAGAGACGGCAACCAGGCCCAAGCCGATGATCGAAATCGGCGAGCAGCCGATCCTCTGGCATATCATGAAGAGTTACGCTTCGTATGGCCTCAAAGATTTTATCGTCGCGCTGGGCTACAAAGGCGAAATCATCAAGGAATATTTCCTCAACTATTATTATCTCTCGCACGACTTTAGTATCTGCATGGCGAACGGCAAAGTTGACCTGCACGCCGAGAACGAAGAAGACTGGTCGGTACACCTCGTCAATACCGGCCTCAAAACCCAGACCGGCGGGCGGATCAAGCGGCTGTCGCACTGGGTTCGCAACGAAACTTTCACCGTCACTTACGGCGATGGTGTATCGAACGTCAACCTGCAAGAGTTGCTGGCTTTCCACAAAGCCCACGGCAAACTGGCAACGATTACCGCCGTGCGGCCTCCTTCGCGCTTTGGTGGCCTGAGCTTCGAGGGCGATCTGGTCAACAAATTTATCGAAAAACCGCAGATAGGCGAGGGCTGGATCAGCGGCGGCTTCTTTGTCCTCGAACCCGAAGTGCTGGACTATATCGAGGGAGACGACACACTTTTCGAGAAAGAACCGCTCGAAAGGCTGGCCGAGGACGGGCAACTGGTCGCCTACCGCCACGGCGATTTCTGGCAATGCATGGATACCCTGCGTGACATGCGTCTGCTGGAGAGTTTGTGGCAGAGCGGGCAGGCTCCCTGGAAATCCTGGAAATAGGGCTATGCAGAGTAAATCTTTTGAGCTTAACAAAACCTTCTGGCGCGACCGCCCCACCCTGGTGACGGGTGCGACCGGCCTGGTAGGGGGTTGGTTGGTGCGGCGACTGGTCGAAGCGGGAGCCGACCCGGTTTGCCTCGTGCGGGACTGGTCGCCTCACTCCGAACTGGTGCGTTCCGGCCTGATCGAGCGGGTCAAAACCGTGCGCGGCGACATCTGCGACGGAGCCTTGATCGAACGAGTGCTGGGCGAGTACGAAATTGATACCGTGATGCACCTGGCAGCTCAGACGATTGTAGGCGTTGCCAACCGCAACCCGGTTTCAACCTTCGAGGCCAACATCGGGGGAACCTGGGCTGTCCTGGAAGCCTGCCGCCGCAGTCCGCTCGTGCGGCAGGTTGTGCTGGCCTCTTCCGATAAAGCTTACGGCGACCAGGAAAACTTGCCTTACGACGAAACGACGCCCTTGCAAGGCCAGCACCCTTACGACGTGAGCAAATCTTGCGCCGACTTGATCGCCCGCACCTACGCTGTGAGCTACGATCTGCCGGTGGCGATCACGCGCTGCGGCAATTTCTACGGTGGGGGCGACCTGAACTGGAACCGCATCGTGCCGGGGACGATTCGTTCGATTGTGCGCGGTCAACGCCCGGTTATCCGCTCGAATGGGCTGTACGTGCGCGATTATTTTTACGTCGAAGACGGCGCGGCGGCCTATATGCTGCTGGCCGAGCAATTAGCTGCCCGGCCCGAACTGCGCGGCGAAGCTTTTAATTTTTCTAACGAAATCCAGGTGACAGTCCTGGAACTGGTCGAGCGCATCCTGCGGGCGATGGATTCCAACCTCGAACCGCTCGTGCTGAACGGAGCCAGCAACGAAATCGTCCACCAATACCTCAGTGCCGCCAAAGCCCGGCAGCAATTGGATTGGTCGCCTCTTTTCAACCTAGAAGAGGGCCTGGCCCTCGCAATCCAGTGGTACAGGGAGTTGTTCGCCCATGAATGAAAAAGCGGCCGCTTTACGGCAACAGATTTTAGACCTGACGGCCCAATATTACGAAGAAGCCTTCCCGCCAACCCCCTTTGTTCCCGACCAAAGTTCCGTGCCGGTAGCGGGTCGGGTCTTCGATCAGCACGAATTACAGCATCTGGTGGACGCCAGCCTGGACTTCTGGCTGACCACCGGGCGGTTTGCCGCTCAATTCGAGCGCGAGTTTGCCCGCTTTTTTGGCACACGGCACGCCATTCTGGTTAATTCCGGCTCCTCGGCTAATCTCGTAGCCCTTTCGGCCCTCACCTCGGCTACGCTCGGCGACCGCGCCCTGAAACCGGGCGACGAAGTGATCACGGTTGCCAGTGGTTTTCCTACGACGGTCAACCCGATTATCCAGAACGGTCTCGTGCCGGTCTTTCTGGACGTAGATATTCCCACCTATAATGTGGATGTGCGGCAACTCGAAGCGGCCCTGAGCGACCGCACGCGGGCGATTATGATCGCGCATACGCTGGGCAACCCGTTCGACCTGGGCGCGGTCAAGGCTTTTGCCCGCCAGCATAAGCTCTGGCTGGTCGAAGATTGCTGCGATGCGGTCGGGGCGACCTTCGAGGGGCGTCCGGTTGGAACCTGGGGCGACCTGGCGACGACCAGTTTCTACCCGGCCCATCATCTGACGATGGGCGAGGGCGGGTGCGTCCTGACCAGTCGGCCCGACCTTAAAAAGCTGGTCGAGTCTTTCCGCGATTGGGGCCGCGATTGCTGGTGCGAACCGGGCAAAGACAATACCTGTGGCAAACGTTTCGACTGGCAACTGGGCGAACTGCCGCATGGCTACGACCATAAGTACACCTACTCGCACATCGGCTACAACCTGAAACTGACCGATATGCAAGCTGCCGTCGGGGTCGCTCAGCTTGCCAAACTGCCCGGCTTTGTGGAAGCCCGGCGGCGCAATTTCCGCTTCCTGTATGCCGGGCTGCAAGACCTGGAAGAATTCTTCATCCTGCCGGAAGCAACGCGAGGAGCCGACCCCAGCCCTTTCGGGTTCGCGCTGGCCGTCCGCCCGACCGCGCCCTTCAACCGGGACGAGGTTGTTCGCACTCTGGATAGCCATAAAATCGGCACGCGCCTTTTGTTTGGTGGCAATCTGGTGCGCCAACCGGCCTATCGAAACGTGCCGCATCGCATCGTCGGCGACCTGACCAATTCGGATTTTATTATGAACCAGGTCTTCTGGATCGGTCTCTACCCCGGCCTGACCGAACCTATGCTGTCGCATGTGCTGGAGGTGCTGCATTATTTTGCCAGGGCTAAAACCAGTAGTTAGAACCTGGCAGGTAATAAGTAGCAGGTATACCGAGAATTCAAAAAGAGCGCGGCGAACCTTCGCCGCGCTCTTTTAATCTTAATAATGTACAGGAATTGCTTTTAAGCCCGTCTCTAGCGTAAAGTCGAAGGTAAAATCTTAAGCTGGGCGCGGTACTTGGCGACGGTACGGCGGGCTACCCGAAAGCCGCGATCTTCGAGCTTTTCCACGATGTCCTGGTCGGTCAGAGGTTTAGCCCGATTGCGGCCTTCCACTTCGATAATTTCTTTGATCACATCTTTGATGTTAAGTGAGGCCGTAAAGAAATCGCTGTACGGAATGACCTTCCGATTGGGCAACATCACGTACTTACCGGCGGTAGCCCGGCTGACCGTGCTTTCGTGGATGCCAATCCGATTAGCCAGCATCGAGCGGGTGAGCGGTTTGAGGCCACGCACGCCATCGCGCAAGAACTCTTCCTGGGTTTCAACCAGACTTTTGGTAATCTTCATCATCGTTTCGCGGCGTTGATTGATGTTAGACATAAAGAACTTGGCCCGCGCCACGTATTGCCGAACGTGTTCGCGGTCCTGGTCGGTGGCCTGACCGCCCAGGTCGCCAGTCAACCGTAGGTACATCGGATTAACTTTGAGAAAAAACCGTTTCGATTCAACTACCTCAACTTCGTACTGGCCGTCCCGGTCGCTGATGATTACATCTGGCACGACATACCCGGCTTTGGGCGAACCACTCCGCATCTGGGTGCCGTTAAGCTCACCGGCCTGTCCTTCCGCCGGGAAAGGATTGAGAAACTTCTTGATAAACTCGCGGGCCTTGTTCACATCATCTACACTGATACCCATCTGTTGCGCGATGTAGCCATACTTATGTTCGCCGAGAGCCGTAAAATGCTTCTCGATTAGCTCCTGGACGTGTGGAGCATCTACGCCGTTCTCCCGCAAATAGCGCAACTGGATCAACAGACATTCCCGAAAATCACGCGCCCCGACGCCGGGCGGAGCTACATTTTGCAGTTCTTTCAAAACAGTTTCGATATGAGCTTCGTCGGTGCTAAAAGCCTCGGCCACGGCATCGAGTGGCACGGCCAGATAACCGCGTTCGTCCAGGCTACCCACTAAAAACTCGGCTATCGGCATATCGTCATCGCTGACGACCGAGGCCAGGTCGAGCAGGATTCTTTCACTTAGCGACATTTCAGCCGCTACAATTGTAATCGGGTCAAATTCTTCGTCGCCGCCGCGCCCGCCGCTACCGTTCGACCAGCCATCATCCGGCATATAATAATCGTCACTATTCGAGCTATCCACGTATTCATCGGAAGTAGCCTTACGCTCGTTGGCAAGCCGGGTCGCGCCAGGCGACATGGCATTGTCGGCCAGACAACGCTGGCAAACCCGCCCGGTGTAGGAACTGCCACAGGTCGGGCAGACTTGCCGCTCGTCCATTTCCAGAGCCGGATTAGAGTCGATTTCGCGGCGGATTTCTTCTTGTAGCTCCTGACTACTGAGGGCTAGAATCTGGTTCAAGGCAATCAGGCTGGGTGACACCCGCACCTGCTGTTCCTGAGATAGGCCAATCATTAAATCCAAAGCCGACCGCCTCCTGTTCCTGGTTCCATACTTATTTTCTCTAGTTTGTTCATTTCCTGGCTTCTAAGTCCTTATTTCCTCGATTTTGATATTGAGTTACTCAAAGCTACTATAGCAACGCAAAAGGCTCTACAAACTAAATTGTAAGCTTATTATGCTATAATCCACGAGGCCGGTTTTTCCTTCTATAACAAAAAAGGCAGAACTAAAGTAGAAGGTATTATTTGTTTCATCAATGGTTCGTCGCAGGTTTTCTTACCATTCAGGTTTCTCATTTGTAATTATACCTTAAATACCTTAGCACGAAGCGTGCCACGAATTGTGTGTCAAATTCGTCATAAATTGAGGGACAATGCGAAGCCTAGTTTCCTTCCTAAATGAGCGTGGGCCGCAGGAATTGAGGGTTATTGCCGAGTATTGGCAGGCCAATCTAACCGACCGGCTTTACACTGGCAACACCTTCCAGCTTTCGCAAGAAATGCAAAGCGAATTCTTGCAACGCCGGGTAATTGAAAAACTTTCGCCGCCGGAAATAAACTTGCTAGAGGCGTTCGTCCGGCAGGCTGATTTCAGCTCGTCCTGGGCCGATTTGAGCATGGCCCGGCCCGACCTGGCCGGTTTCCAGCCGCAACTGGCCGCTCTGCGCAAAGCGGGCCTTTTGTTCGACCAGCAGGTTCGGGACGAAGGAGACGACTCCATCACGATTACCGAGCCACCCAAAAAACAGCCAGGCTGGAGCGAGCTATACAGCCGCCGAAAACGAGCCGAACCGAGTGGGCCGCTCAAAGTGATCCACAGCCTGCCACGCGAGATAGCCCGGCCTTTCGCTCGATTGCTGGCCGAAAAAACTCTTAGCGACCGACCCGTTCTCGCGGACAGAACTACCCTCAAACTTAGCCATCTACCCCTGCCGCAACTGCTGGCCGGACTTGAGCCGGAAAGCCTCGAAATTCAGGGCGAAAACTGGGGTATTTTAACCCTGGTAGGCGAAGCCGACCCGGCAACTCTGGCCGCCGAACTTGCCCGCAGCCTGAGCGATGCCGCCCTGCAAAAAAGTAAACTGGCCGAATTGCCGCCCGAAAGCCTGGAACTCTTTCAGACCTTGAACCAGGGCCAGGGGCGCACAACTATTCCGGCTCTTCTGGAAGAATTTGTCAGCGTGCGACGGTTAGGGCGGCATTTGCGGCCTCTGACCGAATTATTGCTGGTTTGGGAAGTCTTTGAGGACGGCCAGAGCCTTATTTTCATTCCCGCCGAGGTGCGCCACCCGCTCGAAACGGTCCGGCCCAGCCAGCAACTCATTCAAACGGTGGCCGAGCCAACCAACGCCACCGCTTTTCCACCCTACGCCCTGGCCTGGGACACCCTGACTTATCTAAATTACCTGGTGCAGTACGAGGTAGAACTGACCGCTAAAAGTTTTATTCCCAAGCGGGACATTAAAAAACTTAGCACCCAACTCTGGCGCAGCGAAGACCCTGCCGAAAGCTACCGGCTTTCTTTCTTGATCAATCTGAGCCACCGGCTTTTACTCTACACCACCGACCTTGATACGAATCGTCTCGTTCCCGGTGCCGGGCTGGACGAATGGCTAAAACTAGATTTCCTGGAACAAATGCGCCGTCTGATAAAAATCTGGCGAGAGGAAGCAGTGCGGCTTGGCCCGGTGCTTTATCCCTATCAATACGCCAATGCGAACACGGTTAACCGGGCCAATTCTACGATGCTGGATTGGCTGGCCGAGTGCGAACCGGGTGTATGGTACAGCCTGACCGCCCTTGTGGAAAAAGTCCAGCGCGAAGACCCTTACTTTATTATGCCCCGGCGCGACTTGCTCAATATGGTCGGGGCGCAACGCCTCGCCGAACTTAGCAAACTCTGGCCCCGGCTGGAAGGAACTCTCATTCGTCAGACTTTCCAGACCGCTCTGGAATGGCTTGGTATTGTGCGGGTCGGACGCGGAGCCGAGGGAGAGGTGACAAGTTTTGCGCTGACCGCGTTAGGAGCGGAAGTTTGCGGCCAGGCTCCAGCACAGGCTCTGCCCCTGGCCGATAAACCACTCCTGGTGCAGCCAAATTTCGAGGTGATGCTGTTCGCGCCCAGCGTCGAAACCGTCTGGCTGCTTCAAAAATTTACTAATAGCAAGAAGCTCGATCAGGTCAGCCTGTTTATGCTGACCCGCGATGCGCTCCTGCGCGGCCTGGAATCAGGGTTACGCCTGAGTGCGATCAGCACGTGGCTGGCCGAGCGTAACCCGCAACCCTTACCTCAAAACCTCCTGGTGTCGCTGGAAGATTGGAGCCGCAGTTTCCGGCGGGTTAGCCTGGGGCCGGTCACGCTGCTGGAAGTGGACGACCCGGCGGTGCTGGACGAACTGATCGGGGCGAAAGCTTATGCCGAATATTTTGTGCGGCGTCTCTCGCCGACTGCCGCCCTGGTGCGATTGCCCGCCGGAACTGAAAACCGCCGCTCGAACCCCCTCAAAACTCTCAAAGCTAAACTTAAAGCGGGTGGTTTTTACGCTGACTAGTAACTAACAAGTAGGGTGCTTTTCTGTCGGTATTCTCCTGTGACTCTTTAGTCCGAGACCCGACAGAATGGGTTTTCACCCGCCAGAAACTACTTACCGAAATCGGTCATCTCGATGAACTGACCGTGCCAGGTGTGATACCAGACCTGGCCGGTAAAACCATTTACACTTAGCATTCCGCTAAGCTTGCCTTGTTTTTGCAAATCTATGGTGTAATAGCCCGGATACTCATCCGCTTTAGCTCCGACCTGCACCCCTGGATAGGCTTTATCCAGGTAGGTCTGGGCCGTCTGGAGAGCCTGATCTGCACTCACCGACATTTTTCCCGGTCGAACAACTTCATTACTTATCGGGCCAATGCTCCTCATCATGCCGTTAGTCCCGTTACCCATCATGCCGTTAGTCCCGTTGCCCATCATCTGGCTCAATTGCTGGCCCATCATCCCGTTAGCACCCTGGCCTGACATATAGCCATAAACCAGGTTCCACATCATGTTTGGGCCGTATTCTGGAAAGACCGCCTTGTTCGCCGGGTTTACCAGTAACTCGAAAGCTCCAATACCAGTTTTACCATCCTTAACTGCTACGTAAGCGTTGTTATCAAAGATCATTATCTCATCAATACTCAGGTCTTTATTTCCTAGCTGGTTCAGGTAGCCAGTAACAGCTTCCTTTGCTTCATCCACACTTAACGGTTTGGCCGTTCCACCGTTGTTGTTACCACTGTTTCCCATCATAGCTCCTGGTGTTTGGCCCATCATAGCTCCTGAAGTAACAGCAGAACTAACTGCAACACCGCCAGAGGCAGAACCTGGAACTGTAGCAGTATTATCACCACACGCTACCAACAAATATGCGACCAAAATAACGCTGGTAATGGCCCAAAGCCCTGCCTGGTTTCTAAAAAGCTTCTTCGTTGTATTCATCTGAATTGTTTCCTTCTTCCTTCCTCCTCTTCTGTCCCCGACAACTTCAGGGTAGCCAGAAGTCAACTTGCCCTCTACCAAAACGTTATCACCCAAAGGTGAATAAGCAGGTGTACAAGGGTGAATAAAAGGAAAATCATGAAGGTTAACCGAACTGGTATAGCAACGTCGGGGTGTTAGAGGCGGGAAGGTGGAGCGGGCCGCAGATCGAGCGCGGCTCCCGGTGCAAGGCCGAGCAGCGTCGGGACAACCCGGCGGGCCTGGGTGAGATCGCCGGTAGTATAGAAAATAAAGGAGCCGAGGGCAGTTTGAGGGTTGAGCAACCCTGCCGCCGTCAAAACGCGTTCGGTCTGGCGGGCTACCCCGTCACCGCTATCTATTAGCCGCATCTGGTCGCCCACCAGTCGTTGCAGGGCCGGGCGCAGGAAGGGAAAATGAGTGCAGCCCAGCACCAGAGCGTCCGCGCCTTCTTCCAGCATCGGAGCCAGAGCCTTTTGCAGAATTGCGATAGTCGCGGGCGTTTCAGTTTGGCCTTGCTCGACGGCCTCAACCAGGCCAGGCGGAGCAGCTATCAAGACTTTCGTATCGCTGGCAAAGCGGTCTATCACCTCGCGCAGCACCGGCGCACGCCCGGTCGAAGCGGTCGCCAGTACCCCGATTACGTCGCTACGGGTCAGGCTGGCGGCGGGTTTAACGGCGGGAACCATTCCCACGATAGGCACCTGAGGCCATATCAGGCGCAAGGAGGCGACGGCGGCGGTGCTGGCGGTGTTACAGGCAATTACCAGAGCCTTTGCACCTTGCTCTAACAAAAAAGAAGCCGCGGCCTGGGTCAGGCTCTGGATTTGTTCGACCGGGCGCGGGCCGTAGGGACAGTGACCGCTATCGGCAAAATAAAGTATATCTTCGTGGGGCAATCGCTGGCGTAATTCCTTCAAGACCGACAAACCGCCCACCCCGCTATCGAAGACACCTAGCGGCCCGGTCTGTTTTCTTAGTTCGTCCAGCATGTTAGAGGGTTCCTCCTGTAAAAACACCGGCCCCGACCGGGCGCAGACGGGCGACATAGAAAAGGTCGGCACCCGGTCGGGGCAAGCCGGTCAGGTTAGCCAGGTCAGCCGACGAATAAAGCTCGGCCACCTCGAAGCCTGCCGAGGCGACCAGGGCGCGAATAGCGGCGGCATCGCGTAGGAACATTCGCATCGGGGCGCGTAGTAACCGCCAGAGCAAGCGGGCCGGAGCCATCGCTACCGCTACTCGCCCGAACCGAGGCCAGTCCAGCCGTAGATAAAAATCAATCAGGAGCGAAACGTCATCGAAGCTCGCCGTCAGGGTTCGCAACGACTCCAGCAGGCGGCTCAAAGCTTCCTGGCCCAGGTAGCCGGTCAAGCCTTCGGCGATGATGACGGTAGAGCGGGCCGGATCGAGCAACCCGCTCAGACGGTCGAGTAGAGCCTGCCCTTCGGTCTGGAGTAAGTCGGCGGCGATCAAAATAGGCCGGGTTGGTGGCGGAGAGGACGGAAGGAGAAGAAAATGGTCGAGCATTCTTTCTTTGGCTGCAATTACGGCTAGCCCGTCAATTTCGATGTAAGTTACCGGCAGTCGGCTTTTCCAGTCCACGCCACGAGCCGAAAACCCTGCCGCCAGTTCGATTACCTGCGCGGGCGCAATGTCGGCCAGGAGTCGGTCGAAACCGCCATGCCGTCCGCTCAGAAACAGCCGTTCGACCCCGAAACGTCCCCACAGTCCCAGCGTGGCGCCGCCCCATTTCACCGCCTGCCGCATCCATTCGCCGCGCCGGGTTAGAAAGATTTCAGCTCTGGGTTCGCCCAGGTTGGCCCAGACCGCCGCCGTAAAATAAGCCGTCCAACCGACTCGATCTGCCGCCGGGTCAACCCTTGCCGCCGCCACGTCCTGTCACATTTTCCTTTTCGACTTCGACTTCGACTCGATTACTTTTGCTATTCCGATTGTTATTCTACTTCCCAGAGCGGCCCGAACCTTACAGGCGAGAGTTTTTAGATCACACTATCTTTGCACTTTGAGGCTAACAGCTAGGTGCTACTTATACACTTTGAACTCAAAATCTGTAAAAGTGCAAAGATAGTATAGATCAGTTTTAGCTTAACATCAACTCGTACAAAAACATGATCGGCTCGTGGCCGTCGGGAGCAAATCCGGCCTTTGTCAGCAAGCTTTCGATAACCGGAGTCTGCGGCAGCAACACGGCTAATTCGACCTGCTCTTGCGGAGACAGGCAACTTACCTTGTGTAGCATAGCGGTCAGTAACGCAGTTCGGGCCTGGGGTTCACCGGCCAGAAAAGGCAACCAGAAAAAACCTTCTTCATCTTTGGTCAGAATTGCCAACGCCCGCAATGCTCCATTGAGGGTAAAAACCTCGCGCCGCTCGATGTGGCCGCGCAAATTCTCGATGTCGAGCGGACGCCAGAGCCAGTTATCGCAATAAAATCCTTCGGTCGCCCGGTACTCCGCCGAAGCTGTAACCAGCCCATAAGCTCCGTCGAATTCGGCAGTAGTAACCAGGCGGCTAGTCAGGCCGGAGGGTTTGGGCGGAAGCAAGCCTTTGAAATGGTAACTTAAAAAGTTTCCGATATGCCGAAAGCCGTAACGGTCGGCCAGGCGATGCATGGGAGTGTTAGTATGGGCTGTAGTGTAGCGCAAGACGTGGAAACCAAGCTCACGACTGGTTGTAATAGCATGTTCGATGATCGCTGCGGCCAGGCCACGCCCTTTGAAAGACGTCGCCACCCGCACCGCCTGTATCCAACTGCTGCCCGGCTCGGCCAGGCCCAACCGCAAACAATAAAGCGCGGCAGGCTGCCCTTCTAGCTCGAACAGGTAAAATTGATTATTGGGCTGAGCGATCCACTCTAACCAGATTGATGGCACATAGTCCGAGCCACCCCACACATCCGCGCAAATAGTGTTGACCGCTTCAATATCTTCAGGCTGGCCGCGCCGCACCTGCAAGCCGCTCAAAGTAGAGTTTGCCATAGATGTTTCTTGTTTTCCAGGTAGCTTATTGCACAAAAGCCCGCCGGAAATTCGCTGATTTACCGGGGGCTGACCGTCTATTGCGACCCTAAATCGCTTCTGACCATTGTACGTTGACTGACTTGCAGCTCTTCGCGGGTAGCGAAATAGTTAATTAAAAAATGATAAAGCTGGCGACCAAATTCGGCTTCCAGGCCGTGCTGAGCCGCCAGATGCCCGGCCCGGTCAATCACCTGTTGTTCGCGCTCCGGCACTCGCACCGCCGCGACGTGTGGCTTTAACTCGCCAACTTCGTGGACAAGCCGCCCACGTTCGCCCAGTAGCCGTATAATTTCGGCATCTACCCGGTCTATCTCAGACCGCTTTGCAATCAAGGCCGCCCGCCAGATAGTGTCATCCAATTCGTACTCCTTTTTGAACAATATAGCGACATAGCGATTCGGTGGCTTTTCCATCCAGAAATTATTTCATGCCACGGCCTACCCCAAAAAGCCGGTACTGCAAGGCGAACTAGGCATCGGGAATTTCGTTGACCGTACCCACTTCGGCGACGGTGCCTTCCGACTCGTTGGCGTTACTGGCCCAGCGTTGGCGTTTGCGGTTCTTCTCGGCCATTTCGCGCCGGGCGCGGCCATTCACCACGTCTTTAGCGGCCCGAATTGAGACGGCCAAAAGCTGCTGGCTGTTGCGGCGGTCTTCGGCTTGCTCTGGCGTATTGAGGCGCGTTTCCAGCAACCTGTTCGTCACCATATCCACCACCTGCAACACTTCTTCGGTAATCGCCCGGTTGCTCCAGCCATCGTAAACCGGCGTAACCATCACGCTGTCCACAATGCTTTCGATCAGGGCCGGCTCGACCGCGCCGCGCTTGGTAATTTCGATCAGGCAATCGAAAAGCTTGAACAACCGCTCTTCCAGGTCTTCCTGCGCGACATCGGAATAACCCACCCCAAACATTACTTTGAGCGAAGTGGCGGCCTGATCTACCAGTTTCTCCTCGTTCTTTGAAATCAGTATCGCCAGGCTGCTTTCCATGCTAACTTTCTCCCTTTTGCTTTGCAATAACCCGACTAGAACTTTGCCAAATCTAGCAGGAAAGTTTACTTAATTACCCGGATACCCAACCGCGCTGCGACATCTTCGATAGAGTGACCCTCCTGGCCGTGCGAACGAGCCGGGGAACCAGTACGTTTGCCGGGCGGAGTTTCCTTCAAGGGCGGCAAAAGTTGTAGATCAGGAAATTCCGAAGCTCTTTCCTGATTTTCTTCCTCACTGCCAGGTTCGATAAAGTCCAGAGTATTAAGCAATTCGAGCATCTGCATAATTTCTCGAAATTTCTCGATACTCAAGAGGACAGCCACTTCCCGGTTGTTACGTTCGACCACAAAGTGGCTGTGGCCTTCTTCGAGGCGATCCAGCAAAATCCCAAGCTGATTTCGCAACTCGCTGGCCGTAATCTTTTTTTCCATAAGGTCTACTTTTAAACTTTGTTTTTGCGGGCCGCTTCGGTATCGTCCAACACCGCAATAATCGTTTGAAGCCGGGCAATCGCATCGCGGGCTACCTGGCGCATCCGCTCGTAGCTAATGGGGTCTAATTCGTGCGCCCAGGCTTGCATCGCCGCTTGGTCTACTTCGTGCCACTTGGCATCTTGTTGGAGGCGTAGTTTGAGCTTACGTACCGGGTCATTGCGGTGAACCGCTTTTGGGTCAGGCGAAGTGCCGTCATCCTGAACCAGTTGTAGTTCTTGAACCAGTCGCTCGACATCATCAGTACGGACAAAAGGGTTGCCCGGTTTGCCGCCAAAAGGCCGCAACCGGCCTTCTTCAATAAGCTTGAGTACCCCAAGCCGGTCGGTTTTGAGGTTGGCTGCCGCTTCGGTAGCGTCCATAAAGGCCAGACGAGGCCGATTAGCTCCGACCGAATTAAGGTTAGAATTAGAATTAGAAGATTCGCTGGACATGGTGCTGCTTCCCAGGTAGGCCAGGGTTTGAGCCAACCTTTAACTGAATGTGCGCCTTTACGCGCCCTATAATAGCCGATCTCCGCCCTTGTAGCAAGCAAAAGAAGCGGACAAAGCCGGGCTGGATAGCGGCCTGAATTTTGCTAATGATCAAAATTGCAATTTGTGCTAGCTTGATTTGTTGCGTAACTCTCTGCCAGGGGGCAAGCTTATGATTGGCTTATCTAAAGTTCGCTCCCGCACACCTTTGAACCGAACGACTTTTGGCCCCGCTCAGTTGCGGCGCGTGCGTCTTCTGAATGGTCTGCTCTTTATGATGGGGATCGGCACGAGCCTGGTGATAGTAATCTCCCAGGCTAATGCCTTTCCCAATCTAAACTTCACTTTGTTATGGCCGCAGTTAGGCGGGCTGGCAGTTGTCGGGCTGTGCTATCTGCTCAACCGGCAAGGTCTGACTTATCTGGCTGCTTCAATTTTGTTTCTGGCGGCTAATCTCCTGCTGGCTTACTACCTGGGTAGCCTATCCAACCGCACGATCCAGTCTAACCTGCGTGGTGCAACGCCGATCCTGATTGTCCCGGTAGTTGCCGCCGGCGTAATTATAGGGCCAGCCTATAGTTTTATTTTTGCCGGAGTCAGTACCATCCTGGTCGGGCTGATCGGTTTTAGTCGGGCCGGGCCGGGAGTGCCAGGCCTGGAGTCCTCTGCCGATGTGCTAACGCATCTTTCCGTGCCGGTCTGCCTTTTATTCGTAATGGCCGGGCTATCCTGGTTTTTCGAGAACAATATTCAGTCGCTGGTTAATCAGCTTACCGGCCAAAATCAGAAGCTGGACTCCGCCAACCGTGAACTAGCCCGGCGGCACGAGATCGAGCAGCAGCTAAGCAAGCGGGTAGACGAACTGACCAGCCAACTATCGGCGTCCTTCGCCGCGCAAAATAGTAACACTGCTACTCAAATAGAAGCTATCCACCGGGCCAACCGGCGAGTAGACGAATTAGGCCAGCTCAACCGGGCAATTTTAGAAGTAGCAAACGAGGTAGACCGGACTGCCCAGCATGCCTTGCAAGTAGCTCAGGAAGGCACGAACGATTTGCGTAGCGGCCTGACTTCGCTTAATTCGCTAAGTGAACAAGCTCATCAAACGGCCAGTGCGATGCGCAATCTGTACAATCAGGCCCGCCAGATTGATAGCATCCTGGAACTAATCACCCAGATTACCGACGAAACTGACCTGCTGGCTCTTAATGCCACAATTGAAGCTGCCGGGGCAGGTGTGTATGGCCGACGTTTTGCCAGTGTCGCCAACGAGGTGCAACGCCTTGCCAACCGCAGCCGCGAAGCTACCGGGCAGGTGCAAGGCGTGGTGGAGGAAGTGCAAAAAGCTATCGAAGCCGCCGCCCGCACGGCTCAGGCAGGGGTGGGAGAAGCCGCCCGTGCTATGAGCGGTAGCCGCACGATGAGCCAGTCACTCGAAGATATTATGCAGATGGTGCAAAGCACGGCAAGCCTGGCCGAGCGGATCGTAGATGCGGTGCAACGGCAGCGCGGCTCCACCGTCGAGATGGTCGAAGAGATGGGACAGATCTCGGCTATTTCACACTCGCTGACACAAGGAGGTCGGGAAGTGCTACAGGGCCTCGATGCTCTCAACGAAGCCGTTGTGCGGCTCAACTCGGTAAGCTGATTTCACTATATTTATCACTTTCTTCTCGCTTTCTTATTTGTGCCTCCTGATATTTCTATTATAATATAGTATAACGCACTTAACGACCTACTAAACCTGATGCGGAACAGAAAAAGTTTTTCAAAGCTTAAATCTGGCGACTTTACTTCCAGACAGCTTTGGAACTACTTCGATTAGCTTTTGCTTAATAACAAGTTAGTCTTTACATTTTTGTCAACTTTTGTACACTCCCGGCACAATTTGTGTAACAGGATTCAGCATACATAGATTTTTAGCTACGTTTTAACCAGGTTTTACCTATATTAAGGGACATTACTCATTAAAAGCATCTAAAACTTAAATATAATAAGCGCAGCTAGGAGTAAGTTTGAGATGAAAAAGCATAATAGGAAACGGCTCTGGTTGGCCGGGTTGTTGCTCTGGCTAGGAGTGGTGACTTTTGGGCTGAGCGGTACGGCTACCGCGTCGGCTCAGGAACTTCCGGCAAAAGTTGTACTGGAGAACTTTCCAGTTTTCGGCCAGTGGTATAACCTCAGTTGTGAATATTCCTCTACCCGTATGATTACGGCTTATTGGAAAAAGGAAATAAACGACACCCAATTTCTCGAAGCGATCCCTTTTGATGACAACCCGCACATTGGCTTCCGAGGGGCAATCAACGGTTGGTTCGGCGGCACCTGGAATTACGGCATCTACGCCGAGCCGATTGCTCGCGTGCTGGAACAACGCGGGTTCGAGACCAAGCTTTTAGCGGGTGGGGTCGAGTCACTCAAGAACGAACTGGCCCTGGGTCGTCCGGTGCAGGTCTGGGCTATTGCCGGAATGGGCTGGGGTAATCCTTTCACAGCAGAAGCCGCCGGGCTACCCTTCAGCCTGGCCGGTGGAGAACACAGCCTGGTAGCTTATGGCTACGATGCTAACGGCATTTACATTGCCGACCCTGCCTATGGTGGCCGGGACTACTACGATTGGCCTACTTTCATTCGCTCGTGGTCGTATTTCGACTACATGGCGATGTCCGTCTGGCCTACCGATGACAAGCCGGAAGCCTCGCCGGGCGTGTCTCAGTATTTCTACCGTCACTGGCTAAATGGCGGTGGCATGACCCAGTTCGGAATGCCTTTAGGGGAAGCTTACACTGAAAATGGTAAAGTCTACCAGTATTTCGAGCGCGTGCGGATGGAATTTGACCTTAGTGGCAACTATACTCAGCCGATCAAGATCGGTTTGTTAGGAACCGAACTAAGCTCAAACCGGCTTGACGAAAAATCTTTCCAGAAGGTAGAACCGACCACCGACGCGGAGTCGCTTTACTTCGAGGCCACCGGGCATAGCGTTCAGCTTGGCTTCAAGGATTACTGGGAGCAGCACGGGGGACTGGCCGCTTTTGGTTATCCGTTGAGCCAGGAATTCGAGGAGGACGGCAAAATAGTGCAGTATTTCGAGCGCGTTCGCCTCGAATATCACGCCAGCAACCCCGAACTCTACAAAATTTTGGTTGGACGTTTGGGAGCCGAACGCCTGAGCGAGGGGGCGAATCGCTCCTAGCCACCCGGCCCGCAGTTTAGCTACCTAAACTGCGTGTCACCAGGAAAGAGAAAAAGGAGCTAAAAAGGTTTGTTAAAAGACCTGATAAAAAGAGGGAAGATTTCCCTCTTTTTATTTTAGCTTCAATCCTTCTTGCTCTTATAGCCTGATCAAAAGTTTAGCTAGATCAGCCATAATTTCCCCTTAGCTATTTCAAAAACACCCGCTCCGGGTCTACCACATCTCGCAAGATGTGTAATTCGTCGGCGGTTGGCACCGGGGTTTGGGTCGCGTCTGCCGTATCGAGCGCGAAGCCTGTATCGGCAGCGACCGCCTCCGCACTGAGGCCAGGATGGTAAGAAGCCAGGTACGCCTCGTGTGAAGTCGGGCGGAAGCGCAACATGCCTTTGGTAGTGACAATCACGGACGGCCCGCCCCGGACAAGGCCCGCTCTCTGGCGCGAATCGCCGCCTTCCAGCCAGCCTGGGCTGGTAATATAATCAATGTGTTGGGGCAGGCGGCGTTTTTCGTGCTGAGCGATAATTACGGTTCGCTGGGCCAGGCACGCAATGTCGCACGAACCGCCACTGCCGGGAAACCGCACCGTCGGGTGGCGATAATCCTCGCCGATAGAAGTGCTATTGATGTTACCGTAGCGGTCAATCTGCGCTCCACTAATAAAGCCAACATCTACCCGCCCGGCTTGCAACAAATAGGTAAAAACTTCACCTAACCCTGCTGCCATCGCGGCCCCTCGGACAGTGCGCGGGTCGCCCACGGACATAGGCAGGTGAGCCAGGCGGCTACCGATAGCTCCAGCCTCGAAAATAATCAGGCAATCCGGGGCGTGGGTGCGCTGAGCTAGCATCGCCCCTAACATGGGCAGGCCCGTTCCGGCAAAAACTACCTCGCCGTCCTTGATTTCACGAGCGGCACTGACCGCCATCAATTCGGTCAAACTATATGTAGGAGTCAGGGTGTCGGTCATGTTAGTCGAGCCTCCTGCGCTTCAAGTTCGGGCTGTAGCCGTACTCCGGGTCAGCTTTGAGACCTTCCAAACGGGCCGAGCCACCGACTGCCTCTAAATAGCCAGCAAAATCGGCTACTCCGAAAACGTATTTGTCGAGATACTGACGAAAAGTAGCGTCGTCTCCGGCTCCTTCGTGGTATTCTTTTAGCTGGCGCGGATCGTAATCGTAATAGTTATAGACAGCGTAAGGATGCGAGCCGAAGGGAACGTGGCAGACGTGCTTGACCACGAAAGGCGGCAAGGGGTTGCGCTCCGGTTCCTGCCGCAGTTCGTCTTCTTCGACAATTTCTTCCGCCGTCACGATCACCGTATCGGCACACAGAGCCTGTGGAACATCGGCGAAAGTCTGGCCCTCAAGCCGAATCATGCCGGTGGCCGAGGCTTTCTGCACGTGCAGAATACAAAACTCGGTGTGGATAGCGGGCAACAGCACCAGCTTTTCACCCGGCGCAAAGGGCGACTCGATTACGGCCAGCTTTTTGGGAGCAGTCCGCGGGTCGGCGGCCCGTTGTTCGGGGCTGAGAGCTTCCTTTGTCAGTACGTCACTACCGAAAAGGGTGCGGGTGGGCAGAAACGGCAGACCCATTGCGCCAGCCTGAAAGCGCGTCACCATCCCAAAGTTACTGTAGTCTTCCCATTCGACTGTGCCGCGTTGCACCGCCAGACGCCAGCGCGGGCCAATCGTGCCAAAAGCTTCGTCGGCTTCGTAGGCCAGTTCGACCCGCTTGACGCAGCCCGCCCCTAGCAAAATATCCCAATCACCGCCGGGCGAATGGCCGAACAGATAAAGGTCGCGGCGGCCTTGCCGGATCAGTTCGTAGACAAAGGCCATAGGGTGCCGTTGGGCCGTAAACCCGCCTAGCGATAGGCTTGCGCCGTCCGGCACCAGGGCTGCCGCTTCTTTCAGCCCGATCAGTTTGCTCGCCATAGAGCAATCGCCTCCTGCTTTGTTTTCTTTAGAAATGCTGACTAGGTGTTAAATATGAGTTCAGTATAAAACCCTGGCCCGGTCGGGTCAAGAGAACGCCGCCCACTGGCCGAATTTGACAAGGTTTTGGCACCCCGATAGTATAGCTCAGACAAGTGAAAGAGTTCGGATTTTACTTTCAACTAAAATGAGCCAGGCTGAAAATAGACAAACCTTGCACTTAGTACGGGCAGGCCGACCCGCTTGTTTTTATTTGATTATTCGGAGAATTAATGAGCCTTAAAGAAGAACAGTCTGCCGAGATCAGCCTTCCAAAAGTAACCGGGCCGGTAAATCTCCCTCGAAAGAGTTGGCAAGATTGGTTTAGATCGGGTTGGGCGGCGTTGCTCTTCTTTACGGTTGCGACGATAGGGTTTAGCTGGCCTCTGGCAATCGGCCTGAGCAATACGCTACCGGATTGGGGCGATCCGCCGGATGTAGCCTGGAAAATCGGCACGGTTGCCCGGCAACTCCTGACCGATCCTTTCAACCTGTACCATTCGGGAGCCTTTTACCCTCTTAAAAATGGCCTGGCTCTGGGCGAACTCACTACCGGGCAAGGGCTGTTGGCCGCGCCGGTGGTCTGGCTGACGGCTAACCTGGTGCTGGCCTACAACCTCCTGAATTTCCTGTCGTACCTTCTGAGTGGCTGGGCCATGTGGCTGCTGGTGCGGCACCTGACCGGCAGTAGTCGGGCCGGACTCGTGGCAGGCATGATCTATTCTTTCTCGCCCTGGCACTACGGACAATACGGCCACCTGCCCCTGTCCGCGCAGCAATGGATGATTTTCGCGCTCTATTTCCTGATTCGCTTCCTGGAAGGCACCCAAACGACCGCCGCCTGGAAAAAGCGCAATTTCCTTTACCTGGGCTTGTTCGTCCTCTTTTTCGTCCTGCAAGCAATCGCGTCAGGCTACTACGCCTACTTCGAGACAATTCTGGTCGGGATTTACCTGATTTACTATTTCCTGTTTGCTTCGGGCCTGGCCGGGCAGGTCTGGCAGCGTCTGCGGCGCAAATCGGCCCTCAGCCTGGACAGGCGGCGACTGGCCCAGCAGTTCGGCCTGGTGGTCGGGGCTGGCATAGTAGCTTTCGGGCTGATTCTACCTTTTGTAGTGCCTTTCATTCAGGCTCAACGCACCTACAACTTTAAGCGCGACCTCAGCGAGATCAGTTATTGGAGTGCGGCCCCGACCAGCCTGTTGCGCATGAGCGACCGAAGCTGGCTTTATAAGCCGGTCGAGCGGGGCCTGTTCAATCTGCAAACCAGTGTCGAGCGCGAACTCTATCCCGGCCTGATCACGCTGCTGCTGGCCGCCACCGGCCTCTGGTTCGCCTTCCGCCGCCGCAAAGCCAGTCCTGACTCAGCGACTGATTATCCTGATCCCCAAAGCCTCGCTGCTACTTCCCATCGTCCGGCCCCGACGCCGATCTGGGCCTTTGCCGCACTCAGCCTGAGCGGGTTAATCCTCAGCTTCGGCCCGTCTCTCTATCTGGATGCTTACGGCCTGAGTCCAACCGGCCTCAGCCTGCCTTACGCCTGGTTTTATAGCTGGGTGCCAGGCTGGGACGCCCTGCGGGTAGCGGGCCGTTTCGCTCAACTCTTTATGCTGGGCCTGGCGGTTTGTGCCGGTTACGGAGTCGCCTTTCTAAGTGCAACGGGCAAAACCCAAAATGCTACTTTCAGCCCGGCCAGCCCAACCCAAAACCCGGTTCCTAAAACTCGGTTTCCAAAACTCAGTCCTCGAAACTTGTCCTTTCTCTTTTCCGGCTTGCTCCTCGTCCTCGTTTCGGTCGAATTCTTCGCGCCGGGCGTACCGAGTCGCCCGACCGGGACGGGCGAGGCTGCGCCGCCGCTTTATCGCTGGTTGGCCGGGCCAGAAGCAGCTCGGATCATACCAAAAGACGCTCTGCTGCTGGAACTACCCATTAACGACCAGCCCACCGCCATCACCTCTAACCCGATCTATTTAATGTATAGCCTGGCCCACGGTCGCCCGATGCTAAACGGTTCGGCTAACATCGTGCCGCCCGGCTACGAACGACTTCGCTACGAAATGTTAAGCTTTCCCAGCCCCGCCACCCTCGACCTGGCGGAAGGGTTAGGCGTGCAGTTCGTCCTGATCCACACCAAAGGCTTGAGCGCGGATGCAAACCGGGCCGAACTGGAACGTCAGACCGGGCCGGACGGACGCCTCGAACTCGTCAAAACCTTCGAGGCTTACGATGGAGATAGCCGCTTTAAGGATGGAGTTTACCGGGTAAAAGCTACGCCGCAACGGTTCCAAAAACTATCAAAGCTTATTCCGCCCGGCGCGGAAGTATTGCTGGTAGATCATCCTAACGGCAAACGGCTCTACACCGCCGCGCTACCTCGCCTGATCGGGCCGGATCGCCAGTATTTTAGCAACTACACCACAATTTACCGCGACATACCGGGCAATGCAGTTCAAGCAGCCCAGGCCAATCGGGTCTACGAATACGCTATTTTTTACCGTGGCTCCGGCACTTTGCCGACCGAGTTCGGCTACAATCCGTCCGACCTCCTGCCTAACGACGAAAACGATATAATTCAAGTTTACCGCAAGCGGCCCGGTCTGGCTTCGTTTTTTAGCTTTCAAGATGATACTAACTCGGCCCGCTACCTGCCTTTTTCGGCCCGCAATCCGGCTTATCTGGGCGTGGCCGATGGTACGGTGCGCCAGATAACCCCTAAAGAAGCTTCCGGTTTGCCCAAAACCAGCCCGAACACCCAGACGTTGGCCCTGGTGCTGGCAACTGCCGAGGCGCAGACAATTAACCTGAAAACTGGCGGGCAGGAGAAAAAGCAAAAAATCGAGCCGGGTTTCTATCGCTGGCGGGTCAACGTCGAAACGCCGGGCGCGATGGAACTATCTTTGGAAACCAGTGGTTGGGCTTATTTGATCCAGGCTCGGCTGTACGCCGCCGATTTTGGCAGCGAAGAAGCTTTCGAGCAGCTTCGGGGTTACAACGGAGCGATTGTGCAAGCCAGCAGTGCCGCCCAGGAGGGCGAACCGGGAGTAGTGACGAGTCGGTTAGTTTATTACGTCGAAAACCGGCCTAACACCGCCAACCCGCCAGGCTTCTTGTTCCAAATAAATATTGTTGCTCAGAATGGCCCGCATCGGGAGGCCGCATCCGAACCGATCTCGACACCCGTTCCCGCCGAGCAGAAAATCAAGCCGACCCCCCGGCGTTTTGGCGAGTGGGCCGTCAGTCTGCCGCCAGCCCAACCGGGCCTGCCGCAAACTCTCGAATTACGAGTGAACCTGCTAGAGCAAAAAGCCGTCGCGGTCGTGGGCGGTCAGATAGTTCCGCCTACTATCGGAATGCCGCTTTCCACCGTCGAAGGCTATTATCAGGCGCAGGTCAATATTTTGCAGCTAGGCGCGAATGCAACGGTGCAGGCCACTCCTCTCAACGCCGATGCCAGCCGCACGATCCAGACTTATGGCTTCCGCTTCTTGCGCCTGGGCAGCCAGCCCGCGCTGGGAGACCTGCGCTTCGACGCTCCTAACGCCCTGATTGTCTTACCAAGCGTAGATAACTAGGTGATTACTCCCCAGGCGTAAACGCCGGGGCTTCCTGGGACAAACCCACGCTGTGTAATCCCACAGCAAGGACGTTTCTGGCCGCGTTCAAATCTCTATCGAGGTGCAAATGACACTTAGGGCAATCGAATGTTCGTTCAGAGAGGGAAAGTTTCTCCTCTCCAACCCTGCGATACCCACAAGTGCTATTGCTGCACGTCTGAGAAGTGTAGGCCGGGTTAACCGGAAGGAATATTCTGCCAGCTTCTGCCGCTTTGCAGCTTACCATCTCGAAAAAGCCCGACCAGGCCGCGTCACTGATACTCTTTGCCAACCGATGA
>JBBRBE010000045.1:0-37357 GCA_038206175.1 Chloroflexia bacterium
TGTGGTAGTAGGCTTACTTAACTGCAAGGGCCGTTGTGATCTGGCTCAGGTCCGCCGGGAGATGGAGTATGACCCTAATCTCGCCCTCGAATTATTGCTTACCAACCTTTTGTCAAGCAAATGACTATGCAACCGCCCTGACATTGGGTTCACTATGGTGGACCCGATTGTCAGGATCCATTATAATAATTTTGATCGCCTTTTCCTGCACCAGGAATATTAACTCTGTCCCCATAAGGAACAATATCGTACTCTGAATAAGGGCCGTCACTAAGCCATTATACTCTCTTCTGTGCTTTGCATTCGGCGAACTTTGATGCGAAGTCAGGGGCCGTTCTGAACGGGCCACCCCACACCGGGTTAAAGAGCTTTAATGTGCAGGTAGATGCCCAGGGAAATGTGGTTTACGTCCAGTCCTAAGCAAGCACTTGTGCGATTTTGAAAGCTAAGCACCCACTCCGGGTGAAGCTACTTTCGCGGCTGTTTGTAAGAAGAAGAAGGGACTGGCTTTGGCTTGAGACCCTTACCGTAGCCTTCCACTTTGGGGTTGGTGTTGACGAGCGGAACCTGTTCGAGTTTGTACAGGGTTACGAACGCGGCCAGGGCCGTCACCCCTCCCACCCAATAGCCGTCCACGACCGATGCGCCAGTAACGACCAGCGCGGCCACCCCCAGCACGCCGCAAATCAGGTAGGTTGCCATCACTGCTTCGCGTTTGGTCAGGCCGAGCGCGACCAGGCGGTGCGAGGTGTGATCTTTGCCGCCACGGGTGAAGGGGATGCGGCGGCGAGTGCGCGAGATTACAACCAGGCTCAGATCGAAGAGCGGCAGCCCCAGCACCAGCACCGGAACCATCCAGGTGACAAAATCAACGTTGGCAAAGCGCAGCTTGATGCCAAGAGCGGCCAGTACGTACCCCAGGAAGAGCGAACCGCTATCGCCCATAAAAATAAGCGTGCGCCCCCGGATGAAACCAAAATTATGATAGACAAAGCCCAGCGCAGCCCCGGCCAATGCCACCGCCATCAGCGCGACCAGCCACTGGCCGCTCTGGTAGGCCGCCAGGAAGAAAAAACCCGCCGCAATCGCACTGACCCCGCTCGATAGACCGTCCATATTGTCAATAAAGTTGATCGCGTTGGTAATCGCCACGACCCACAAAATCGTGGCCGCCACGTTGAGAACATCGGCAAAGGGCAAAGCGTGCAAAAACTCGATCTGCACCCCGGTCAGCACGAGCCAGCCCGCTACCAGCACTTGCGCCCCTAACTTGTACAGGGGCCGCAACCCCCACTTATCGTCCCACAGGCCAAAGAAAGAAATAACCGTCGCGCCCAGCAGGATCGCGGCCAGTTGGGGAATGTAAAAAGGCAAAAAGAGGTACGATAAGCCCAGCAACCCGCTCATGAAAGCTACAAAAATCGCCAGCCCACCCAGGAGCGGAACCGGCGAAAGATGCACTTTACGCGCACTCGGTGCATCCACCATGCCAGTGCGTAGGGCTAACCGCCCGGCCAGGGGCGTCCCGCCCAGAGCCAGGCCCAGCGAAAGCAGAAACAAGATCAAATAAAAGCCGATGCCAGGGTTATCGGGGGCATTCTGAATGTCACCCACCTTCACCGCAATCGTCGCCATCGCTGTAATCGAAAGCCAGGTTTCGGTCATAACGTTTTCCTTAGCGCAACCTTTATAAAAAAGTTAGTTGCTCCCTTTCAGCAACTCCTCGATAGCTTGCTTGACCTGGGCCGGGTTAGATTTAACTTTAGCCGCCGCGTCGCGGGCCTGAGCCGCCTCGGTCTGGTACTGGGTGGCCTGGCCGGTGCGCTGGTAGACCAGAGCCAGGAAAGCGTGGGCGTAAGGGTCGTCCGGCGTCAGGGCCAGGCTTTGCGAAAGCGAGTTGCGGGCCGCATCGAGATTATTCTGGTAGTACGAAAGCATGGCCTGGCTCAAGTAGGCAAAGCCCCGGTTAGAATCCGCCGAGGTGGTGCCGGTAGACTTATCGAGTTTGGCCGGGTCGAATGCCGCCATCGCCTGGTCGGGAACGACGAGTTTGCTCTGGGCCAGGATTTGCATGCGGTTCGCAAAGTGTTCGTCGCTGGCTAACTGGCGCGGGTCAATCTGAGCCAGAGCCAGGTATTGCGCTCCGGCTTCGTCGTTCTTTCCGGCTATGCGGTAGATTTCACCCAGGAGTAGTCGGTTCAGGTCGTAGTGGTCGTCCAGCTTGATGGATTCTTGTCCGGCTTCAAAGGCTTTGTCCATCAAAGGCTTATCAAAGCTGTTGGCTGGTTGGCCGACTTTTGCCAGGGTTGCCCGCGCCGAAGCAAGTTCGGCCCACAACCGGGCGTTGCGGGGGGCGTATTTCGTGACGACTTCCTCGTAGGCTCCGATAGATTTACGCAGCACCTCGCCCGCCCGCGCCGGTTCGAGGTCGGCCCAGCGCGTGTAAAGTCGCCCCAGGTTGGCGTAGTGGTCGGGATTGAGCGGAGCCAGCGAGTTAGCTCGTTTGAGTTCGGTTTCGCTGGTCAGGAGGTAACGCTGCATCTGGGCCAGTTTGGTTTTGTCGGTGCGGGCGTCAGTCGCCAGAGCCTGAGCCGATTCGAGGTAGGCCTGGCCGAGGTACAGGCTATAAAAGTCCTCGGTGGGGGCGTAGAGAACGGCCTGTTGCAAATAAGGCGTGGCGCGTTGCCATTCGTTCGATTGGGCCAGGCTAAACCCTTGCTTGTAAACCGTATCGGCCCAGACCGGCAGCAGATTGCCGAACCAGCCGTACACCAGCGCGACCAGCGCAACCAGCCCGACGGCTCCCCAGTACCAGCCTCGCACCGGGCGGTCGAAAGCGGCGTAAGATTGCTCGGTGGCGGCGGTGGCGTAGACCGGGCCAGCGTTACGGCGGGGGCCGGGGCCGAGCGGTACGGTTGGAGGGCGCGACCCGCCTGGGCGAACCGGGCCAACCGCCACGCTTTCTCGCGCCCGCGCCGTCTTGCTTTTGCCAGTGGCGAGGCGGTCGGTTTCTTTGGCCGGAGCTTTGGCCGCGACGACCATTTCCGGCTCTTCCCCATCCGCCATACTTTCCGGCACAACGAGGTTTTCTTTGTTGCGGTCGGCTTTCGACCCGATAGCATCCCAGCGTCCGTAAATCAGGCCGCCCATCACAGCCAACATCGCCGCCAGCGTCCAGAACATCATCCAGGTGCTGACAATCTGGATGCCCGTCTGAATTTCAACCTGATGAGCCAGCATCGCCGCGATCAGAGCCGCCAGCAGCACTTGATACTCGAAACGCTGGGTGCGGCGCAAGAAGCGGAAAGCGTAAAACAAAAAGGCCAGCACAAACCCAACATAGGCTACCAGCCCGATCACTCCGGTCGTCACCAGGGCGTCCAGGTAGCCGTTGTGCGAACGGTCTGGAATGGCGTTGCGGGCCTCGACCTGGGCCAGTTCGGGCTGGTAATGTTGAGGTGAAATATTGTAAAGCGATTCCGGCCCGTAACCAACGACCAAGCGCAACGGGTCTTTCTGGGCGGCGGCTTGCTCGGCTTCCAGCACGGTTTTCCAGATCAACTGGCGCACTTTGCCGGTTCCGTCATTAGTCTGGGCGAACTGACCCAACCGGGCGATTTGCTCGTTCTGCCGGGCGATCTTAAAAATGCCTTCCAGGGGGGTGGAACCAGCGGGCAAATTGAACAGCACCAGCACGATCCCTCCGACCAGGCCCAGGCCCAGCCAGCCGACCAGCCATTTCCAGGCCCGCCGCCGCCAGAAAAGGATCGGAAAGAAGATGAACAGGCCCACCAGCACCCCGGCAATCGGCCCGCGACTCTGGCTGTAGAGAGTCGTGAGGGCCACGATCACCAGCAGGCTCAGGTAGGCTCCAAACTCGACCAGCCGAAAGAGATAGTTTGTATCGGTGCCGCGCCGCCGCACAGTAAAGAGGAAAAACAGCCCGAAGCTGAGGACAATTCCCAGTGGTAAGGCCCACCACGGCCCGATGCTGCCGTTGCCGATCAAGGCCCGCGAGTCGGCGGCAGCACTATCGCTGCCAGTTAGCCGGGCGATGGTTTCGGCGGCGAGGGCTGTGTTCGCGGTTGGTTCGGGCCGGTAGTCGGCACTAAAGCGCAGTACCACCAGGAAAAGTCCGACCAGAAACAGCATGAAGCAGCCATAGAGAGCGATCCAGCTAAGGGCGGTATTGCGCTGGCGTCCCTGAAAGGATTTGTTGGCCGTCGCCCGGTTCTTGAACAGCCAGTTGCCGGTCGTGACGGCTCGGTAGACGATCAACGGCACGACCATTATCAGGTAGGCCGAGATAAATATGGCGTTCCCCATCGTCGAAGTTACCCGGAAGTTGGTATCTCCGGCCCAGGGGAGCGGGTCGCCTTTGACGTGCTGCAAAATGCCGTAAAGGGCGACCGGAATATTCGCCAGCAGCACGAACGAAACCAGTCGTTCTAGCTGGCGGCGTTCGCGCAGGTTAAAGACGATCACCAGAAAGAAACTTACATAACTTAAAAATGTGTAAGTGCCTTCCAAACGCTGGTAGCTACCCCACCAACTGGCGTTCGGCACCACCGAAAAAACGGTCGAGAGGGTGTAGACAAAAGAGAGAAACAGGGAGAAAAGGAGCAGCGGGCGGCGGATTACGTTCTGCGGGAAAGGCCGGGCGTCCGGGCCGATGATTTCGCCGTCTGCCGGGTAAACCAGTTCGGCCACTTCGGTGGGACGACCTTTGCGTGGGCCAGGAGCGGGCCGGGCCAGGCTCTCGCGCTCCATTGCCAACTGCGCCAGACCCTTCGCGGCCCATGCCACCAGCATTACCAGCACAAGCGACCGAAACAGGCTGATTTTATCCGGCTCGAAGACCCGACTGGTGTAAATGTTGAAGTAGATCGGGATGGAAACCAGGGCCAGGAGCCAGGTTATTTCCATCACGAGGTCGCAGGTTTGGATTATTTTCTTGGTCATCGCTCTCTCAGGGGTGAACTAGGCTTGCTTGTCTACACCAATATTTATACAGATATTAATAGAAGAATAAATCAGGCTCTAGCCCAGGGCAGCTTGCAAGTTCATACTTAGCTGGGCCTGATCGGAGGCTTGCGCGTGGGTAGCGCGGGCCTCGGCTTTCCACTGCCGAATATCCCGGATCATCTCTTCGGCACTCAATCGCTTGGCGTCTGTAACCGGTAGCCCGCCCAGCATTGCCGCCAGTTCTTCGATCCGCTCTCCCTCGCCAAGTTGCTTGACCCCGGTGGAGGTGCGGTCGCCCTCTACCCGCTTGATGATGTTGTAATGAGCATCGCCAAAAGCGGCAATCTGCGGGAGGTGAGTAATGCAAATGACCTGATGCTGGCCCTGATTGGTCAGTTGCCACAGCTTTTCGCCGACTACCTGACCGCTTCGCCCGCCCACGCCCACGTCTACTTCGTCGAAAATCAGGGTCGGGATAGCATCGGCAGCCGCCAGAATAGATTTCAAGGCCAGCATGAGGCGGCTGGTTTCGCCGCCACTGGCGACTTTTTGAAGTGGTTTGGGCGGTTCGCCAGGGTTGAGCGAAACCAGAAATTCCACCCGGTCAACTCCCTTGCCGTCGAAAGCCAGGCGGCGCACTTCGCCATCCGGCCCTTTGACCGGCGCACCGTGGGCGTCGTCGTTTTGGGTGAGGCTGACCACGAAGCGAGCGCGTAAGAGCCGTAAATCCTGGAGGGCTTTTTCGACCTGCCCGGCCAGATCATCCCCGGCCCGGCGGCGTTCGGCAGAGATTTCCCCGGCCAGCGTGCCGATTTTACCCAGCAGCTTGCCTTCCTGCTGGGTCAGTTCCGCCACTCGTTCGCCCGAATGCTCAATCGAATTTAGCTCGGCGGCGGCGGTGTTATAAAACTCCAGAATTTCCGCTACCGAATTACCATACTTGCGTTTGAGCGACCTGATCACTTCCAGCCGTTCTTCGATTTCTTCCAGGCGGGCCGGATCGTGTTCGATCCGGTCGCGGAAGTCGCGCACCGCCTGGGAAACATCTTCTAATTTGTAACGGGCTTCGGCGACAGCCTCGTTATACTGAGCCATGCTCGGTTCGTAGCGCACCAGTTCCAGCAGCAAGCTTTCGACTTCGCTCAGGCTTTCCTGTACCGCCCGTGTACTGCCTCCGGCCCCGCTCCCGCCCGCGCCGCGACTGCTCCCGTTGCGGCCCCGGCCCAGCGGGGCGGCACTATAACCGCCTTCGCCGCTTTCTTCGTCGTAGCCCTGGTAAAGCACCCGGTAGGCTCGGTCGGCGATAGCACTGACTTTCTCGGAAGAGTTTTGCAACTGGCGTTCCTGTTGCAGTTCTTCTTCTTCGCCCCCTTGCAGGGCGGCGGCTTCGATTTCGCTGACCTGAAATTTGAGCAGTTCGGTGCGGCGTACCAGTTCGCGTTCGTCCTTTTGCAGCGAGGCTTTTTCTTTGCGGATAGCCCGCAACTGCCCGACCATTTCGCCCAACCGCCGCCGTTTGGGAGCCAGGTTTGCGAACTGGTCAATCAATTCGAGATGTTCGCTCACCCGCAAAAGCGATACATGGTCGGTCTGGCCGTGAATATCTACCAGGTTCTGGCCGATTTCGCGCAGCACGTCGGTCTTGACGGCACTCCCGTTAATCCGGCAGGTGGTACGCCCGGTGCTACTAATTTCGCGGCTGAGGGTCAGGTGGAGGATCGGCGGCTGGGAAGGGTCGGTCGAGATCGGGTTGTCTTCCGGGTCAAGCAGTTCGTGAGTTTCCAGTAATTCCAGCAAATGCCGGAAGCGTTCGTCTTCGAGGTCGAGCTGAACCTCGAAAGAACCTTCGACGCGGGCGCGGTCGGTGCCGTGGCGCACGAATTCCGGGCCGATTCTCTCGCCCAGCATCGCGCCCATCGCGTCAATAATGATGGATTTACCCGCGCCCGTCTCGCCGGTCAGGGCGTTGAAGCCACCGTTGAGCTGTAAATTCAGTCGGTCAATAATCGCAAAATTGGTGATGTTTAGTTCTACCAGCATTTTTAACTCGAAACCCTCTAAAGATTGAGGACATTGGCCTCGGATAAATAGCTGAGCAAGGCCGCATCGAAGTTTGATAATGGGTAGTTTTGGCCGGGCCAGCCCAAAACAGCTTAAGTCATTCAGGTGCTTAATATTCTACGCCCTATTTTAACACAAACCTGTAGCAATTAGGACAAAAATTTAAAGAGCTGATCCTAAAATCGGGATTAGCTCTTTTAACCCGGTGTGTTCAGGGCTAAAAACGGCTATAATACCCCGCATGCAAACGAAACCAGCCAAACAAACTGAGATTGCAAGCCAGACCCAGGGTTCCGCCGGGTTAAACACCTGGTCGGAGAAACTCTGGTGGCTATGGGGGCCACTGGTAGCTTTTATTGTCGGGCTTCCACTCCTGAGAGTCTACTTTAGCGGCGAAGATTTTCAGTTTGTGCAGTTTGCTGCCTCCGGCAAAGCCTTTTACGAACCGGCTCAAAACCTCTTTTATCGCCCCTTGCCTAATTTGCTCTGGCAACTGGACTACGCCCTGTGGGGGTTACACGCGGGCGGCTACCACCTGACCAACCTCTTGCTACACGCCTTGAATGCGGTGCTGGTGGGTCTCCTGGGTCGGAGGCTTGGTCTGGGTCGGGCCGGGGCAGGACTGGCGGCAGGGGTATTTGCGCTGCACCCGCTCCATACCGAACCGGTAGCCTGGCTTGCCGCCCGGCCCGATCTGGCGGCGACTGCGCTTGCCATGCTGTCGCTTTTGGCTTTTCTGAAATGGTGTGACCGGCAGCAACCGCAATTCTATCTCCTGACCCTGGCCTGCTATGCCGCCGCGCTTTTTTGCAAAGAGTCGGTCGTCGGGCTTCCGCTGGCGATGGCGGCAATGGGGGGTTGGAATTTACGAGGGTCAGGCCGGATGTCCGCAACCGTCACCTCTAAACAAACTTCGCGCCCGCGTTCCTTCAAATTTTTTACCTTTCAAACTTTGCTCCCTGGCGGAAGCTTGTGGGCCGGTTTTATCCTGGTGCTGGCGTTAAATGCAGGGGTGCGCTGGTTGGCCCTGGCCGGTATCGGCGGTTACACCGAAAGCGTGGGTAGCTGGCCGGTTAACGCCCTGTGGAACGTTACGGTCGGGTTATGGCTGCCGCTGCTCTTACCGATCAATCTTAGCAGTGCCGGGCCGGTCGGGGCCGGTCTGCTGGCGGCGGGCCTCGGTTTTGGCTGGCTCAGCCTCTTCTGGCTGGCTCGGCCTGACTTCCGCCACATTTTAAAAGGCTTCCCCAACTTTAAACCGCTTTCTTCTCGGCCCGCTCCCTCTAGGGCTAGTGCTAAGGCTTCTTCCCCGGCGACCTCCAACCCTTTCCGCGCCGCTCTCGCCCTGATGTATGCAGGGCTACTCCCGGTTCTGGGGGCGGCCCCGGTTACAGCAAACCTGGCTCAATCACGCTTACTCTACCTGCCTTCGGTCGGCTTTTGCCTCTTAGTCGCGCTCCTCATCCGGCCCTTAAAATCCGTCCCTCAGCCAGGACGCCGGACTCCGCGCTTACTAAGCTTTCCTTTCACTATCTTTGCCCTGTTCGTCGTCCTTCTGGTGGTAGCGGGAGGGCCGTGGCTAACGGCGGGAAGGCTGGTCGAGCAAACTTTTGAACTGGCGAAGTCGGCTAATTTAGGACTGCAAGCCGGAGATACCGTTTACTTCGAGGGGTTGCCGGATAATTATCGCGGTGCGTACATCTGGCGTAACGGCTTAGGCGAGGCCACAAGATTGCTGATTGGGCCGGGTGTAAGCGGAGTAAAGCGTGGCGAGGATGTGAACGCGGATTACCGTCTGAGCGAACGAGGGCGCCTGTGGTTTGTGCGTTACCAGGGCGGAACAGGGGCAGGTGCGGAGGCCGAGTTGCAGCGGGTCTTTACCTACGGTCTGGTAGATGGCAGCGAGGCCAGGCCCACGAACGGAACGAATTGGAATTTTGCCGATTGCCCCTCTTCTAGCGGGTGGCAGTGGTTGAGCCGCGAGGGAAATTTGGAATGTCAGCGCGGGCGAGGCTGGCTCTTTAATAGCGGCGGCCAAAAAACCGACCTGACCCTCCAAAGTCCGTCGCTGCCCTCGCCTTCTAATCCTCAAGCTCTAAGCGCGGCCTCCTCTTCTCCATTTTCCGTCCTTCATCCGTCAGCTTATCTCGAAGCGGTCGTCTACACCGATTTTGATTTCCAGCAGCCTGAAATCTATGGCGAACTGAGCGCGACCGGCCCGGCGGGGCAGGTTTACTTCCGCCAGAGTATGCGACTGGCCGCAGACGGTCGGCAACACCGCTATTTATTCGAGGTTCCCACCACCCCTGAACTCGGCCCGCTTAACCTGAGCCTCAAACTAAACCGCTTCCGCAGCAATATTTTATGGCAAAGCCTGAGCTGGAAAAGCAAAGGGGCCGGAAGCACTTAGTCCAGATCATTAGCGAGAGGCAAATGTTCTAAACCAAAGGTCTAGCCATAGGTGCGTGGTTTAGGGCCGTATTGTAGTGTATAATGAACATAACAAGCATAAATGGGTTAATCTTCTGCTGTACTGTCCAACTCCCCTGGTAGAATAGGTAAAGAAAAGTGAAAATACTTGTAGTTGACGATAACGAACGATTGGTCAAGGTTATTACCCGCTTTTTGGCTCGTACCGAACACGTTGTGTTTACGGCGACTGATACAGCGAGTGGCTTTGATAAGGCTTTAAGGGAAAAACCTCACTTGATCATCGCCGATTACAATCTACCCGACAAAACCGGCCTGGAAATGTTAGAGAAAATTCAACGCTTAGCCCAGCTACCCGCCGATACTCGTTATATTTTGATGTCAGGCCGTAGCAAGGAAGAAATATTACATGTGGGAGAAGGGGTGGTACCTGGCCCGATTGTGGAGAGCTTTTTAGCCAAACCTTTTACTCTGGCTGAACTCAACCAGATTCTGTAAGTTTTAGCTATGTTCGCCTGACCTGATTGAACCCTAACCCGGATTAAATCTAGCTCGTTCAAAAAGCTCCCTTTAGGGAATGGTTGAGCCGGGATTAGGTGTGGCTTCATTTAAGCCGGGCAAAGATTTATTCCGAGGGAAGGTCTGGGTCTGTTTCTTCTGTAGCCGCGTAAATGATCACTCCGTTAACAATGTCGTTGGCTCCGTGGGTGGGTACAAGGCGAAAATTCAGGTTGTCTTGAAGCTGAGCGGCTATTTCATGGGGCAAAGAAGTCGGGGGGATTAGCAGACTGCGGGGTTGGTCTTGTTGGAAGACTTCTTGAGCCAGCAAGACCAGCGGGACGGTATTTTGCCCGAATAACTCGAAAACTTCTTCTAAAGTGCGCCCTTGCACCTGCCGTTCCTGAAGTAACGCTAAATAGGGCAGATTGAGGGCTTCGATCAGCAAGTTTGACCCGCGCAACACCACAATCGAGAAGGGAGCCAGTTCGATTATTTCGGCCAAACGCACTCGTTCGCCGTCCATAATTTCGTTTAATTCTTGTAATTCGCTCGTGCGGGCGCGAAGTTCCTCATTGGTAGTTTGCAATTCTTCGTTGGTAGCTTGCAATTCTTCATTGTTGGTTTCTAATTCTTCGTTGGTAGCCTGCAATTCCTCGTTGGTCGTCTCGAACTCCTCGATAGTAGCCTGCAACTCTTCGTGGGTCAGCACCAATTCTTCGTTAGCTACCTGTAACTCTTCGTTAGCGTCCACAAGCTCTTTGTTCATATCGTTGAGCCGCCGGTTCGCAACCCCTAAATCGGTCATGAGTTGGCTTTGCTCGGCCCGAACGCTTTCAAGTTGGCGTCGGATTGTCACGCCTTCGCTAACATCGAAGATGCTGATAGCCGCCAGGTCGGGGCTACCGGCTTCTATCTGCATAAGGGCCAGCGATAAAGTCAGATAGCGGCCATTGCCACCCGCATTTGAATTTAGCTCTATTTCAGCCAGTGTTACCGTAGTACGCTCTCGAAAAACGGCATCAATCGCCTTGCGAACTTCGGCATACGGAATGCCACGCACCGAATGTAGAAAATCCAGTTCGTTACCCATTTCACGCAACCCCAATAGTCTCCGGGCGGCGGAATTGGCGGTCAGCAGGTGATAGGAACGGTCAACCACTACCACCCCGACCGGCAAAAAGCGCAACAACAGTTCGTTGAAACGGCGCAACTGCGGCAAAGCTAACTCGCTACCCATCAACCCGGTTTCCACCTCGCCGTTTGCGGCCTGAGGGTTGCCTGATTTAGTATTCCTGGCCTGGTTTCTTTCCTGCCGGAGCGAACGCGTACCGAGATCAAGGGGCGGCTGACGGCGCGAGACCGGCACACTATTGCCGTTGCAGCGGTAAACTTTCCAGTTCTTGCTCCTAAGGTCGAAGTAGGTCTGGCTGGGCCGCACAGTTTCAGCCTTGCCCAGAAACAAGAACCCTTCCGGGGAAAGCGAAAAGCCGAACCGGTTTATCACATAATCTTGCAGTTCAGGCGTGAAATAAATTAAGACGTTGCGGCACATCACCAGGTCAACCCGTGGAAAAGGCGCACTCCGTCCCAGGTCTTGCTGACCAAAAATGACCATCTGGCGCAAAGTTTTGGAAATGCGATAGCCGCCGTCAATATGCTCGAAAAAGCGTTCCTGGTACTCACGCGGCACCCCCTTGAGGTGAGCCTCGGAGTAGAAACCGCGCCGGGCAAAGCTAATTGCCGCTTCGTCCAGGTCGGTGGCAAAGATTTTGGCACTCCATTCGGGCAATTCCGCTCCCAGCAGGTCGGCCAGAAGCATTGCCATCGAGTAAGGTTCTTCGCCGGTAGAACAACCCGCCGACCAGAAGCGCAACACCCGGTCGCGTTCACGGGCTTGCTGGATCAGCACAGGTAGCACCTCGTTTTTAAGATATACGAATGCCTCCGGGTCGCGGAAGAACTGGGTTACATTAATCAAGAAAGCCTGGACCAGTTCGCCTATTTCGTCGGGATGAGTTTCCAGGTAGAGCCGGTAATCGCTCATGGTGCGAGAAAGAGTAACCGTCATGCGGCGGGTAATCCGGCGCAGGATCGTCGAGGTTTTGTATTGCCGAAAATCTATGCTGGAACGGTGACTGACCTGTTCGAGGATCGAGCGCAAAATTTCGGCGGTTTCTTCCTCGTCCTGCGGTATTACCACGCCACTCAGCAGGCTGTAAAGCATCGGGCCAATGCGTTCCAGGTCTATCTCGAAATCTACGACGGAGGGTGGCAGAGCCATCGGCATGGAAGGATAGCGGGCAGTCTGGGGGTTCTGCACGATTACAATACCGCCCGCGTTGCTAACCTCAATCGCTCCGGCGGTGCCATCGCTGCCAGAGCCAGTCAGCACTACCGCAATCAGCCGGTCGGCGTAAACTTTGGCGGCACTGGAAAAGAGTAAATCCACTGAGGGCCGTACCCGCCGGTTACTTTCTCCATTATCACTCAGCACTTCCACATCGCCGTCCCGCACCACAATGTTACGGTTGGAAGGCACTACGTAAATGTGACCCGGCTCTAAAGCAGTTTTGCCGTCAACCTGAACTACACGTAGAATAGTACGCCGTTGCAAAATAATCGCCAGATTGCTGGGCCGGGTCGGGTCGAGATGTTGGGCCAGCACAATCGGGGCGGGAAAGTCGGCAGGCAAATTGCTGACCAGAATACTCAGGGCTTCGACCCCTCCGGCAGAAGACCCTACGACAACCAGTTCATTTGTCTCCTGGTCAGAGGGTTCTCTTTCTAACACGCTACCACTACCGGAACTGCCGTCTTTCGCGTCTATACTCATCAGAAAATCAATCTTTCCACTCTTTTTCCTCTTGATTAGAGCTATTATAACATTTCTCAAACTAAGCCGATACTCGCCAGGACTGAACGGTCCCGGCCTGAGAGCTGAGTTTATCTTTGAGCGCATTAGCGCGGTCCGACCGAAGGATGTGGCAGACATTTTTGCGGTGTGAAGCGAGCTTTGAGCAGAGAAGTTTTTGCCTTGAACTAGATTGCAAAAATACTTGCCACACCCCCGACCGAAAAAAGGCTTGCTATTTCTGGTAAGGAAACCTATAATAAGTTGGAATTGTGTTGCACCAGGATTGCCACACTCCTTTTGCCAGTTTTCAGATAAACTTTAAAATTGCCGACTTTTAGTTCACCCGATTACTTTTAAGGCATTAACTTTCTTCGGGTATACGCTTCGGCCCAAAACAATTACAGCATACAAGGTGCTATGACCACCGAGCAGTCCCAAACATCAACTGTTTTGCTAATTGACGACAACGAAGACAATCTGGCTTTGTTGCGCGATCTTTTGGAACGCGAAGGTTATACCGTAGCGATGGCCTCGGACGGCCTGAGCGGGTTGGACCAGGTACGCCTTTTACATCCCGATTTAATCCTTTCGGATGTAATGATGCCCGGCCTGAATGGGTTTCAGCTAACCCAGCGGATTCGGGGCGACCACAACCTGGGCTTTATTCCGATTGTTTTGATTACCGCCCGCAACGATCCTAACGATAAAATTCGCGCCCTGGAAGCCGGAGCCGACGATTTTCTGGTCAAGCCGATCCAGAAGTTAGAGCTAATCGCCCGCGCCCGTTCCCTGATGCGCCTCAAGAAGAGTACCGACGCCCTGATGCGGGCCGCCGACGAAAATGCCCGGCTTTACGTCGAAGCCGAAACGCGGGCTATCGAGCTTAGCACCCTCAACGATGCGGCCCTGGCCGTCGGTGCGCAACTAACCCTGACCGAACTGCTTAATTTGATCGCCAGCAAAAGCTGCGAAGTTGTCAAAGCCGAGTCCGCCGCAATTTACCTTTGTAACGAGGAAGCCGGTAGCCTGACCGTGCGAGCCGAGTACAACACCCGAACTTCTTTTATAGGTCGCACCATAACTTATGGAGAAGGGGTGGCGGGCCTGGTCGCCATTACAGGCAAACCCATGCGGATCAACAATTATTCCGAGTGGAGCGGGCGGGCCGGGGCTTACCTGGAAGACAACGACATCACCGCCGTACTGGGCGTCCCTTTGATGACTGGGGGCCGGGTGGTGGGCGTGATGGATGTAATGGACGATATGCGCCGCCGGGTCTTTACCGATAGCGATGTGCGGCTCTTAAATCTGCTGGCACCCCAGGCGGCCATCGCCGTCAGCAACGCGCTGCTCTACGATGATGTCCGGCGCGAACGAGACCGTATCCAGGCCGTTCTACATTCGGTCAAAGACGGTATTCTCATGCTGGATCGCGGCTATAACGTGGTGCTGGCTAATTCGCGTTTCACCGAACTGATGAAGCTGGAAACCGAGCAAGTGCTGCATCGCAACATGAACGAAGTAGCCGACCTGCTGGGCGAAGCACTCGAAAGCGAACCGCCTTTTGGTTCCGATAGCGTAACGCGAGTGCTGCGCGACCTGCGCCGCCACCCGGAGGCCGGTTTTCAACGCAAATTAGTGATCAGCGACCCCAAGCGACGTTATATTGACTGGAGCATTTTGCCCGTGCCGGATCAGTTCGGGAGTGTGATCGGCTGGCTGAATGTCTTTCACGATGTCACCCAGCAACGCGAACTGGAACAGGTGCGCGACGACTTTATCAGTATGCTCGTCCACGACCTGCGAAGCCCGCTTACCTCGATCATTGGCGGCATCGAACTGGTTAGCAATCTGCTCACTATGCCGGACTCGCACGAGGATAACGCCGAACGCCAGACCGAATTCCTCGAACAGGTTTCACGCAATTGCTACAGCTTGCTCGATATGATCAACGCGTTGCTGGAAGTAAGCCGCCTGGAAGCCGGTAGACTGCCCCTTACCGTCGAAGAAGTCGGGCTGAACACCCTGCTCAAAGACAGTATCGCCCAGGTTAAAATTACGGCTCAGGAAAGACGCGTCTCGATCCAGACGAGCCTGCCCGACCCTTCCATCAGGCTGCGGGTAGACATCGAGAAAATGCGCCGGGTACTGGTCAACCTGCTTTCTAACGCGATCAAATTTAGCCCTACCGGGTCGAGCATTGGCGTAACGGCCCGCATTGAAGAAGGCGTGCGGCGGCGAGGTACTACTTCTTCGCTCGACCCCAACCGCTTGCGTCGTTCGACTACTACTTTGCTGCGCGAGGCCCGCCCGACTGAAGCCCTCGCTCCGCTCCCGCAGGCATTGTTGATTTCGATCAGCGACCAGGGGCCGGGTATTCCTTCCGAAAGTATCGAGCGTATTTTCGATAAATTTGTGCAGTTGCCTTCTTCGGCTCGGAACCGGGGCGGTACCGGCCTGGGTCTGGCTTTGTGCAAACTCGTGGTGGAAGCGCACGGCGGGCGTATCTGGGCCGAAAGCGAAGAAGGTCGGGGCAGCGTCTTCTTCTGCTCGATTCCCTGCGTCGTTACCCCTGACCTTCCCCTGGAGACCGAAAAAAGGATTGCTCAACCAGATGAGACCCTGGCCTGAGTTGCTATCCGAAGGGGAAATCTTTCTTCGCCTGCTGGCCCTGGCGGATGCTCCGGCTTTGCTGCGGCTGTATATGCAAAACCAGGCTTTCTTTGCCCCTTTTGACCCTTTTCGTCCGGCCCATTTTTTTACCCTTGACGCCACCCGCCGTGGGATCGAAAACGCCGAAGAAGCGGCCCGCCAGGATCACTCCTACAGCTTTGGCATTTTCCTGACGGCGAGGGACGAGCTAATCGGGCGAATTACTCTTTCAAATCTGATACGCGGAGTCTTTCAAAATGCCGATCTGGGCTATAAGCTCGCGCAGAAGTACAACGGGCGCGGTTATATGACCCAGGCCGTGCAAAGGACCGTCGGCTTCGCCTTCCGGGATTTAAGGTTGCACCGGGTCGCTGCCGCCACCCTGCTCGATAACGCCGGTTCGCAAAGAGTGCTGCAAAAGGTTGGCTTTCGCCGGGAAGGACTGGCCCACCGCTATCTACTGATTAACGGGCGGTGGCAAGACCACTACCTTTTTGCCCTCACCGCTGACGAGAGCGGAGAAGAAAAAGCTTCCAGGGAGGAATTATGAGCCGCCGAACGAAAATTGTAGCGACTGTTGGCCCGGCTTCGTGGGACGAGCCAATTTTACACCGCCTCTTGCAGGAAGGGGTAGATGTAATTCGGTTGAACTTCTCGCACGCCAAACGCGATCAGTCTGCCGAAATCATCGGGAACGTGCGGAGACTGGCGGCAGACCTGGGCCGCAACGTGGCAGTCTTGCAGGATTTGCAAGGCCCGCGCATTCGCACCGGCGAAATCGCTACCCCACCCGGTTTCGTCACCCTAACTCCCGGCCACGAACTAAACCTTACCACCCGCCCGCTCATCGCCAGCAGCCCGGACGAAATTGGCATTGATTACCCCGACCTTCCCCTGGATGTAAAACCGGGCGACACGCTGTTGATTGACGATGGTTTGCTCGAACTCAAAGTTATCTCGTCCTCTATCGAGGACGTGCGCTGCGTAGTGATTACCGGCGGTAAGCTTTCCGGCCACAAAGGAATTAACGTGCCGGGCGTCACTTTGCGCGTGCCGACGATCACCGATAAAGATATGGGCGACCTCAAATTTGGGGTGGCCCACAGCGTGGATTACATTGCGCTTTCGTTTGTGCGGCAGGCCGAAGATATTGTCGCTTTGAAAAAGCTGATCCGCGAGGCCGCCGGGCCGAACACTCCCGACCTCGAACTGCCGCAGGTGATCGCCAAGATCGAAAAGCACGAAGCTATCGCCAACTTCGAGTCAATCCTGGCCGAAGTAGACGGTATTATGGTAGCGCGGGGCGACCTGGGCGTGGAGATGCCCGCCGAGCAAATCCCGGTTTTGCAGAAGATGATCATCTCCAAATGCAATCAGGTCGGCAAGCCGGTCATTACCGCTACCCAGATGCTCGACTCGATGACCCGCAACCCTCGCCCGACGCGGGCCGAAGCGACCGACGTCGCTAATGCGATCCTGGACGGCACGGACGCGGTGATGCTCTCCGGCGAGAGTGCCAACGGCCTTTACCCGGTTGAGGCGGTGCGGGTGATGGGCCGGATTGCCGTGACGACCGAAGAAAGTTTGCTATTCAAGCAGCCTCCCCGCGACATCGTGTTTGAAGTAGCCACCTCTATTACCGACGCAATCTCGCAAGCCGTCTGCGGCGTCGGGCGAGAAATCGGGGCGCAGGCTCTGATAACCACTACCACCAGTGGCTTTACCGCCCGGATGGTTTCGCGCAACCGTCCGCACCTGCCGATCTACGCCGTCTCGCACGAACCCCGCACCGCAAACCGTCTCGCCCTGGTCTGGGGCGTCCAGACCTTCCTGTCGGAACGCTACAGTTCGACCGATGAAATGCTGGAAAAGGCCGAGGAAGTCGTGCTTCAAAAGGGTCTGGTGAAAGAGGGCGATACCGTTGTAATCACGGCGGGAATTCCTATCGGCACCCCAGGCCGCAGCAATCTGCTCAAAGTACACGTAGTCGGGCAGGGCTAGACCGAGGTTTTCTTGCCTCTTTAGCCCTGTTGCTTTAGCAGGGTAAATTGCCCGCTAATCCGCCATTTTTGACATTTATAGCCCTACTCGATATTAATCATAATTATCTCTAATTATTATACATGCCGCTTTAGGCGGCATTTGTGTTATTATTGAGGGGCGAGTAATAGGTTTTGGTACTAGAGTGGAAGTTGCGGCCTCACCAGGATTGGCCCACAGAATAAATTTTCTTCCTCACAATCGAAGGTTATTTCTAACCACCCACCTTCCCCACAAACCAAACCAATCAACTCAATTTATCAGCAAAGAAGGGTAAGCCATGAGTCAGTCAGAAAGAACCGCGCCGCCGAGTTCGCCCGAAACGCAATCCGCCGAGGTGCGCCAGGAACTCGACCAAACCGAAATAACTCATCAGGGAACCGCCGTGCCGTCCTCCTCGGTCGAAGAATCCGGCCAGACCGATTCCCAGCAATATATGGGTGCCTCCGATGATAACGTCACTCCGATCAGGCCACCAGTAGCAGGCCCCGCCGACCTGACCGGCAGCGAAACCAGCGACGACTTAGAAGACGAAATAGATCCCAGCCAGGAACTGACACCCGGCTAGAAGAAAAGCTAAAGAGATTTACCCGTTACGCCTGTATTTCAAAACAGTTTGAAAACGGTATGGTAGCCGGTGAGTTTCTTTGGCCTTTTCCTACAAGGAGGTAGAAAGGTTTTTATTTATGAGCATGACAATTGAAAAACCGACCGGGCAGGCTGAAAGCCAGGAACGCCCGGAAATAGTGAATGACTTTACAATAGTAGTAGCGACCGTTAACGGTTCGGGGAGCCAGACCGCTAACAACACCATTATTCGTTCGCTGTTCAAAATGGGCATCCCGGTAAACGGTAAAAATATTTTTCCTTCCAATATTTCCGGCCTGCCGACCTGGTTCAGCATCCGGGTTAGCAAAGATGGGTACATCGCCCGGCGTGAAGCGACCGAAATTCTGGTAGCCTTTAATCTTCAAACTGCCGACGCCGACCTTGCGGCTCTCCGAGAGGGTTCGGTCTGCCTCTATCCTAATGACTTGAAACTGGTAGATAAAGACAACCGCCCCGACATCACGTTCTACCCTCTGCCGGTGAAGCAGATGGTCAAGGAATCGGGAGTGGACATCAAGCTCAAAGATTACATCGCTAACATGGTTTACGTGGGAGCTTTGATGGAACTTCTGGGCATGGAAGAAGAAACCGTCCGGGCGGCCCTGACCCTGCACTTTAGCGGCAAGACCAAGCCGGTCGAACTGAACATGGGCGTAGTCACGAAATCGGCGCAGTACGTGCGGGATAACCTGCCCAAGCAAGACCCCTTCCGGGTCGAGCGCATGGACAAGACCGCCGGAAAGATTATGATTGACGGCAATAGCGCAGGTGGCCTGGGCGCGATCTGGGGCGGCGTAGGCCTGGTGGCCTGGTATCCGATCACCCCTTCGACCAGCCTGGTAGATGCGATCAACGATTACCTGCCCGACCTGCGGGTTGACCCCGAAACCGGCAAGCACAACTACGCTGTAATCCAGGCCGAGGACGAACTGGCCGCAATCGGCATGGTGCTGGGAGCGGGTTGGGGCGGCGTGCGGGCCATGACCGCTACAAGTGGCCCCGGCATTTCGCTGATGACCGAGTTTACCGGGATGGGCTATTTTGCCGAAATTCCCGGCGTGATCTGGGACATTATGCGGATGGGGCCGAGTACCGGCCTGCCGACGCGGGTTTCGCAGGGTGACGTGCTAAAGACTTATTATCTGGGCCACGGCGATACCAAGAACATCTGCCTCTTGCCCGGCTCGATGACGGAATGCTTCGAGTTCGGCTGGCGGGCCTTCGACCTGGCCGAGCGGCTGCAAACGCCGGTTTTTGTGTTGAGTGACCTCGATCTGGGTATGAACTTGTGGATGACCGACCCCTTCGAGTACCCGACCGAGCCGATGGATCGCGGCAAGGTGCTGAGTGCGGAAGACCTCAAGGCCCTCGGTGGTACTTTCTCCCGCTACAAAGATACCGACGGCGATGGAATCGGCTATCGGACTCTACCGGGTAACAAACATCCCAATGCGGCCTACTTCACCCGTGGCACCGGCCACAACGAGGATGCCGGATACAGCGAACGCCCCGACGATTGGGAAAACAATCTCGAACGGCTGCACCGCAAACACGAAACCGCCCGGACGATTGTACCCAGGCCGGTGGTAGACCTGCGGCCCGGTGCTAAAATCGGCATCATTTCTTACGGGTCGCCGGATGCGGCGGTGGTCGAAGCGCGGGACTTGCTGCGGGCTGGCGGAGTCGAAACAAGTTACCTGCGGTTGCGGGCCTTGCCGTTGGGCGAGGAAACTCGCCAGTTCATCGGGCAGCATGACGAAGTTTTTGTGGTCGAACTTAACTTCGACGGCCAGATGCGCCAGCTTCTTCAACTGCATACGCCGGAATACGCTACCCGCCTGTTGCCAGCCAACAAATGCGACGGCCTGCCTCTGACGGCCCAGTTTATCAGCGAGAAAATTGCCAAGAAGGAGCGTTAGGAATGACTACGGAAGTAAAGCCCGGTGCCGGTAACAGCAAGATTAACCGCCTGGGCCTGGAAAAGACCGATTACAAAGGCCGTCCTTCGACGCTCTGCCAGGGTTGCGGCCACGACTCGATTACCAGCCAGATTATCAACACCTGCTGGGAGCTTTCGATTGAGCCTAGCCGGGTAATCAAAATGAGTGGTATCGGCTGCTCCTCGAAATCGCCCGCCTACTTTCTCAATCGGTCGCACGGTTTCAATACCCTGCACGGGCGGATGCCCTCGGTGACGACCGGAGCGATGATGGCAAACCGGGAACTGCTGGCGATTGGCGTGAGTGGAGACGGCGATACCGGCTCGATTGGCCTGGGTCAATACATCCATCTTTTGCGTCGTAACGTGCCGATGGTTTACATCATCGAAAACAATGGCGTGTACGGTCTGACGAAGGGGCAGTTCTCGGCCACGGCGGACATCGGCCAGAAGCTCAAGTACGCCGGTACAAACGAGATGGAGCCGATTGACCTGTGCCTGGAAGCAATTGCGGCAGATTGTGGGTTCGTGGCGCGTTCGTTCGCGGGCGATGCGAAGCAGGTGCGCGAACTGCTCAAAGCGGCCATGAGTTTCAACGGTACGGCGGTGCTGGACATCATCAGCCCCTGCGTGACTTTTAATAATCACGAAGAGTCCACCAAGAGCTATCCTTACGGCAAGGCTCACGAGGAGCCGATCCACGACATCTCTTTTATCGAAGCGAAAGAAGAAATTCTGGTGGATTACGAACCCGGTTCGGTGCGAACGGTGCAGATGCACGATGGCCCGGTGATCCAACTTCGCAAACTCCACGACGATTACGACCCGACCAGCAAGGCGGCGGCCCTATCCCTGCTGGAAAGGGCGCACGCCGATAAGGAGTTTATGACCGGCTTGATCTATATTGACCAGAAGCGTCAAACCCTGCCGGAAATTCACAACCTGCCTCGCACGCCGCTTTCGGCTTTGACCGCCGAGCAGTTGCGGCCCTCCCGCGAGGCGTTGGCAAAGGTGATGGCCGATCTCGCTTAGCTTTTAGAGCGAATATAAAAACCAGTGAGAGTAAAATTTATCCAGATTTTACTCTTACTGGTTTTTGTTTAGCTTTTAGAGGTGTCTGATTGACCGGCCCGAAACATTTTGCAGTTCCAGGCCACTTATGAACCCGAAAATAATCAGGGTTCAACTGGCAGGTCGTAGCCCAGCAGCACCTGGGTTCCTTCGCCGGGCGCACTAATAATCTGGCAACTTGCCCCGACCAGCCGTACCCTTTCTTGCATCGCCAGCAAACCCAGCCCGGCTTTTGAACTTTCGCCCTGGAGATCGAAGCCAGGGCCAGCGTCGCGCACCTCGATTTCGAGCCGGGTCGGGCGGTTGCGCGGCCCGCTCAGGCGCACCGTCAGGCTGATCGAACTGGCTTTGGCGTGGCGGCAGGCGTTATCGAGGGCGTCCTGAGCGGCCCGGAACAGGGCGATTTCTACGGCAGGCAAGAGGCGCGGGGCTTCCTGGCCTTCGAGCCGGAAAACTGGCTGGCACTCTCCGCCGTCCTCGGTCAGCTTGCGGACATACTGGCGCAGGGCCGCACTCAAACCAAACTCGTCCAGGTTGGCCGGGCGCAATTCGTGGGTAAGTTGCTTGACTTCTTTAATCAGGCTATGCAACCGCTCCTCGGCCCCTAGAAGCTCACCGGCAGACGAAGGCCGCACCTTTTGCAAGTAGCTCTGGATGTTCTGGCGGGTCTGGCTCAGAGCGGGCAAAAGTTCCAGACCGATCCGCTCGGCCAACTGCCGCTTTTCTTCCTCCTGAGCCGACACGAACCGACCGGCAACGAGGCTTAACCGCTCGTTACGCTCGGTCAGGCTGGCCTGCAAACGCTGGTTTTCCAGCAGAGCAGCCAGTTGAAAAGCTACTACCTCAAAAATCTCGCGGTCACTGGCCGAAAAGGGCCGCTGAGATTCAGCCCGCCCGACTAGCAGGCTCCCAATTGCCCGGCTTCCGGCCATAAAAGGTACTACAATCACGGCTCCGGGTATTTGTTCGCCTGCTGGCAACTGGTCTGTGCCGTTGGCCGGACGCAGACTGAGGGTGCGGCCTAGCTCCATTGCCCGCCTCGCCAGGCGGGGGGCCGGGAAAGTGCGCGGCGAAAACGAGCGTGCGCCCGGCCCACCGAAACTGGCGAGAGCTTTCAGGGTAGCCTCGCTCGTGGCGGCTTCTCGTTCGGGCACAAAGACAGCGCAGTAATCCGAGCGAGTTTCGAGCGCGACCTTCTCGACCAGCAAGCGGCCCAGCGTGGCGAGGTCGGCCTCGGCCTCGAAAAGGCGGCGGGTCTCGAAGAGCGGAGCCAGAACTCGCATGCGGGTGGCTTCGTAGGATTGACGGTGCTTTTGGAGCGCATCGCGCACCGCCCGGTCTAGTTCACTGCCGGTAAAAGGTTTTAGCAAAAAGCCGCTGATACCGAGTTGGAGCGACTTGATAACCGTATCAATCGAGCCGTGCGCGGTCATAAAAACGCCGACCAGATCAGGCCGCAGGGTTCTAGCCCGGCTCCAAAGCTGCAAGCCATCAAGCTCCGGCATCCGAATATCAGTCAGCAAAAGGTCTGGAACTTCGTGTTCCAGTTTTTCGAGAGCCTCGGCTCCACTACCTGCCGTCAGGGTGCGATAGCCGTTAAGCCGGACGGCTTCCTGGGCTTTGCGCCGGATAAGCTCTTCGTCGTCTACAATTAGTATAAGTTCGCCGGACACGATTAACCCCTTTTAGATCAAAGCTGAAAATTAAGTCTGACTGTTTCACCGTTTGCCAGGGTAAAGTTGCGCAGTTGGGGCGAAGCTTCGGGCCGGGCCGGATTCGCCAGGCTTACCTGGGTCGCCAGCGACCCGTTATGCATGACCTCATATGTTATGTCAACGAGGGCGTTCTGGCACGGCAACGAGCCAACCCGGTAGATTTTACCCGGCACCAGCAATACGGCGGGTAGATTGGGCCGCAGAGCAAAGGCGACCTGCCCTGGCCCGGAGGGTCTTTCCTCCTGAAGCCCGACCACATAGCGCAGGAGCAAGTACGCCCCCAGGCAGCCCCAACCATAAACCTCTGCGCCACCGCCTCCGCGAGGCGGATCGGCCAGCGATAGACCTACCTGAGGCCAGTATTCCCGGCCCACCCCCGGTAAGCCGCCCCGGTCGGCCTCGGTCGAAACCGGGTTAGAATCCAGCCAACGATACACTCGCTCAAGCGCGGCCCAACCGTGCCGGGCCGCCAGGTCGGGCCGTCCGGCTTCGGAGCAAGCTTCGACCAGACAAAAGACTACCGAAGGCCACATGAGCGGGTGGAAAACCTGGCCGTGTTTAGGCGGGTTTTCAAGCTGAGCTTGCAGAGCGGCAATCTGGTCGGGCCGGGCGACCCGGCAAAGCAGGGGAGCCAGTTGCATAGTATCAATTACATTCGTAAAAGCTCCGCTGCGCCGGTCGAAATCGTGAAACCAGTTCGAGCCGGGCTGCCACATCTGAGCCATCAACGCGGCATGTTGCCCGCCTAGAACGTTCCAGCGTTCGACTCTTTCGGGCGGCAACCCTAGTTCGTGGCCCCAGGCGGCCAGCAGCCAGCACGATTGAGCCATTGCCGCCTGTAAATCTACCGGCCACAGATGTTCGCCCAACGCGCCGCCACCGCTAGGATCGTCCGTGATGGCGAAACGAGCCGAATTGTCCTGTCCGGCTTCCCAACTGCATTTGTAGAAAGACCGACCGAGAGCGTCAGTGCGGTTGCGCTGCCAGAACTCCATAAAAGCTTCCAGGTAGGGATAAAGCTGAGCCAGCCAGCCCTGGTCGGCGGTGCGCCGGTAGACCAGTTCGATGCAATGAAACGGAAAGCACCACTCCGGGGCTGTACCGCAGGGGCTGCCATCCACCGCCACCATATTGTACGAACCGTCTTCACGGCTGCACGGCACGTTTGGCTCTGGCGCATCGGCGAAAGTACCCAGCAAGACGGCTTTTGCCATCTGCGGATCGGCATAGCTGAGGATCAGCATATCGAGGGCGGCTTCAGCCAGCACGGTGCGCGGCACCTGAATTTGCATGGCGTCCCAGGGATATTTGTAAATCCCGGTCGGGCGACGCACCATCATCCGCAGGGTCTCGAAATCGTAAACCAGTCCGCGCCGCACTTCTTCCGGCCAGTCGCCGCTAAGTTTAGGCGCAGTGGCCCAGAAAGCGTCGTCCTCGGCTTTGCCACGGGAAAGAGCCTCGTAAAGCGGCCCGGCTTCGTCGGCCAGCAAGCGTTCGGTCCGCCGCCTGGCCCGCCACTCGCTGGCGTCCCGCGCCACGGTGAGCATCAAAGTCGTCTCGCCGCCCGCTTCACACTCGAAATCCCACTCCACCGCGCCAACCTTCCGCACCGTCTTTGGGTCGGTTGGCCCACTCTCGGCGGAGCCTTCCTCGCCCGGTGCAAAAGCAACCTTGCTAGAACTGCGCTCGGCCTCCGCTTGGGCCTGAGCCACCCATGCAGGCAATCCTTCCAGGCTATTGCCCTCGAACCAGCGGCTTGCCAGGAGCTTGTCGGCCCGCAGATGCAGAGCCGTCCCTTCCTGGAAAGCTGCGACACTCAGGCCGCCGCCGTTGAGCCGGGCATACAGGCCATTGGCCCAATCCAGCCCTTGCCCCAGGTTCCGGGTGTAATCCAGCGCGGCCACCAGCCGACCTTGCTGGCTGACCTCGCTCCGGTTGCGGATTTGCACCAGACAACCCAGCGCATCCCCGCCGTCCCGGTAAGCTTCGGCCAGATAGTAGATTGCCCGCACGTGCAAGCCTTCGGGCGTCTCGAATACGTAACTAAGCCAGTTTTTAGAGTGGTAATCCGAGTACAGCTTGAGGTTCGCCCGCTCGAAATCGTCCTGTTCCAGCAGCAGGGGGCCTTTGCCCAGGCTGAATCCAAGTTGCAAGAAAGCCCGGTAATGCCAGACATAGTTATAGCCGTGCGGCCAACTTGGGTAATGCCAGCCCAGCCCAATCGCGGGCCGCGAACGCAAGACTCCGCCCGGCCCGGCTTTCCAGGCGTGCGCCGGGTTGTCAAGATAGCCGTGCGGCGTGTAGCGGTCTTGCGGAAACATGGCTTTACTCTTTTCTAAAACTGCTTATATTAACTAGACGCTAAAAACTGGAAAAATGTCCATTTATGCCAATTCTAAGGTCTGACTTAGCTAAACTAGCCCAAATGCAGCCAGGCTTGAGGCTTTTAACGCAAAGCCAGGACGCGCCGACGGTCGTTGAGGCGTGGGCCGGGTCGGTCGGTACGCGGGTGATAACCCAACCTGGCACTGCATTCTGCCGCCGCCAGCAGCAAACTATCGAGGTACTCCTGGTAACGGTCGCGGCTCAGGAGGGTACTTGGCCCGGCCAGAGTTAGCCCGGCTACGACTTCACGCTGGGCGTTGTAAACCGGCGCGGCCAGACCCACCGCCCCGGTATTCATCTCCTGGTCGCTCGTGGCCCAGCCCTGCTCCCGAATCTGGGCCAGGTGGAGTTTGAAAGCGGCTGGGTCGGTCAGGGTGTGGCTGGTAAACGCGACGATTGGTTGTTGCGCCAGCAAATGATCGAGAGTTGTTTCAGGCAGAAAAGCCATCAGGATTTTGCTACCTGCTCCGGCATAAAAAGGTAGCCGCGAACCTCGCTCCATCGCCAACCGCAATATCCGCCGACTCTGGACGGCTTCGAGGCAAATTACCTCGTTGCGGTAGACCGCCGTCAACAGCACGGTTGCCTCGAACTGTTCGCCGAGTTGCCGCATTACCGGCCCACACATTTCGGGTAATTCGATCTGCTGCGAAACCACGCAGCCTAGCTCGAAGAAACGCATTCCCAGGCCGTAGGTAGCCGAAGGCGAATTGTATTTGAGGTATCCACGTGTTTCGAGGTCTTTGATCAACCGGTAGAGAGTGCTAAGAGGAATTCCGGTGCGCTGGGATAATTCCTGAGCGGTCAATTCGCGGTTGTCGTAATCAAAAACATCAATAATATCGAGAGCGCGAGTGAGTGTTTTACTTTTTAACCTGGCTCCCTTTGCCTCGACGTTATCGGCCTCTAAAACGGGTTCGTTCTTTGTCCGCATGAAATCTTTTTCTCCGTTGCTGTAGAACCGGCTCAAAGAAGCTTGAAAGAGCCAAACATAATGGGGAGTTCTTAGCCTTTGAGAAGATTTTCTTACTCAAAACATTCTAGGTTAGGGCTGGTCTAAAGTCAACAAACACACTTTCTACTTTTTAACTGTGAGCACAAGTCAGCTCTGTTCTGGTAAACCTCTTTCCTTTATGCTATCCCTATTCAGTTCGAGGCGCGGTAACGCTGGCTCGTGGTTTGACAGCCCTCAGATTGTCGCTAGAATGAGAAATATCATCTTTTCACGACTCCCGGCTAAACCAGGGGTTCGGCTAAACCTGAACAGAATAGGAGGATCAATCTTGAATTCACCGATTGCCCGCATTGTGTTTGATTGCACCAACCCGGAACGGGTTACTGATTTCTGGGCCAGCGTCACCGGCTACGAAAAGCGCATGTTCGCAAACGGCGAAGGCTATTTGAAACCGGCCCAGGAGGGAATTCCGGCCATGATGTTTATGCCTGTTAACAGCCCTAAAATAGTCAAGAACCGGGTACACGTCGAGATTAACACCCAGGATTTAGAGGCTGATGTCGCGCAACTGACCGAATTAGGGGCAAATCTAGTCGCGCAGCACCGTGAAGAAGGCGTAACCTGGGCGGTGATGGCCGACCCGGAAGGTAACGAGTTTTGCGTGGTTAAATTCGATTAAGCTGTACGACTGAGTATTTACGAATCGAGGCATTTGTGCCAGAATAAGAATACAGACCTGGAAAGATGATTAGTAGAGGAGCAAGCCATGTTCAGCAGAGCTTTTATCGAAAACCCTTACCCTCAATACCAGGAATGGCTCGATAACGGCAGGATTTTCTGGTCGGAAGAGTTTTTCGGAGGAGCCTGGGTTATTCCCCATCACAAAGATATTCAAGAACTCCTGCGCGACAACGACCGGCTAACCAGCGAGAAAGCTGGAAACCTGGTCAAGCAGTTTCCGCCTCAGTATCACCAGGAATTGCGTAGCCTGGACGATTATATCGCAGGCTGGCTCTCCTTTATTGACCCTCCCAAGCATATCCGCATCCGCCGCCTGTTGCAAAAAGGCTTTACCCCCGAAGTGCTAAATTCCTTTCGACCGCGCATCCAGCAGATCGTAGACCGCCTGTTAGATCAGGCTATTGCCCGCGATCCTCATAAGCTTGATTGGGTGGCCGATTTTTCTTACCAGTTGCCGGTGCAGGTAGTCGGCACGATGCTGGGCGTGCCGGAGAAAGACCATCACCGCTTTATGCACTGGCTGGACAAAATCGGGATGCTCATGGGTAGCCCCACCGCCCGCCTGGAAGACGGACGCAACGCGAAGGAAGCTCTCGACGGTCTGACCGCCTATTTTGGCACGCTCCTGCCCGACCGCCGGGCCAACCCTGGCCGCGACTTGATCTCGATCCTGATAGCTGCCGAAGAAGACGGCGATGTGTTGAGCGAACGCGAGTTATTTGCACAGTGTGTATTTTTCTTCTTTGCCGGACACGAAACAACCAGCAACTTGCTGTGCAACGGCTTGCATCTGCTGCTGCGCTACCCCGATCAGATGGCTCTTTTACGGCAGCAACCCGAACTAATCAACACTATGATCGAGGAAAGCCTGCGCTACGAGTCGCCTTTCCAGTTCACTTTCCGCCAGGCCCGTCACGATTTCGAGTACGCCGGAAGAAAGATCGAGCAGGGTCAGGTAGTAATTTTGCTGTTCGGAGCCGCCAACCGCGACGCAGAGGTTTTTGTTAATCCGCAGGTTTACGATATTACGCGCAAGAAAAACCCGCAGCTAACCTTTGGGTACGGCTTGCATCATTGCATCGGAGCGGTAACGGCCCGCCTGGAAGCCGAACTTGCCTTTACCACTCTTTTGAACCGCCTGAAGACGATCAGCCTGGATGGGCCAGCCCCTGAATTGCACGACGCTTTCCGCTTCCGGGGCCTCAAGGCTTTGCCGATCCGCTTCGGTCTGGCCGATCAGCCCGTCCCGCTTCCGGTCGAGGTAACGAGCGGTCACTAGCATCAGCGCCAGGCAGAACAGGGGCGGGCAAGGACTTGAAAGGGTTTTTCAGGCTCCTGTTCTGCCGCTATAGATCGGCAAAATAGGTGAAAAAGGCAGGTAAGAAGAGGGCTAGAACTAGCAAGAAGGTTAGGTTAAACTCGGTTGCAAGTTGCTATAATAGGATAAGGTTAGTTGAATTAGCTGAAAACAAATGAAAGGCCAACTAGATGACTGCTTCTACACAGACTAAACCGATCAAAGTGCTGCTGCAAACGACCATTCCGGCGACCGAGGACGATTGGGGCATCGAGCGGTTCGGGCTGCTGCACGAATACCTGGCTTCGCTCAAGAATGAGGCAGGCCAGCCGCTTTTTGAGGTGACAGCCCGCAACCGGCAAGTTGGCCCGGAAGGATACGACCCGATCCTGGCGACGCTCGACGAGTCTGATTTTGCCGAAATGTGGCTGTTCGCGGTAGATACTGGCGACGGATTGACCGAGGAAGAAGGTGCCAGCATTTCATCTTTCCGAAAGCACGGCGGCGGTTTGCTTGTCACCCGCGATCATATGGACTTGGGTTCGTCGCTTTGCAACCTGGGTGGGGTCGGGCCGGCTCACTACTTCCACACTAAAAACGCCGACCCGGACGAATCGCGCTGGGCCGCCGACGACTCTTTTACCACCACGATTTCCTGGCCGAATTATCATTCGGGAGCCAACGGAGACTATCAGGAGATCGAAGTGACCCAACCAGCGCATCCGCTACTCAAGAATCCCGCCTCCCCGACTGGCTTGATCCGCTTCTTTGCGTCCCATCCCCACGAAGGAGGCGTCGGAGTGCCTGCCGGGGAGGACAACGCACGAGTGATTGCGCGAGGCAAAAGTCAGGTGACAGGTCATTCTTTCAACCTGGCGGTCGCCTTCGAGAATGCCCGAACCGAAGAAGGTTCGATAGCCGGACGAGCGATTGCCGAGTCGAGTTTTCATCATTTTGCCGACTACAACTGGCAGCCAGCCCTGGGTTCGCCCAGTTTCGTCAGCGAAACGCCCGGTGATGCCATCGTGCGAGACCCACAGGCTCTCGATGATGTCCACGCTTACGTCCGCAATGTCGCGCTGTGGCTGGCGGGAGCCGACTAGAACCGGTAGACAAGGTTTGTGGTAGCTTCACCAGAGCTAAATATTTTTGTAGCAAGTTTCTACTCTTTTAACAGCACACAGGGTTATAACTTTAGATGCAAACCTTGATCTGGTTGGGCCTGTTGGAAGGACTATGGCTGGCGATGGTACCGTCGGCCTTTTTGCTTTTTCGCTGGCTACCAGATCGGGGTTTTTCGGTCAGCCCGGCTTTAGGGTTACTATCGGGAGCCTACTTGACCTGGCTGTTAGCCAGCCTGGGTTTAACTCTCAGCCCGCTTGTGTGCTGGGCCGTCACTTTGGGGAGTTTTGGGCTGCTTAATGGCTGGTTACTATGGCGGCGAAAAAGGGCTTTACTCAAACAATTAGTAGCCTTCGGGCGGGCGCGGTGGCGGATACTGCTGGGATCGCAGGTGGCTTTTGGGATTTGTTTTGGCCTCTTGATGCTGGTGCGTTATTATAGACCAGACATACGCAACAGTGAGAAATTCGGCAATTATACTATTTATAACAGTTTGCTCAATAACCCCGCCATACCACCACCCGATCTATGGTTTGCAGGCTATCCGGTCAATAATTATTATTTTAGTCATGTAATGATGGCTTACCTGACCCGCCTGAGCGGAATTTACCCCGCAGTAGTCTATAACCTTTTCCTGTGTACTATTTTTGGTCTATTAGGCGCGGGTGCGTTTGGCCTGGGCTACAATTTGCTCGGAAAGACCCGCCGAAAATGGGTTGGGCTGGCGGTCGGGGTTCTGGCGGTGGTTTTCATCTGCTTCGCGGGCAATTTAGACTCGTTCCGCCAGCTTATTGCCCCAAACCGCCACGACATAGACTATTGCCGTCCTGGTAGCACTCAATGCTACTGGTGGACTCCGGCCAGGGTTATTTATGACGTTAGGACGGTCAGGAACAGTCAGGGGATAGAGCAGACGGTCGAACAGGAAACTATCAACGAATTTCCCGCTTTTTCCTTCTTGCTGGGAGATGTCCATCCCCATATAGCGGCCCTTCCCTTTGTGTTACTGGCCTGGACTATCATTCTGAACCTGTGGCACACCCCTCGTCCGGTCTTTTATCGCATTAGCCGGTACAACCTCGCCTCCTTTGGCTTGAGCGCACTAATATTAGGCACGGCTATTTTTCTCAATTCGATCAACTACCCTACCATTTTCTTACCTCTGGCTGGTGCGCTGGTCTGGCAGACCTGGCGAACCGGGAAGCCGCGCTGGGGCAGGTTAGGTCTTTATCTTGCAGGTTTGTTTTTAGCTTCGCTGGTAGTAGTTGCCCCTTTTTTGCTTAATTTTCATTCGTTTGCCGGGCAATCGGGTATACCGGCAACCCTGGATTATCCTTTATTGCGGGTAATTGGTAAAAATATTGGGCTGGTACAGGGAAGTCACACTTCTTTACAAGATCACCTGCTTATTTACGGCCTGTTCGATTACGCCCTGGTCTATTTTCTGGCTTTGAAGCTCTGGCCCTATTGCGCTACCGGCTCTAAAAAGGTTTCGCGCACCTCATTTGTAGTGCTGGCAGGTTGGGTAGCCGTGGTGGGAAGTCAACTGCTGGCTCAGTATGGCCCACCGAACCTGTTACCAGGAGTCGGGTTAGGGTTAGTAGGATTGGGACTATTAGCGGTAGGATTGTGGCGGGCCGCCAGGCAGCGCAATAAGCCGGTGTTACTTGTGAGCGGGTGGGCCGGGTTGGTAGTAGCCGGATTTGTATTGAAGGTAGAGACGCTGGGGTTATTGCTGGTTGCACTGATGACTTGCGCCTTATTGCTCTGGTACGAAAACCGCGCACAGGTGCCTCATCAAAGGCTGGCAACCGTCGAGCCTCTGACGGAAGTTGGCGCGAAGGCCGATAACGAGGCACTAGCCGACCGCAGCGAAGGTTTTGTTTCTACCCGTCCCAGAGTTCTGAATCAAACAAACCCGGTTCGGGCAATAGTGGCTGCCGCGCCGGATACATTCATACTGTTTATGGTTGGGTTTGCCGCGCTGTTACTGCTGACCCTGGAATTTTTCTACGTGCGGGATATAACCGATAATCGCTTTAATATCGGCAAATTTTATATTCAAATCTGGTTGATCCTGGGTCTGGCGGCGGCCTACGCCTGCGGGCGTTTATGGCTGGCCGCTGGAAAAGTACGGTTGGCCCTTTTTCTACCGGGGGCGGTCGGGCTGGTGGCTCTGCTATTTTGTACCTTAATCTACCCGGTAAAGGCGGCCAATGTCGTTACGGCTAATTTTACAACGGCCAAAGATTTGAACGGGGAAGCCTGGCTCAAACGGGTTTATCCCGGCGATTATTCAGCGATCAACTGGCTGCACGAACAGGCCGCCCGTAATCCCGACAAACGGGGAGTTCTGCTGGAACTCAGCGCACCCGACTACACCAGTGATGCCGGACGGATTAGTGTTTTCAGCGGCTACCCGGCGGTAATAGGTTGGCCTGAATTGGAGGGGCAACGGCATGGCTTCGACCCGGCGCAACGGGCGGAAGTACAACGCCGCTACGCCCAGGCCAGCGGACCAATTTACAAAAGCGACGACCGAGCTAAAACCGAGCAGTTCTTGCGTGATCTTAAAGTTAAATATGTCTACGTGGGAGTGCTGGAACACAAGCTTGGCGCATCCGAAGCCGAGTTAGCCAAATTCGGCCAGTTTATGAACCTGGTATATGACCACGAAGGCGTCCAAATCTACGCCTTCTCCTAACTATTAACCGATGTTCCGACCTGGGCTTAAAGACTAGCCGGCCAAGTGGTCAAACTAATAACCCCTCGCTACCTCTCTCAAACTCAAAATAACAACTTTCACCTCTGGGAACCACTTTGATGGGTCTAATCGCGCAAAAAAATTTTCTTTCCAGGGCCTTCCAGGGCCTTGACAAATATCGTTTGTAATGCTAACATATATTTAGCAAACGTTTATTTAACAAACGTTTGCTGATAACAAAGACGAGGTAATAGTGAAATAAATGGCAAAAAACTTTCAAATTCCGTCGTTCGCCTTTCAATCACTTGGTTTAGCCTTTGGCTTGATAGGCACCTTAAATCGCCAGCTTTACGCCAAAGCGATAGAGCCATTGGGTATCAGTGACCAGCAGTTATTTATCCTGGCAACGCTGGCAAATCTTGGCCCGCAGGTTCAAGCTCATTTGAGTGAGCCGCTAAATATTGATAAAGCTACTATGGTCGGGCTTATCAGTGACCTTGAAACCAAAGGATTGGTGCAACGCCAACCCCACCCGACAGACCGGCGGGCCGTTCTGGTAACTCTTACCGAGGCCGGGCAACGAAAAATGCAAGAGGGTTTTGAGATTAGCGAGGTGTACACCAGGAAATATTTTAAGGGGGTTAGTGTGCAAGACCAGACGGTCTTAAACACAATCCTGCGCCAGTTAGCCCAAAACACGGCGGAACTGGCGCAGGAGTATGATGAAACCAAATAGTAATTCCATTAACAACTGATAGTTGTTAGGAATAGGAAAAGGAGCCTGATTATGCAAAATCAGAAAAAGACCGACGATAATCAAATTTTCCAGCAGGAGCGGCAAAAGCGAAGTGCCCTATTTCTGGGTTTAGGGCTGGCAGTTCAGGTTGGGGGCGTAATTCTGCTGATCGCGGCCTTTGGCCCTATCAGGGGAGCAGGTTTAAGCACTGATACTCTGGAACTAATCGTTACTTATCTGGGGATAATTGTGGCAATTTGCGGAATGTTCCTTTGTCTGAGCGGGACAATAGGGGGAGTTCGCTACGCCCACGAGAAAGGGCGGAAAATCGGCTATTTATTGGCGATGCTTGGAACAATTGCCGAAATCATTGGTTTCGGCTGGGATAACATTCTACATAGCACCGGCCACAGCCATTTTGATGAAGCCCATAATATGACAATAGGGGGTTTAGCCGTACTGCTGCTGGCCTCACTCTTTGTTCTGATCAATTCCCGGTTTAACCGGTCAGCAAATATAAATCTTGGGCCGCAAAATTAAGCAAATAGAGGTGTAACTAAATGCAGAAAAATAAGAGCCATTGGGGAACTACCCTCAAGTTTATCGCCGGTTGTATGGCAGTCGGGTTTAGTGGGAGTGGTATCGGTGGAGCTTTCAAAAAGCAGGACTGGTACGACAATACAGCAAAACCGGCAATCTGGCCTCCGCAATGGTTCTTCCCGTTAGTATGGATAGCTAACTATGCTTTTATGGGTAGAGCAACCGCGCTGGTTTGGGAAGAGCGCCGAAAAGCCGGTGCTGTATCAGCCCTTCAGTTATTTGTGGTTCATCTTTTGCATAATTTCCTTTTTATTCCCCTGGTCTACCGGGTTAAAAAACGCTGGTTTTATGTGCTGATGGACACAGTAGGGTTAGTGCTCGCTGGTTTTACCACCCTCTCCTACCGCCGAATATCAAAACCGGCAATGCAGTGGATGCTTCCTTATCAGGGCTGGTTGTGTTTTACTACTTTTATCAAAGTGATATGGTGGCACAAGGAAAAGCAAGCTTAATTGCACTCAATAATCTAAGTTTTGAAAGCGTGAAAACTGTTTAGCCTTATTGCGCAGTTACATGAATTATTTGAGCCAGTAAATCACGCACTTTTTGGCCGTGCTGGGCCGGGTGGCGGAGCGGTTTATCCAGATCGGTTGTATAACGATTGCTTCGTCCCTCGCGCACATGTTGAATATAGCCGTCTTTTTCTAAATCACTCAAAATTCGCTGTACAGCCCGTTCGGTAATTCCAATTACAACCGCGATTTCGCGGGCGGTAAGGTTATTCGTTTGAGACACACATAAAAATACCTGAGCGTGGTTAGTTAGAAAAGTCCAGCCCCGTACCATTTTAGAAGCCTTTCTCGATTCAATTCAATAACGACATTTCTAGCGTGACAGCCTGTTTACGCTTTTTATCAGACGAATATTTTGTCAGCTTTTCCCTATTATACCCCTTAACTTAAGGCTCTGGTGTTTCTTTTCTGATAATGTCTTAACGCATTATTAACTCTTTACCTTCTTGACAATTTTTTCACTATCAGGCATTATTCAAATACGACAATTTTTTCGTAAGTAAGGGGCCGTGGTTAAATACACGCTTGTTGTCAGGCAAGTTTAAAGATAAGAGGTGAAATGTGGACTGGTTGGCTTATTTACTAATCGCGGGTATTTTAGTCCTACCCCTGCTTTTTATGATAACTTCCGCCGCCTTCGCCAAAAGTTGGCCGGGCAAGCTCTCAACTTACACAATGCTGGCTTTTGGCGGAGCCTGGATAGCGGTGGCGGGGACGCTAGGGCTGGTTGTTTTTAACGGCCCGCTTAACTTTACGCTGGTTGCCTTGCCGCAAACCCCTCTGATTGGGTTTCTGGCTGACCGGGTAAGCGCAATCTTGCTGCTGCTGGTTGTTACGGTCAGTGGCACGGTGCATCTTTACTCGATCCGGGCGATGCAGGAAGAACGCCATTTCTCGCGCTACTTTACCCTGCTAACGCTGGTGACGCTGGAAGTTTTGCTGGTGGTGCTTGCCAACAATTTGCTGATGATGGGCATCTTCTGGATACTCAAAGGCTTTACGCTAACTTTCTTGCTGGCCCACTATCAAGACCGTCCGGCTTCCTGGCAAGCCGCTTTCAAGAAATTGAGGGCCGATCTGGTGGGTGCGTCCTCTTTTATTGGAGCAATCTGGCTGACCTGGAATGTATTTGGCACTTTCGATCTACAGACCATCAATACTATCGCTACTCAAAGACCGCAAACTTTGCCAGTAGAACAGATAACCCTCTTGACCTGCCTGCTTCTGGTGGCGGCTATGGCAAAATCGGCTCAGTTCCCCCTGCATGGCTGGCTACCTCAATCGGTAGAAGCTCCCACGCCGGTTTCGGCCCTGATGCACGCCGGGTTGATTAACGCCGGGGGGTTTCTCCTTATCCGCCTAAGCCCGCTTTTTATCGCTACCCCGCTCACGCTTGGGCTTGCCGTGTTAGTTGGGGGTTTCACCGCGATCTACGCTACGGCCATTATGCGGACACGGAGCGACGTAAAAGGGATGCTGGTATATTCCACAATGGGTCAGATGGGCTTTATGATCCTGGAATGTGGATTGGGCGCATTTGGGCTGGCAATGCTTCATATCGTCGCCCACGGTTTGTACAAAGCAAACTTATTTCTGGGGGCCGGTAGTGTCATTCAGCACAAGAACGTCAATCAACATCTGGCCCCGGCGCATCCCCACAAAGCTCAATTACCGGTAGCCCGCTTTGTGGGAGCGGCGGCACTGGCGGCCATACTGCTGCTGGCTCTCCCGCCTGCACTTGGTTTCGGTGTGAATTCCGGCACAATTTTGCTGGCTTTCGCCTGGATTACCCTGCTCTACACTGTACCCGCGCTTGAGAAGCTTTCGCCGGTCAAATTCTTTGCCGGAATGGGTGGGTTGATCGTCCTCTACCTGATCGGGACACACGCGGTCGAGGACTTTTTCAAGCCGGTTGTAGCGGCAGCCCCGGCTCTAAATCCGGCCCTGATTTACACCCTTTGCGCAGTTGTGATCCTGATCGGAGCGGCGGCGATACTGCTGCAAAACTCGAACAGGCCGGTCTGGATAAACAAATTTTTAAGCGCAATATACGTGCGCACTTTGTTCATCGGCTATGGTAAATAACCCCCGCAACGGGCTTATGGTTGGACTATAACCAGGTTTTAGGGACGAGAGAGAAAGAAGTTAGAAAGGAAAGCATGTGGGAACTTTAATTAGAAGCCTTGCCGGTGAGGAAACAAACAACTTGCAAGACCGCTTGCAGCAAGCCCTGGCCCAGGCCAGCAAGATTATTACCCCCTACTGGCCGATTAGCACTTTTATTGCCAGCAACGGACTGGGCGGGCTGGAAGACAAAGCTTTTGCCGAAGCTATGAAGTACGGGCAGGACTGGCGCGGTACTCAGGGCTTTTTGCCGCTGGCTGCCTACCGCAAATTCTTCGAGCAAGGCCGCATTACGGAGGCCGACCTCGAAACCGCTACCAGGGCCGCTTTGCGCGACGAGAATTTGCTCCCGGCTGTCAAAATTAGCGACAGAGTGATGGCTGTTGAGCAAATCTATAACATCTGGCTGCACGATAGCGAAACTCCGGCCCGCCTCCGGCAAAGCCACGCGGCAGAGTGGGAAGTAGTGGAGCGGAGGCTCAAAGCCTGGGAGCTACGTAACCCTGGCGATCCGGCCCCGGTTAAAACCATCGGCGAAGAAACTGTCACCAGAAACGGCCAGACTGTCGCAGATGTTATTAACAAACGCATGATTACCTGGTGCGCCGCATTTCTGGATGAAGGCCAGGCAGCCTGGACTATGCCGGGCCGGGAGAAGGGGTTTTATCAGGGCTGGAAAGCCCTGGCCGGGTGGGACAAAGAGCTAAAAGCCTACACCAGACAGCCTATTGCCAGCAAAATTAAGCTTTTATCGGAAGAGGCCGGAGAAGCCCTGGTAATGCTTTTGCAGCAGATGGGAATTTCTCCTGAGAATTGGGCGGGTTATCTCACCCGGCATATTGCCCAGTTGCCCGGTTGGGCCAGCCTGATTCTGTGGCGCGAAGGTCATTTTGAACTGCCCATCCAGCAAGAGCAGCCTATCACGCTTATCGAGTATCTGACCGTTCGGCTGTTTTACGAAGCGTCATTGGTCGAAGCGGGCCATCCCAAAGCTCCTAATCCAGTCGAAGGAACCGACCCGGCTAAGGACGAAGTTATCAGCCGATTGCTATTGATTGCCAGAGCTTTGAAGCTAAAACCGGCAAATTTAGAAACCCTGAACGCGGAGATTTTTAGCACGCTGGTGGCAATGGCAAAGGGTTTCAATTCCCAGATGCTCTGGCAGGAAGCTTATGAACAACACTATCGCGGCCAGCTTTTGACCGATTTCAGGCTGGCTCAAAGCAACGCCGTCGAACGGCCAGTCTCTCCCCTTGCGGCAGCCCAGGCGGTCTTTTGTATTGATGTCCGCTCGGAAGGCTTCCGCCGCCATCTGGAAAAGCAGGGAGTTTATGAAACCTTTGG
>JBBRBE010000046.1:0-36930 GCA_038206175.1 Chloroflexia bacterium
TTATGCCAACCTTGACATGAGGAGTTAAAGCAGTTACAATCTAGTTGAGGTTGGAAATTTGAGAGGATAAACTCTCATTTATCGTGAAGTAGAAAGTAGTCGGGTCTTGTTATGAAAGAAACCCTTGATAGAACTGGTCAAGTTGGTCTACCCTCTGCGCAAACAAACGGAATTGGAAGCAGACCAGGTGGCACGGATGAACCTGCTGTTAGTACTGTTACTCTGGAAGAAGCAATCCAGCACTTCTTGAAGGATATTAGGCGCGGCCACTCTCTCGCTACCATGAAGACTTACGGTGTAGCTCTGAGCCAGTTCATGCTCTACTTGTGCCAACCGAAGGTTCTGGGCCAGGCGGCAGCAACTTCTGCGCTGGCCCAGTTACGCACTGAGTGGGCCGTGGCTTTTCTTAGACACCGGGCTGACGACCTGGTGGAACCGGAGCAGGAGCAAAAGCAAAAGGAGTCGCCAGAACTTGGGACTGGAACCGAGGCGGGGGTTGCTAAAAATAGTAAGGATAATGGAAGCCAGCCCGTCTTCCGGCCAAGAGCAGCCAGGGCAACCCTGGCGACTTATGCAGCAGCTCTGAGCCGGTTCTATAAGTGGTGTAGCGTCGAGCGGCTGCTAATTCTACCCGCCGACGAGTACGAACGGATGCAAATTCAGTTTAGCGCGTTAAAAGGCAAAGAACACCGCAACATCCTCAGCAAAGTTCCGCCCGATACTATCGTCGAGGCCTTGATAAGGGAAGTACGCAAGCCCTTGCCAGAGCTTACTCCCGCTTCACGGCAGGGCCAGAGTGACCGATTGAAAGCGAAATTGGCCCGCCTGCGCGACATTGCTGTGGTGGAAACCCTGGCTTGCACCGGGGGACGGGTGAGCGAACTAACCGGGCTAACGCGAGGAGACCTCGATAATACCAACCGACGAGCGAGGGTGCTAGGCAAGGGCGGCAAAGAACGCTGGGTTTACTTCAGCCAAGGAGCCTGGCAAGCGGTCGAAGAATATCTCTCAGAGCGGACAAAGGCTCTCAACGCCTCTATTGCTGGCCTTGATAGGAATGGGAAAATTAGTAGTCCAGACGAAGCTTCCTCGGCGGTAACAAGTCCGGCCAGGCCCAGGCGCAAAGCAGGTAGTGGTGGAGCCGGACGAAGCAATTTCGCACTCCAGCCGCTCTTCGCCCGGCACGACCGGGGAGCCTCTCTCGGCGGAGTAAAGCCTTTGACACCATATTCAGTTCAAAAGCTTATTCTAGCTCTGGTCGAACGAGCCGAATTGGACTCCAACATCACCCCGCATAAGTTCCGGCACTGGGTAGCTACCCGCTTCCTGGGTGCGACGGGCGACCTGGCCGCTACTCAAGACCTCTTAGGCCACGCCAGTCCGACCACCACCCGCATTTATGCTCAGGTTAGCGAAGCTACCAAGCAAGAACTCCATCGGAGCGTCTTCCACTAGAATAGCTTTCGCTCTGCTTCATTCACTTTATATTATGTCAACCTGATTTATCCCCCAGTTCGCGCCGCATCTGTAAAGCTTCTTCCTGGTATTTGATACTTTGCTCAAGGTCGCCTTGCTCACGGTAGGCTTCACCCAAATTATTTAGAGTTAAGACTACCATTCGCTTATTTCCCAACTCACGGCTGATTGCGATACTCTCTTCGTAGAGTTTTTGGGCGGCTATAGACTCGCCGATATGGTGAGAAGGTTCAAGGCTGACTACCCACTACCGCCACCAATCTGACTTTTGTGTACAGTCCTATCAGTATAGATGAAACAGTAATTAAAATCTCGCTGAGCGAGTAATATTGAGCAAGCGACCAGGTATTTCAATCATTTGGGTCTGGGCTAATCAATCGCTTACACTAGCTTTGCACTTTTGAGTTTTGCCACTATAGCTTGTAGCTACTAACACAAGTTACTACAACCTATATTAATATCGGCCCGGTTAAACTGCTTAATGACCGGCTACAAAGATAGCAAAAGCTAAACCGGCTACGATTAGCAGCGGATAAAACAGCGTGATAAGCACAATCAGCCGATTGATCCGGGCATCGGTATTCAAGAAATTTCTGATGATGCGATTGCCGCTCGGTTGTGGCTCCATTTTATACTCCCCACTCTCTAGCCCAAAGCCAGGGTGTTTGCTAACTTAGAATAAGCTTTTCCTTAAAATAAAGTGTTGCAAACATTATGCCATTAACCTACTTTAATTACTACCTGAAATTATAATCCTGTACCAGCTAAAAGTTTCGTTCTTACCATTTATTAATGATCCTCTTACCAAACTTTTACCCAAAGATTTTACCCTAAGCGCAGGTTCATTCTGCCAGACCTGCTAACTCAACTGCGCCACCTCTACGCTTTTATTTTGTCTGCCAACGTTCCACATTAATTCTATTCTCTTTCTATTTGGGCGTCTGAACAAGATAAAAAGAACCGACACAACTACTTCCTACCGCTCGAAGATAGATAAACGGAAGGGGGCATCCTTCGATGTTTAATCCCGTCTCGCCTCAAGGAAAGGTAATATCAGATTTATTTATCCTGATTCTGGTCATTGGGGGCCTGGTGTTTGCGCTGGTAGTCGGCCTGACTTTTTATGCCGTCTGGAGCGGACGCCGCCGCGCCCGCAACGCCGAAAGTGGCGAGCCAGAGCAGGTTAGCGGCAACCTGAAATGGGAAATCGCCTGGACAGTCGGCCCGGCAGTGTTGCTGGCCGCTCTGTTTGTCCCGACTTTACTGGCGATGAACGCCAGCGACCCAAATAAAGAGCAAAACGGCGAGCCGGATATTATAGTAGTCGGCCATCAATGGTGGTGGGAATACCGCTATCCAAAAGCTAACGTCGTCACCGCCAACGAAATGCACATGCCTGCCGGTAAACAGGTGCTGGTAAAGCTAGAGTCAGCCGATGTGCAGCACGACTTCTGGGTTCCTCAGCTTGGCCGCAAAATGGACATGTACCCCGACCATCCGAACTACCTGTACTTGCAATCGGACGTACCCTCCACCTACCTGGGCGGCTGTGCCGAATATTGCGGGGTTGAGCATGCCTGGATGCTGCTCCGGGTAATAGTCCAACCTCAAAACGAGTTTGACGCCTGGCTAAGCCATCAAGCCCAACCGCCTGTAATCGGCGGCCCGGTGGCTCAAGTGGCGGCTTCGCCCGTGGCGGTCACGGCCCAAACGGGCGTAGGTACCCAGGAGGCTGCCGCAGGCGATCCGAAGCGCGGAGCGCAGGTGTACCTGAATAATACCTGTGTAAATTGCCACGCCATTTCAGGCACGACTTCTCAGGCGAAGGTTGGCCCAAACCTGACTTACCTGGGTGGGCGGTCGGTGCTGGGGTCTGGCGTGGTGGAAAATAACTCGGCAAATCTGGCTCGGTGGATTTTGAATGCCAAATCAATCAAACCGGGCGTGCTGATGCCTGCTTATCAACTTAACCCACAAGACTTGCGCGACCTGGTTGCGTATTTAGAGGCTCAAAAATGAGTGATATTCCTTTAGTTCCCGAAGCAATCCGGGCTTATCCTCGGCTGAGTGAGAAAGAAGGCTTGCTTAGTTGGGTGGCTACGGTTGACCATAAATTGCTCGGCATAATGTATTGCGCCTCGGCTTTATTCTTCTTTGTGGTTGGTGGCCTGGAAGCGTTGGCGATGCGAACCCAGCTAGGCACGGCCCGCAATACCTTTCTTTCGCCGGAAGCCTATAACCAGATTTTCACCATGCACGGAACTACGATGGTTTTCCTGGTGGTCGTGCCGTTGATGCTGGGATTTGGAGTGTATCTTCTTCCGCTAATGATCGGGGCCAGAGATATGGCTTTCCCTCGCCTCAATGCGATGGGGTTCTGGATACTGATCTTTGGTGGAATTTTGCTCTATTACAGTTTTGTAGCCGGGGGTGGCCCGAACTCCGGTTGGTTCGCCCATATGCCTTTGCCAGAGCGGGCCTACAACAGTGGTCCCGGCATGGACTACTGGGCTTTGGGTCTGCTGGCGGTCGGTATCGGCACTACGGCTGCCGGGATCAACTTTATCGTGACGACCCTGACGATGCGTGCGCCGGGTATGAAGCTGACGCAGGTTCCGATGTTTGTCTGGACTACTTTTATCAACGGCTTTTTGATTGTCGGCGCAATACCCGCGCTGAACGCGGCCCTGGTGATGTTGTTGATTGACCGCCAGCTAAACGCGCATTTCTTCACCCCGCAGTCGGGCGGCTCATCCGTCCTGTACCAGCATATCTTCTGGACTTTCGGCCACCCCGAAGTTTACATTATGGTGCTGCCCGCCTTTGGGATGATTTCGGAAGTGCTGCCGGTTTTCTCGCGCAAACCGCTCTTTGGCTATACGGCGGTGGCTTTTTCCACCCTGGCGATTGCCTTTCTAAGCTACACCACCTACGCTCACCACATGTTCGCGGTCGGGCTGGGGCATGTCTTTGAACTGATGTTTGCCGCTTCGTCCGAACTGATTGCCATCCCGACTGGCATCAAAATCTTTAACTGGATTTTTACGATGTGGGGCGGCAAGTTGCGCTTTACTACCTCGATGCTCTATGCCATCGGTTTCATTCTGCTCTTTACCATTGGCGGTATCAGTGGCGTCACCTTCGCTATCGTACCGACCGACTGGCAAACCACCGACTCCTATTACGTGGTAGCCCACATGCATTATGTCCTGTTCGGCGGAACTTTGTTCGCGGTTTTGTCCGGGGTGTTTTACTGGTTTCCTAAAGCTTCCGGTCGGATGATCCCGGAACGGTTGGGCAAGTTGCACTTCTGGCTGACTTTCATCGGCTTCAATATGACTTTCTTTATTCAACACTTCCTGGGCCTGATGGGAATGCCCCGGCGGGTCTTCACCTACGACGACAATACGAACTGGAGCCTGTTTAACCTGATTTCAACGGTAGGAACTTTCATTCTCGGTCTGTCGGTAATCTTGTTTATTTACATCATCATCTATACCCTGCTCAAAGGCGAAAAGGCTGGCGATAATCCGTGGGACGCCTGGACTTTGGAATGGGCTACTACCTCGCCGCCGCCTATCGAGAACTTCCAGCAACTCCCGCCGATCCGCAGCCGTCGCCCGCTCTGGGACCTGGCGCACCCGGAAGACCCTGATTGGGCGCGGAGCCACAAACGCCGCCAACCGGCTACCCCCGAAAGGAGCAATGACAGGCCATGAGTATGCAATCATCTGTGCTGGGCGAGCAATACGCCGCCGTCCCGGAAAAAGAAGGGGTAGACCGGGTTCGGCTCGGTATGATCTGTTTTATCGCTTCCGAAACGATCTTTTTTGGGATGCTGATCACCTCTTACGTTTATTTTCGGCTGAGTAATGACGCAACACCTAACGCCCGTACCAGCCTCGATGTTGGGCGCACGGCGATTTTTACCGCCGTGCTGCTTTCGAGCAGCCTGACGAACTGGCTGGCCGACCGCAGCCTGCAACGCCAGAACCAGCGCGGCCTGGTGGTCTGGCTCTCGGCCACGGTCGTATTAGGGGCGATATTTCTGGTTGGGCAAGCCTGGGAGTACGCTCAACTGCTGGGCGACCAGGTGACAGTCAGCCGCAATTTGTTTGGCTCGACCTTTTTTACCCTGACCGGCTTTCACGGCCTGCACGTATTTGTCGGGCTGGTCGCCCTGACGACCGTAGCAGTCATGGCGGGCCGAGGCTGGTTTAGAGGGCCGCGTTCCGGGGCTATCGAATCTATTTCGCTCTACTGGCATTTTGTGGATGTAGTCTGGATTGTCATTTTTACACTGATTTATATCGTCCAGTAAGCCTTGATCCCTGCTGGCTCTTAGTAGACCGTTTCAGCCCGGAGGTTTAGCGTTTCGTCTAAGCGAAAGCAACCTCCAAAGAATTGGTAATTCGGTAATTCGGTGACAAAGTAAGGCTGAAAAGGCGAGAAAGAAGGAAACGGCTGTGCAAGTCTTGATAAAACCCCGGCCAGTTCTCAAGCCGACTACGCGCTGGAGCCAAATCCGCGCCTGGCGGCTACCCTTACGCTGGTATCGCCGCCTGACCCTGGTAACGGCGGGGGCGATCTGGTTGCTCATAGTGCTGGGCGGTCTGGTGCGGGTGACTGATTCGGGAACGGGTTGCGGCTCGTCCTGGCCGATGTGTCACGGCCATTTGCTGCCAAATCTGGAATATCACGAACTGATCGAGTGGAATCACCGCCTGATTGCTACTCTGGTAGGGCTGCTAATGGTTGTAACGATTGGCGCAACCCTGTTGTGGTATCGCCAGCCACGTCGTTTAGTAGCAATGGCATTGCTGGCCGGACTGACTTACGTGGCTCAGGCGGTGCTGGGCGGTATCACGGTTCTGCTGCACCTCGATCATACCTGGGTCGCCGCCCACATGGGCAATTCGATGTTGCTATTGGCCTCGGTTGTGTTGCTGGCGACCTTTGCGCGACGGCCTTTTCAAGTCCAGCCACCCCTCCGGCCCGCCAACCGGCGGTTACGCTGGTTGTTGGCCGGGACGCTCGGTTGGACTTACGTGGCTTTGTTTAGCGGCTCGGCAGTCATCGGGGCGCAAGCAGACCTGGCCTGTCCCGCCTGGCCGCAATGCTCTCCCAACGCAGTCTTGCCCGACCAGCTTGATCAGTGGGTAAACTTCGGGCATCGGCTGGCGGTGGGTCTGTCGGACGTGTTGCTGCTGGGGCTAGGGCTGTTTATCTGGCGCACGCGCCGTCACGAGCGCAGCCTCATGCGGGCGGTGCATGTGCTGGGAGTGCTATACGTCAGCCAGGTCTTTTTGGGAGCTTTCACAATCTGGTTAGCCGCTCCTGCGGCCTTAAAAGGAGCGCATCTGGCTCTGGCCGCCGCCACCTGGGGAACGCTGGTAGTAATGGCGGTTCTGGCCTGGAAAGAAACGGGAATAGCCGTAAAGCCAGAAGAACAAGACAGTGGTCGAACCGGGGGAACTGGAAGCGCGAGCGATACAGAGCCAGTTAAAGAAACTTTAAGTGTCGCGGAAAGCCTGGAACTGGCAAGCTCTCGCCAAAAATTCTTTTCTCCTTCGGCTCTTGTGCTTTTTCTTTCCAACTACCTCGGCCTGATGCGGCTTCAAGTCATTCCGTTGCTCCTGGTACCGACCGGCGCGGCCATGCTGATTGCCTCCGTACAGCACCCGCCGCACCGTCCACTGTGGGAATTGATCGGGCTGGTTATGCTCGGTGGGACGCTGGCGGCGGGCGGCGCACACACAATTAATCAATACCTCGACCGGGATATTGACGCCAAAATGCGGCGTACCCGGCGGCGAGCGGTCGTGACCGGGCGAGTGCGGCCCGAAAGAGCGTTGGCTTTTGGTATCGGGCTAAGTCTGGCGGCGTTTGGGGTGCTGTGGTTGGGGGTAAATCCACTCTCCGCCCTGCTGGCCCTGTTCGGCCACCTGTTTTACGTGGTCGTATACACGCTGTGGCTCAAACGCAGCAGCACCCAGAACATCGTGATCGGGGGCGCGGCAGGAGCCGTACCGCCGCTGGTCGGCTGGGCTGCCGTCACCGGGCAGGTCGAGCTACCGGCTATCTTATTCTTTGCCATCATCTTTTTCTGGACGCCCGCGCACTTCTGGGCTTTGGCTCTCGTCCGCAACGAAGATTATACCGCCGCCGGAGTGCCGATGTTGCCGGTTGTGCGGGGAGAGCGGTACACCCGCCGGAGCATCCTGGTCTACAGCCTGTTACTGGTCGGAGCCACCCTTGTACCTTTCGCTTTGCAAGCTTTAGGCTGGCTTTACCTCGTGGCGGCTATAGGGTTGGGTGGGGTGCTGCTGCGCCAGGCTCTCAGGCTCCAACGCGGCACCTCGACTATCGGGGCCTGGCGAATGTTCAAATTCTCCAATACTTATCTGGCCCTGCTCTATATCGTGATGGTGCTTGACCGCCTGGTGGTAGCCTGACCGAATAGGGCAGAACGAACAGGACAAAGGACGACGATGACACCTGGCATTGAGTTTGTGACCGCTCATATCGCTCTAGCGGGCTGGGACTGGCATCCTTCGGTGGTGGTCGGTTGCCTGGGGTTGCTGATCGGCTACGGTTGGGTGACGCGGTTCAAGTGGAGTGGACGTTCTGGCTGGTGGTTGGCTGGAATTGGTCTCCTGCTGTTCGCGCTGGTCTCGCCGCTGGATACGCTGGGCGACAGTTATTTGTTCAGCGCACACATGGCGCAGCACTTATTGCTGGTGTTGGGTGTGCCGCCGCTTCTGCTGGCCGGTTTGCCGGAAAAGCCGTTACGCCGACTGCTGGAACGGCACAAAAGCCTGAGTCGGCTGGAGCGCGGCCTGAGCTTGCCCCTCGTGGCCTGGCTTCTCGGTATCGGGGTAATGTGGGTCTGGCATCTGCCGGTTTTGTACGAAGCCACCCTGAAAAACGAAAGTGTGCATATTCTGGAACACCTGTCTTTCCTGGTCGCTTCGACGGTCTTCTGGTGGCCGATTCTGACGCCCCTGGTCGAGCGGCGTTACCGGCCCTTGCCCTCGATGCTTTATCTGTTCGGGGCGGCTCTATCGAGTAGTGCGCTGGGTATCTTTCTAACCTTTGCGCCGCCGGGGATTTACCCGACCTACCTGCACCCGACCGATACGCTGGGCATTCTGAACATGTTGCGAAACGATTGGGGCCTGACTCCGGCCCTCGACCAGCAACTAGGCGGTCTGTCTATGTGGGTGGTTGCTAGCCCGGTCTACCTGGCCGGGGTTGGGATTGTGCTGGCCCGCTGGCATATCGAAACCGAACAGGCCGGACGGCTGGCTATGGAATGAAGCCGAAACGGCCTGATTGAACGCAAAGCCGATTTCACAATCTAACTGGTTTAAGTGGAAGGATGAACGACGATGAGCGACGAACGGCCACAGGAAGAAGAAGCCCACCGCAAGGAAGGCCCGCTCGAACAAGACCTCTACCAGGCCCAGCAGCCCGAAGCGACCACCCCGGCAGATCAGGCGGCCCAGGCTCCCGGTTTGCGCCCTGGTTGGAGCGTGCCGCGTGATCACCTGCCCCGCCCGACTTACTGGCCGGTGGTAATGGCTCTCGGCATCACTTTTATGTGCTTTGGGGTGGTAACGACTTTTATCATAAGCGCAGTCGGTTTGATTTTGTTTATTATTTCAACAGTTGGCTGGATTGGAGACATCCGCAATGAGCAACGAGAACACGCAGGAGATCACTAACCCTGGCCCGGATGCCCTGGATGTGCGTGGCCGTGGCGACGGCGAACACCCGGCCAGCCCTGCCGACACCCCGGAGCAACTTTCGCGCCGTAAATTTCTAAGCCAGATCAGCCTGGCTCTGGGTGGGGTCGGGGCGGTCGTGGTTGCCACGCCCATTGTCACCTTTATTATCGGGCCGCTATTTAGCAAGACCCCCGATACCTGGCGGGCAGTCGGGGCCGTAGACAGCTTTCCGGTCGGTCAAACGCAGGAAGTTTCTTTTGAAGATGCTTCGCCATTGCCCTGGGCTGGCACGACGGCAAAGACTGCTTCCTGGCTTCGCCGCGAGGATACCAACACTTTTACCGCTTTCGCGGTCAACTGCACTCACCTGGGTTGCCCGGTGTCGTGGGTTCCCGGCGGGCAACTCTTTTTGTGTCCCTGTCACGGCGGAGTTTACTATGCCGATGGCGCGGTCGCGGCAGGGCCACCGCCCCTACCTCTCTACCGCTACCCCACCCGTATCCGCGACGGACAGGTTGAAATTCAGGCTCTGGGTACGCCCATCCCGACTGAATAGATTAGAACGCATAGGAACAGGAACGAAACAGACGGTAACGAAAGAAAGAAGCCTGAAAAGTAAGTAGAAAGAATAAAAGATGAAGGCTTTAAGGGCAATCGTTGGATGGTTTGATGACCGCACTGGCCTGATCAGTGCCACCAAACCGATTTTAGAGCATAAGGTTCCCTACACTAACTGGAAAACCGGTTGGTGGTACGTCTTTGGCAGTGCTGTGCTGTTTGCCTTTTTAATCCAGGTCGTGACCGGGATTGCGCTGGGTACTTCTTATGTCGCCTCGGCGGGCGAGGCTTATCAGAGCCTTAAATTTATTACCAACGATGCGCCGCTGGGTGGCCTCTTGCGGGGGATGCACAACTGGGGAGCCTCGGCAATGGTGCTGCTGATCGGAGCGCACGCGCTGCACGTCTTTTTAATCGGCTCGTACAAATTCCCCCGCGAGATGAACTGGCTAACCGGCGTGGTGCTTTTGGGTACGACCCTGGCGATGGGCTTTACCGGACAACTTTTGCGCTGGGATCAAACTGCTTACTGGTCAATTATCGTCGGGGCAGACCAGGCGGCCCGTGCGCCTTTTGTCGGGGAAGGGCTGGCCCGGTTTATCCTGGCCGGAAATACAGTTGGAGGAGCCACCCTCAGTCGGTTTTTTGCCTTTCACGTCTTTTTTATACCGGGGATAATCTTTATCTTTATCGGCTTTCACCTTTATCTGGTCATCCGCAACGGCGTATCCGAGCCGCCCCGTAGGGGCGAAGCGGTAGACCCTAAAACCTACCGGCAACGCTACCACGAATTACTCGAAAAAAGCGGCGTTCCATTCTGGCCGGACGCCGCCTGGCGCGATGCCGTCGGAGCGATTGTGCTGGTCGTAGTAATAGTCGTCTTGTCCATAGTTATAGGCCCGCCAGAGTTAGGTAAACCACCCGACCCGACGATATTGCAGGCTTATCCACGCCCGGACTGGTATTTTCTGTGGTATTTCTCGGTGCTGGCCTTGCTACCGTCCAAAGCCGAGCCGTTTGTAATTATCTTTGGGCCGGTGCTGGTTGGCGTGGCGTTATTCGTGCTGCCGATTGTCGCCAACAAAGGCGAACGTAGTCCCCTGCGGCGGCCCTGGGCAATGGGCTTTGTGCTGATCCTGGTCGTTATGATCGGCACGCTGTGGATTGTAGGCGAACAGGCTCCCTGGTCGCCTAACCTGCAAGCTAAGGTTCTACCCGCCAATCTGGTGAATTCGAGCGACCTGACCGTCCAGAACGGAGCTAAACTCTTTAACGTCAAGGGCTGCCAGTATTGCCACGCTATCGAAGGGTACGGCGGAGCGCGTGGCCCGAGCCTTACCAGCGTCGGTAGCCGCCTGTCCCACGAGCAAATCGTTACACGGATCGCCAACGGTGGCAACGGAATGCCCGCCTACAGCAATTTGAAGCCGGACGAGCTAAACGCGCTGGTCACTTTCCTGGAAACCCGCAAAACCGTCTACGACAACAAACAGGGTCAGGCTCCCGGTCGGCTTTCGGTAGCCTGGGAGCCACTGGGCCAGTGGCTCCCAAAACGCCTTTTCTAAACCTGGCAACAAGCTGATGGGATGAAGTGAAACAAGCCGAGTGAGGCAAAGTCGAGGTAAGGAAGGGATTAAACCGATGACACTTACGCAATTACGACCGGAAGGCCTTACGACCGGCCTGCGTCTACCGTTCACCAGCTCATATGCGATTGAAACGGTCGGATTGAGCAAACATTATGGCGAAGTGCGGGCGGTCGAAGGGCTAGACTTGCGGGTCGAGCCAGGCCAGATTTACGGATTGCTTGGCCCTAACGGAGCCGGTAAAACTACTACTATTAACATGTTGACTACCCTGATCCCGCCGGGAGGCGGTCGAGCCAGCGTCGCCGGTTACGACGTAGCCCTTCAACCGGCCCTGGTGCGCCGCCACATCGGGGTAACTTTTCAAGAAACGGTGCTGGATCGCAACCTGACCGGACGGCTCCTGCTCCAAGTCCACGGGCGGTTGTACAAACTGTCCGGCCCGCAGATCAAGGCCCGCATTGCCGAACTTGCCGCCCTGGTCGAACTGGAAGATGTTCTGGACCGAACGGTGCGGACTTATTCAGGCGGCATGAAGCGGCGGCTCGAACTGGCCCGTGGCCTGATGACGAGTCCTCGCGTGCTGTTCCTGGATGAACCAACGGTCGGCCTTGACCCACACAATCGAGACCGCATCTGGACTTATATCCAGCGACTCAAGGCCGAGCAAGGGCTGACAATCCTCTTAACCACCCATTACATGGACGAAGCGGCACATCTGGCCGACCGGGTAGGCATCATAGATGAAGGCCGACTGGTGGTCGAAGGCCAACCTAACAACCTGATCGAGTCGCTGGGAGCCGACGTGGTTAGCGTGACCGGACAGGGTGAGCCGACCCAATTCATGGCGGCTTTGGAGCAGCAAGAGTGGGTGCTTTTTGCAAGTCTGCCCCAGGCCGAGGCCGAGCCAGGCTCCTCGGCGGTGAATAGCGCACCCAATCCGACCGAAAGGGCGACTGAAAGCAAGAGCGAAATCGAAAGCAATTGCGAAACCGATAGCGAGGCTACGTCACTCTTAAAAACTGTGCAGGTTGGTTTAAAAACCGAAGCGGGCCGCTCGCTCAAACCGATTATCGAACTGGCCGAGCAAAACGGCTTCGCAGTGGCCGATGTCTCGCTCAAACGGCCTGAACTTAGCGACGTTTTCTTTAAGTATACCGGCAGGAGGTTACGCGACTGATGGCAACCGTACTCAAGACTGGTCGGCCTCAACCGACCCTGGCCCACGAAGTCCAGGCCGAGAAGATTGCACGCTGGGACGGCATGGCGACGGGCGTTTTTACTCTCTGGTACAAACACATGCGTAAGTTTGTACGTAGCCCGATGGAACTCGGCGGTACTCTGGCGACGCCGGTACTGTGGATGTTGCTGTTTGGCGTCTGCATGGATAGTGCGCTCAAAGACCTCAAAGATACAACTCTGACGAGCCTGGGCTATCAGGCGTACATCGCCCCCGGCGTGATGCTGCTGACGGGCCTGACGGCGGCGGTATTGGGCGGGGCAACCCTGCTGATCGAGCGGGTTAACGGCGTGATCAAAGAATACCTCGTTGCGCCGGTTCCCCGCTTGTCCGTGCTGCTAGGGACGCTGGCCAGTGGCCTGACCAAAGCTCTTGTGCAGGCCGGAGTCGTGCTGTTGCTGGGTGTCCTGCTGGATACGCGCCTCACCACCAACGCAGCGTTCTGGCTGGCCGGGCTGGGCATCGTGGCGGTTTACTGCCTGGGCTTTGTAGGAGTGGCGGCAGGTTTTGCCAGTCGCGCCCGCAGTATGGAAAGCTATCACACCCTTATTATGGTGATGAACTTGCCGGTGCTGTTCCTCTCCAACGCGCTCTACCCTTTAGCCGGGATGCCCTGGGCTATTCGCTGGATTGCACTACTCAACCCCACGACTTACGCCGTAGACGCCACCCGCCACCTGCTCTACCGGGCGCAACCGGAAATCGGGCTGGCAATAGATTTGCCGGTGCTGGTCGCCTTCATGCTCTTTGGCTTGTGGTACGGCTACCGCAACTTTCAGCGGTCGGTCGCCAACCCGATTTAGCCCTACGCCTGAGCCTGTAGAAGTCCCGGCGACTTCTACAGGCTCAGGCTTTTTGCTTCTGGCCCGCTTGTCGGGGAATTGTTTTCTAGCGGCAATCATAGGCCCGCGTCGCAGAGTTATCGCGGTCAGGTTGCCATAAATAAACTCGCAGGTGCAGAGCTAATAGCCCGACTGTAATCAAAGCCAGTCCTACTGTCAGCGTATCGTTTAGCCAACCCTGGCCGAAACTCCAACTGGTCAGACCTGGCAAAACCAGCAGCAAAGCCAGGCTTGCTCTCAGGCTGAGACGGGCGGATCGCATAATTGTCTGAGGCTCGGCAACTCTGGTAGTTCGCGCCACTTCAAATCGCTCAGGCATACCAGTTTATCCTTTCGCCTTGCCAGAGGTTAGTAAGCTAAATCGCGGCAAAATAGTGCTATCAGGCATAACTATACTTCTGCTGTGTTAAAGTCTGGTAAAATTTGGATTAAAAACTCGTAAGAGAAGCGGCAGTTACTGGCATAATCTTTGATGTAACACAGATTATAAAACTTGATAGATGCTCGGCAAAACGCGCTTTGAATTTTGTAAAACGAAAGAAAAGTAAACGAGGTAACTATGGCACGGATACTTGTGGTAGACGATGAGCCTCAAATTACCGATTTTCTACGGCGGGGTCTGACTTACAAAGGCTTTAGTGTAACCGCCATTGATAAAGGCGAAGCGGCTCTCGATTTAGCCCGCGACAATCCACCTGATCTCGTAGTTTTAGACGTGACCTTGCCTGACCTGAACGGCTACGAAGTCTGCCGCCGACTGCGGGCGGCGGGCGACAAAAATCTGCCGATTGTTATGTTAACCGCCAGGGATCAACTGGAAGATAAAGTGACCGGGTTAGATAGCGGCGCGGACGATTATGTCACCAAGCCGTTTGCTTTTGATGAATTACTGGCTCGCATCCGGGCCAGGTTGCGCCAGGTGGACAATCGAGGTCGCCTCAAACACAAACTTCAAGTTGGAAACTTGCTTATTGACAATGCGGCCCGGCAGGTCTGGCGCGGCGAACAGCCGATTGACCTGACGGCCCGTGAATACGATCTGGTCGAGTTACTGGCCCAGCATGCCGGTCAGGTGCTGACCAAAGAGGCGATTTTCGAGCATGTGTGGGGTTATGACAACGAAGCGGGGCTGGAAGTGATCAAGGTTTATATCAACTACTTACGGGCCAAACTAAATCAAGCCGGTCACTCCGAGCTAATTCATACCGTGCGTGGAGTGGGTTACATCCTGAAGGCTTGAGTAAAAACAAGTCTTTCAGCTAGAAAAAAATCATTTGGTTCTATTCTTTGTGAGAACAACATGCAAATACCTTCAACTATGGGGCCTGGAGCGGCCACCCGGCTTGAAAAGGCTGGCCCGTTCCGGCAACCCTGGCTCAAAGGCCGCTTGAGCTTACCGCGCTCCCTTAGCGGGCGGTTGATCCTGGGAAGCGTAGGCGTAGTGCTGGTCGCACTGACCGTGCTGAGTCTGATTGTCCACGAAATAGTAATGACCCGGATGCTCAGCGAGGTGGACGAGCGATTGCAGATGCAAGCGTCGGAGCTACGGACTTTTACCCGCCTGTGGGAAGCTTCCGGCCATACTTTCAACCAAGCCTTTTATAGCCAGCTCACCCAGGCTTTTCAGGCCGAGGAAGTTAATTCCGAGCAACCGATTTTGTTCAAGCTTATGGATAAGCAAAGCGGTGCGGCCCTGGCTCACTCAGCCAATTTCGAGCCGGAGCAACTTTTGTTCAATCCCCACGATTTTAGTCTGGCTCTGCAACTGGAAGGCCAGCCCGTCTTGAATACCCGCCAGGATACGCAAGGCAAATCCCTCCATACGCTCACAATGGTGCTACAGGACGAAGCGCAACAAACTGTGGCGGTAGCCCAGCTTAGTCAATCCCTGCAAACCGTGGAGCGGGTCGGCAATATTCTGACAATCGGGCTGATTCTAGCCAGCCTGGTTGCCGTAATAATCGCTTACGGCATTAACTACTGGCTGACCCGCCGGGAGCTAAAGCCACTGCAAATGGTGACTAACACGATGCACCGGTTAGAAGTGCAGCAACTTGAAATCCGGCTAGAGCCGCACAAGCAAACTACCGAAATTCAACTGCTGAACAATGCGTTTAATCAGATGTTAGAGCGGTTGCAAGCCAGTTTTGGGCTGCAACGCTCGTTTGTTACCGACGTATCGCACGAATTACGAACCCCACTTACAGCCATTCGAGGTCAGCTAGATGTGCTGTTGCTCAATCCCAGGCTGGAAGACGAAGCCCGACAGGATGTGCAACAAATTAACGGAGAACTTCAACGGCTCTCCCGACTGGTGGCGAACTTGCTCACTAACGGTCGGATCGAGGTAGGGCAAAACCTGCAAGTTTACGAAGCCAACCGGCAGATGGTAGAGTTAGACTTGCTGCTAATCGAGGTTGCCCGGCAGGGGAAATTTCTGAACCGGCAGGTCGAAGTTGAGATTAGCCAGCTTGTCCAGGCCCAGGTACCCGGTGACGCTGATTTGCTAAAACAATTACTTTTCAACCTCGTGGATAACGCAATGACCTATACCCCGGCAGGCGGACGGGTCAGCCTCGCGCTCGACCGAAGCCGAGACGACACTGGACAGGAGTGGGCCAGCCTGACGGTTACGGATACCGGGCCGGGGATCGAGGCGGCAGATTTACCGCACATCTTTGGCCGCCACTACCGATGCAGCCAGGCCACTGCTCGAAGCAAGCTAGGGGCCGGGTTGGGCCTATTTATCGCCGATACGATCACCCAGGCCCATGCGGGGACTATTTCGGTCAAAAGTCAGCCCGCCCACGGAACCTGTTTCACGGTGCGGCTGCCTCTGGCTCCTCTCGCAATTAAGAAGGGCGGGAGCCAAAAAGTTTAAGAAGGAGTCACTAACCGGGTGAAGACCACCAGACGCTTGTCGTAGCTGGCACTGGCGGGCAGGAAATTGCCGCCGCAGGTAATCAGGTTCAACAGCGAGTTGGGTGAAGGGCCGAAAATCTTTTGAAGCGGGGCATCGCCTGGTCGGTAAATCTCACGAGACACTACCTGGAAAGTCAGCTCTTTGCCGGTTTCATCGCTGACAAATACCTGGTCGCCCGGTTTAAGCTTATCGAGGTTCCAGAAAACAGCCTGTGTGCCCGGTGCGTCCAGGTGTCCGGCAATGACGGCGTTACCAGGGTCGCCGGGCCGGTAGCCACCGTTGCCAAACCAGGCCGTGTTCCAGATATTACGGGGTGTATCCATCGCTCCCAGGCGAGTAATGCCGACCCGCTCTACATAGGTATCGAGCTTGATCGCCGGAATTCTAATTTTTTTCGGAACCAGGCCCAGGCTTGGGCGCGGCGTCGGGGTCGGACTAAGCTCGATAGTTGGTTGGGACGGCGGAGGTTGAGGTTGGCTGGTGGGTGGAGCGGCAAAGGTGGGCCTGGGCAACGGGGTCGCCGTCGCGAGTAGAGGCGTCGGCTCGGTCGGCCCGGTTGGGCCGGGTGAGGCGGTTGGCGGTTGGCTGATCTGCCCGCCTTTAGCAAAAGGCTGGTTCTCGTCTACCGGAGGCGTCGGAGTGTTAAGTAAGAGCGTCAGCCCAACTCCGCCCAGCAGCCCTATTACCAGCAGGAGGAGGCCGAAAAGTATCCATGTTCGCCGTGTCATAATCAGTAAATGTCCCTGGTTCTAAAACTATAGTTGGTCGTATGGTAGAATTTAGTTGAACCTGTCTATTGTACCATAGGCCGGACGAATTTCCAGCCTTAAAATTGTCACGCAATCGTACCCTTTCCTATATTATCAGCTTGACCTCGTGTTGTACCATGTTAGAGCTAGAGTAAATTAGAATTGTGAGCAAGCAAAGGAGATTTTAGAATGCCTAAAGCAGTCTGGAACGGCCAGGTGTTGGCCGAGACAACCGCAGACAAAGTCGAAACAGTCGAAGGAAATACTTATTTTCCACCCTCAGCAGTCAAGCGTGAGTTTCTGGAGGAAAGTCTGACCCACACTGGCTGCCCCTGGAAAGGTACCGCCAGTTATTACAGTATCGTCGTAGACGGCCAGACCAACAAAGACGCTGCCTGGTATTATCCGCAACCAAAAGAAGCCGCCAAGAACATTACCGGCTACGTAGCTTTCTGGCGAGGCGTGCAAGTCGAGCCGTAATAATAATTTAGCCCTGCCCTTTCTTATTTTCCTTTACTTACGGGCCAAATTAAAAAGAAACCTAATCGCGGCTTACTCGACCGCTGACTCGAAGCCATTTTCTTCACACCAGAGCGCGAAAGCTGCCTGGCTAGAAGAGGCTTCGAGTACAGCCCGGTCTTTTTCGCCATTTGTAATTTCCCAGGCTACTTGAAAAATAGTTTTACCTTCACTGGTAATTACTACGGTGGCCCGGTCTTCGCTACCATCTTCATAGCGACAGACCGCCTCATAAGTCGTTTTCACGTTGCTCCGTCCTTTCCGGCTTTAAATATGGCCGCCCCTTGATTCTACACGGCGAAAACAGTACAGATCAAGTTGCCGCGCCTTTGGGAAGCTCCGTTTCGCAATCCGCGCTTTCGCAGCGTGAGGGTGCTACCACTGAGAGTCTCGGCGGGAATCTTGAAAGTAAGGTCGCCGCCTTCGGGCGCGGGGATTGTCCATTCGCCACCCTGAGCCAGAAGCCAGCCCGGAACCTGAGTCTGGGTGTACAACTGGTGGTCGCGGTACTCGAAAAGCGTCGAGGCCATCAGTTTAATCGTCACCGAGATATTACTGACAACCGGCGCATCCAGAAGAGGGTGTTCAGGCTGGTTCTCGTCCACTTCGACATGAATACTCATGCCGGGTTGCAAACCGGGCGGGATTAGAATTTCCTGTCGCTGGTAACTCACCACAAAACCGTAACCGTCGCAACGTTCGCACCGTGCGCCGTTCTCAAGCTTTCCCCGACCCCGGCAGCGTCCGCAAGTAAAGGTCTGACCGACCGTGAGGTGCCGCCGGGCACCCCGGAAAAGCTCGGACAGATTAAGAGTGACATCGTAGTGGGAATAAGCCGAGCGAGGTTGATGAGGCCGATTGACCGGGCGACCGGACGCCCTGGGACGCTGGCGTGACCGGCCATCGTAGCGGCGATACGGGCGTGGCCCGCTTCCGTAGCTCTGGGTTGCGTTCTGGCTATGGGGCAACAGCGAGGCATCGTACTGTCGTCTTTTTTCAGGATCGAGCAGCACCTCGTAAGCCGCCTGCACCTGGCGGAACCGCTCGGCGGCCTGTGGATTGCCCGGATTAAGGTCGGGATGATACCGCTTGGCCTGCCTGCGGTATTGCGATTTTATTTCGGCAGCCGGTGCCTGACGCTCTATTCCTAAAATCTCATAGTAAGTTTGCTTAGGCATATATCCTCTAAACAGCACTTAACTCCTGCCTGGCAGAGTTTTTCGGCAGGCAACTTCTAATCCTCAATTGCAGCTTAAATCTAAATCTAAGCTACGCCAGTCTTGTGCTTAGAAATGAAAAGGAAACGGCGGGTTTCTTGAAACCAACCCCGAATCCCTATTATACCGCAAAGTGGGGCTGGTAAGGCTCTCTATTTTCGATTAAATAAGCGAGTCCAAAGAAGCCTGGCACTTCCAGGATCAGTAGTACCAGGCTTCTTTTCTTTGGAAATGTATTTTTGTCCAGCCAGACTATTAACGTAAAGCGTCTCCGGTGCTAGGCCAACCCTGGTCGGCAGGAACGGGCGGATACTGCGGCGGCACTTTGCGCCATTTTCGCCTGACGTATTCGGTTTCTTTGAGGTTCAACAAGTAGCTTTCGATGTAACCGCAACTCGCGCAAATGTATACTAATATGGGCGACGTGGACTTCCAGATACCTCCGAGAGGAATACTACTTATACCGTGCAATGATTTTTCCGGGTCTTTGTAATAAATCTCGGTACTGGCACATTTAGGGCAGCATCCGCTTCGCATAAGTCCTCTTTTCTTTCTCGACCCCACTGGCTTACTCGCCTCTAATATACGTACCGGGAGAGGCTCAAGTTTCGCAACCCCGGCCTACCAGCAGGTCAGCTCAGGCTACGCTACCCCACCCTCAATAACATTCCTATTATCTTACACCCTTCATCAGCTTTCAAAATATTGTTGTATAATCGAAACAAACTCTGGATCAATTTTTAGTAGGGTAGTTTAAGGGAGAAAGACAAATGGACGATGACAAGTGAGGAAGAAAACGCCCTTTATCGGCTGGGTGCGGTGAGAAAGTGGCAGTCCGAAGGGCCGCACCTTACCTTTGAGTGCGATGGAACGGCCCGCCTGCGGCTGACAGTCCTGACGCCCGGATTGGTACGAGTGCGGGTAGCTCCAAACGGGGTATTCCCGCCCTCTTCCTCCTGGGCCGTTCCCGTCGCAGACGAAACTTTTGGCCCACCACCCTTCCAAATTACCGAGACTGACCATACCGTCACGGCTCAAACTGGGGTTCTAACCCTTAAAGTGCAACGGGCTACTTCCCACCTGACTATCCTCGACCGGACGGGCCAAATTCTAGGCGACGACGCCGAAGGCGCAACCTGGGCCGAGAACGGTCAGGTTAGCTGGAGCAAGCGCATTCCGACCAACGAGCATTATTACGGCTTTGGCGAACGCACCGGCCTGCTGGATAAGCTAGGGCGGCATTATAGTAACTGGCCGGTGGATAAAGCCAGCCACGGCCCGGCCACCAATGAAATGTACCAGGCGATTCCCTTTTTTCTGGCTTTACGTCCCGGCGAAAACAGTGGCTACGGCCTTTTCTTCAATAATTCCTATCGAACCGGCTTTGATATGGGCTACTCGAAACCGGGCCACTATTTTTTTTGGGCTGCGGGTGGTTTTCTGGATTATTATTTTATCTACGGGCCAACTCCCGCTCAGATTATGGAAGGCTACACCAGCCTGACCGGGCGAATGAAATTACCGCCGCGCTGGGCTTTAGGTTATCAACAATGCCGCTATAGTTATACTTCGGAGGAACAGGTACGCGAGGTCGTGCGGGAATTTCGCAGCCGGAACTTGCCCGCCGATGTGATTGTGCTGGATATTGACTATATGCAGGGATACCGCGTTTTTACCTGGGATAAGACCCAGTTTCCCGACCCGGCCCGCTTGATCGGCGAACTGGCCGAGGAAGGCTTTAAGGTCGTTACGATTGTTGACCCTGGCGTGAAATATGAGCCAGGCGATTACCCGGTTTACGAGGCGGGGCTAAAGGCAGATGTTTTTATCCGTAACCCACAGCCGGAGGACGACACAAAACCTTATCTAACAGGCTGGGTCTGGCCGGGGGAATGTGTTTTTCCCGATTTCGCCCGCGCCGAAGTACGGCAATGGTGGGGCGACCAACACAATCCCCTGTTGGAAGCAGGTGTGGCGGGTATCTGGAACGATATGAACGAACCGGCCCTGTTTGCCGAGGGCTGGAAACCGCTTGATTTCCCACTCGGTACACTCGTCGGCGACCCGGCAGAAGGCGGCACCTGGGCTGAACTGCACAACCTGTACGCGCTAACCGAAAACCAGGCGACCGAGGCGGCTTTGCGGGCCGTCCGGCCCCAGGCCCGCCCCTTCATCCTTTCGCGGGCGGGCTTTGCGGGCATCCAACGCTGGGCGGCGGTCTGGACCGGCGACAACATCAGTACCTGGGAACATCTTGAAATGTCTATTCCCATGCTGTGCAACCTCAGCCTGTCGGGGGTAGCCTTTTGCGGCACCGATATTGGCGGCTTTATTGGCAACGCCGACGGGGAATTATTCACGCGCTGGATGCAAATGGGGGTTCTTTATCCCTTCTCGCGGGGACACAGTGCGCAGGGGTCGGAGCGACACGAGCCGTACATCTTTGGACCGGAGGTCGAGGGGATATGCCGACGTTACCTCGAACTGCGCTACCGACTACTACCTTACCTCTACACTCTTTTCGAGGAAGCCAGCCGAACGGGAAGCCCGATACTGCGACCCTTGCTGTTCAACTTTCCCGACGACCCGGCCCTGACCCAGCTTCACGACCAGTTTATGCTAGGCGAGGCACTCCTGGCTGCGCCGGTCTACGCGCCGGGCCGCCAGTACCGCTATGTCTATTTGCCCGCCGGGGTCTGGTACGATTTCTGGACGGCTAAACCTCTACCCGCCGGGCAGCAACACCTGCTGGCCCCGACTCCCCTCGATACTATGCCGCTCTATGTGCGGGGCGGGACGATTTTACCACTGGGGCCGGTACTGCAACACACCGGCCAGCACGACCCGGCGGCTCCGCTGACCCTGGCGATTTTCCCCGACGCCAACGGTCAGGCCAGCACACTCTTTTACGAGGATGCCGGGGAAGGTTTCGCCTACGAAAGAGGAGAGTTGCGCCGGACTGCCTTCGATTGTCTGCAAGTGGATAACAACCCGGCCCTTTGGTGGGTACTGGCCAATAGCAAAGGCGAATATGCCACCGGGCGAACCCGGTTCGTGCTGAAGTTTCCGGCAGATTACCGGGTTGAAGAAGCCACCCTCATTTCAGAGAAGCGCAGCCTGGAGGTTAGCGAAGATGGCCGTGAAGTAACGGTACCAGTCTCGGACGAGATGAAGGCATGCGCGGTCGAATTAAAGCTGGTTAAAACTGCCATTGCTTGAGCTTTTCGAGCAGGCTGTAGTTCGTTAAATCCAGCATCATCGGGGTCACGCTGATGCGATGAGCGTAAATTGCCGCAATGTCAGTACCTTCAATGATATGACCGTCCGGGCGTTCGCCGCCAATCCAGTAGTAAGGTCGTCCGCGAGGGTCGGTGCGGGTGAAAAGCTCGTCGCGGTAAATGCGCCGCCCTTGCCGGGTTACTTCGACGCCCTTGATTTCCTCGAAAGGCAAGCTCGGCACGTTGATGTTCAAGAAAAGGTCGGAGGTAAGGGTCAAGCCGCCTGGTTCACCCTGCAAACCTTGCTGAAAGCGCGTAACCATCTGCCGGGCGAAAGTAGCCGCGCCCGCGTAATTCTGATCGAGGTGTTCGCTGACCGAAAAAGCCAGGGCCGGAATGCCCGCGATATGAGCTTCCATTGCCGCCGCGACCGTACCGCTATAAGTTACGTCGTCGCCCAGATTTGGCCCGGTGTTGATGCCACTCAGCACCAGGTCGGGCCGTTCGGGCATCAGGCCGAGTCCGGCCAGACTGACGCAATCGGCGGGCGTGCCATCGGTCGCCAGCACGGTCAGGCCGTTGTACCACATTACTTCCGAAACGCGCAAAGGCCGATCCATCGTCTTGTTATGCCCGCTAATGCTCCAGTTGCGATCCGGCGCGATCACCGTCACTTCGACACCCGGCACACTGGCGGCAGCCTCGTACAGAGCGTGCAGACCGGGGCTGTCTATGCCGTCGTCATTCGTCAAAAGTACCCGCAAAATTATTCTCCTGTTTTCATTCGCGCTGCTAGAAAGTTTCTACAATCTCATGATACGGTGTACGCAGCGAGTGGTCAAATTCGAGTAGAAGAAAGTTTTATATTATGTCAACTTATAGGCCGGGAATAACGGGCAAGCGTTGACCAGAAATTAAATGAAAAAGCGAGGAAACTAATGCAAATAACGACTCAGGAAGTAGAATTGCACGTGGACGATAGCTTGATGCGGGTATACCTGGCCGCTCCCAAAGGAGGCGGGCTGGGCGAGACTTACGGGGGAATATTGCTCTATTCCGAAATCTTTCAACTTACCGGGCCGATCCGTCGCTCGGTCGAACGGCTGGCCGGACACGGCTTTGTGGTGGCTGCGCCTGAAATTTATCACCGCATCGAGCCGGTGGGCCTGGTTATCCCTTACGACGACCTGGGCCGGATGCGCGGCAACGACGCCGCCCGCCGCACGCCGGTGGCCGCCTTCGATGCCGATGCTCGTGCGACCCTGGATTATCTGGCAAGCCATCCCCAGGTGGCCGGGAAAGGGCTTGGCACAATGGGCTTTTGTATCGGCGGACATCTGGCGATGCGGGCGGCCTTGCAAAACGAGGTGCGGGCGGGAGTATGCTGCTACCCAACAGGGGTGCATAACGGTAAGCTCGGCAGCGATAGTGACGCCGGAACACTGGGACGATTGGGCGAGATCAAAGGGGAATTGCTGGTAGTGTTTGGCTCTGGCGACCCGCACGTGCCATCCAATGCCCGCGAACAGATCAGGCAAGGTCTGGAGGCGGGCGGGGTTAAACAGCGCGTCCTGGAATTCCCCGGCGAACACGCTTTTATGCGGGACGAAGGCAATCGCTACGACTCGGCCAGTGCCGATCAGGTCTGGGCCGAAGCAGTGGCCCTTTTCCAGCGCACTCTGAGCTAAGAAACAGGCTAAGCTCGGCTGAGGCCGTACCAGGGTTCGGCAACCAGATCAGCCTGGAAGATCGAGCGGTCTTCGGCCTCGGCGATTTGCTCCCCGGCAGACTGCGCCTGCTGCAAATACTGACTGGCCTGCTGCTCGTCTCCAGCGCAGGCCAGCGCACGGGCCATTCCCTCGTAAGCATAAGCCAGGTCGAAATCGCCCAGAGCATTGTCCTGGCAGGTTTGCAGGCTGAGGCGGGCATGTTTTACCGCCGGGCCGGGCTGATTCAGGACGGCGTAGACGTGTGAAACCAGCCAATCGCCACGGGCAAAATTAGCCGCGGTCGCGCCTGGGAATTCGCCCCAGTGAAAGCGGGAGGCGTGAGCCATGTGGATCATCCGCGTATCCTCGGCGGCGGTACGCTCAGCTTTGCCCAAAAACTCCCAGGTCGAATTGTTTAGCTTCACTCCAAAATAGCGGTGAGCTTCCGCTTCAGTGTAACGTTTTTCTTCCGTCATCTTATTTTAGCTACGCTCCTTCCTCTTTTCTTGCTCCCACCAGGAATAATTAAAAGAACAGTTTCCGTCTTTGAATCAAGAATAGTGTTGCGGGCCAGCCCAAAACAGCTTAAATTTATTCTGGTACTTAGTATTCTACGCCCTATTTTAATACAAACCCGGTGCATGCGCACTTTGTGTGAAGTTGTGGAGAGTTGGCACTAAATTGAGCCAAAAGCTGATTGGCTTTCTGTAAATTTAGCCCTTTTTCTCCGAAAGTGCGCATGAACCACAAAACCGTACCAATTAGGGTGAGAATTTAAAGAGCTAATCCAATTTCAGGATTAGCTCTATTTGTCTGAACTATAATTCGAGCTTAGCTAAGTTCTTGCGAGGCTTTACCTAGATCATAGTTTTAGAGCCTCTTGATGAAAATCAACCAGGTGTTGTTTGTCAGTAGAAGACAAAGCAATAATATAGGAGGTATAGGCAATTACCGTTTTACCTCCTATCTTGCCTAACGTAACATTACTCTCAAAAGTGAATATTGACATTAACTCTTTTTATCATCCAGTAGATGAAGTTTAGAAAACAGTGGATGATCGCCTATAAGCTCTTGATATTTACTTCTATCAAAAGACTCACAAGTTTTAGGCTCGTTTAGAGGGTCAACTATTATCTTATAAGTTCTTATCTTATAACTCCTACTTATCTGAACTTACCTGAAAATGTATATTTTCTCCTATTGCGGGCATAGGACTGAATATAGTTCTTTCCGCACCTTACAACTTGCCCTCACCTGAGTTATAATTGGCAGGGAAAAGCGGATGAAACAAATCACCCGCCTGAACTGTCTAGCTTTATGCCCGGTTAGAAAACAGTTTAAATCGGTGCCATTTGGATTGAAAATAAACGTATACAGCTTTTTAGAGCCAGTTTAGTCGTGTTGCCTGGCTCGTGTCCTAAAAGGAGTAATCGTTACCATGCAAGTAGAAGCTAGTAGGGCCAAAGCCAGGAAAGGCCCGGCCACGGTAAGGCTCGCGGTATGGAGTTCTCGGCATCGCTGGTTGGTTTTTGGGCTGTGGTTCGCCGTTACAGTCGGTATCTTTGCAAGCGGTCTGGTTCTGGGTACGCGGACAAAAGGGCTGAACGATAGCGACGGCACCGTCAAGCTGGAAGCCAGCAAAGGCGGCCAGGCTTTTAACGCCGACAACCAGAACCCGGACAAGACCGCTCCAAAGGTTTCTTCGGACGATCTGGTCGTAGTTGTGACGCATCCGGCGCTCAAGACGAACGACCCGGCCTTTCGCGATCTAGTCAATAGCCTGGCCGAAAATCTCAAAGCCCAAACTTATACCCAGAACAGCGCAACCACTCCGCTCTACCAGAACGTGTTGAACCCCCTGGAAGGACTAAACGGGCTGCAACTGGTTTCCCAGGATACCACGGCGGTACGGGTAGTGGCCCACGTCCAGGCGGCTACTTCTAAGGAAGTCCATCAGAAATTGATCGAGGCGGATAAAGGCGTTAAAGCTTTCAAAGAAGGCCATAAAGATTTTCAGATTTACAACTACAACGGTTATTTGCTGGATGACGAGTTCGAGGTCGTGCTGACCCGAAGCCTGGACGGTTCGCTCATCCTGACTATTCCGCTCACTTTCATCATTCTATTGATTGCTTTCGGGACGGTCGCGGCGGCAGTTATACCCTTGATCCTGGCCGCCACTTCGCTGCTGGCTGCTTTTGGATTGCTGGCGATTTACAGCCATATCTTCAGCCCGATAGATACTTCCTCCGAGCAGGTGGTCGTGCTGATCGGCCTGGCCGTTGGAATTGACTACTCCCTTTTCATGATAACGCGCTATCGCTCGGAGCGGCGGCGCGGGCGGGACAAGGCTCAGGCAATCGAAGTTGCCAGCAGCACGGCGGGGCGGGCGGTCTTTTTTAGCGGCCTGACCGTAATGATCAGTCTGGCCGGGTTATATCTGATCGGCGACGCTACCTTTACCTCGATGGCAAGCGGCACGATTGGGGTAGTGCTGGCGGCGGTGATCGGTAGCCTGACTTTTTTGCCCGCCACCATGTCTATCCTGGGCAACGGAATCAACTGGGGCCGTATCCCTTATTTTGGCCGCGAGCGCGAAGAAGGTAGCGGCTTTTGGGGTCATTTCGTGCTGCGGGTAATGCGCCGTCCGATAGTTTCGGCCACGGTAGTGGTAGTGCTGTTACTGGCGATGGGCTTTCCGCTCCTGCACATTCGGCTCGGTCAGAACTCGATCAACGGTCTGCCCGCCTCGATGGAAGGCAGCAAAGCTTTGAAGGTACTGACCGAAAAGTGGCCGCAGGGAACGACCCTCCAGATGAACGTTTACGCCACAAACGCCAGCCAGCCCGAAACAAAAGCCGCTCTGGAAAAATTCCGCACCGAAGCTTTGCAGACCAAAGGCTTGAGCAACCCCTCCAACATCGTCTACTCGCGGGGCGGCAATGTCGGTTACGTCAGCTTCTACATGGGCGGTACACGCAACGACGAATTTAACCAGGGAATTGTGCGTAAAATCCGCGGCGAGGTTTTACCGTCAATCTTTGGCAAAATCAATGGCGTGCAAACCTATGTCGGGGGCGGCGCAGCTTACACCCTGGACGCCAATAAGTTTTACACCGACGCGGTGCCACTGGTGTTTGGCTTCGTGCTGGGGTTGAGCTTCCTTTTGCTGCTGGTGGCTTTCCACTCGCTGATTATCCCGATCAAAGCTATTTTGCTCAATTTGCTATCCAGCGGGGCGGCTTACGGGGCGATGGTGCTGGTTTTTCAGGATGGCTATTTCACCGAGCAGATCGGTTTCAAGCCGACCGGCGTAATTGAAAACTTTACGCCGATCTTTATGTTTGCGATTATGTTCGGCCTCTCGATGGACTATCACCTCTTTATCCTGACCCGTATCAAAGAGGCGAAGGACAAAGGGGCAAGCTCGAACGAAGCGGTGGCGCAAGGGATCAGCGTGACGAGCGGCACGGTGACGAGCGCGGCGGCAATTATGGTCGTGGTCTTTTCGGTCTTCGTAACGCTGGAAATTATGATCGTGCGGCAACTCGGTCTGGGTCTGGCCGTGGCAGTCTTTGTGGATGCGACCCTGATCCGGTGTATCCTGCTACCGGCTACAATGCGGTTGTTGGGTGACTGGAACTGGTGGATGCCTAAATTTCTGGACTGGATTCCGCATATCACTATCGAAGCCGAGCCGGAAGACGTTACTCCTGCTCCGAGCCAGGAGCAACTGGTGGAGGCGGTCAACTAGAAGCTGAGAGCCGTAACTCTGTTCTCGACAGCACAACTCCACTTAGAAGCTAATTTTAGCCCAACTGTTTATAATACAAAACCAGACTGGATAAATGCTTTTCCAGTCTGGTTTTCTGTTTGGTCTGGTCTAATCTGATCTGGTCTAAAAATATAATGGGAGTGCAACAAGGAGTGAAGCGGCGTGATATTTGAGCGCGGCCCCGGTTGGCGGGGCAGTGTGGGCGCGGCCTGGCGCGAAATGACGCCTACGCGGGCGGCGTTAGGTTTTACGGCTTTTCTATTTGCGGCGACCGGGCCACTGGTAATCTTGCTCACGACCGCCAACAGTGCCGCCCTGCCCTTTGAAACTACGGTCTCCTGGGTTTTTGCGGTCTACTTCTGGGGTGGGCTGGGGACGGTTTTGCTCTCGCTGTACTATCGTCAGCCGCTCATGCTGGCCTGGTCAATACCGGGGGCCGCAATTGTCTCGGATTCGCTCAAGCGGTATCCGTTCAGCGACGTGCTGGGAGCCTACGTCGTGATCGCCCTGGTGCTGGTGGGGTTAGGGTTGACCGGCGTGGTGCGGCGACTGATGAAGTGGCTACCTCAACCGGTGCTAATGGGAATGGTGGCGGCAGTGCTGTTGCCTTATGGTCAGGCCGTCTTCGTCGCGCTCGACCCGAAGCAAATTCCCGAAATAGCCGGGCCAACTCTGGCGATTTACCTGTTGCTGGCGGCCTTACCCCGTTGGGGGCGGGTCTGCCCGCCGGTAGTCGGGGCAATCGTAGTCGCGCTTGTCCTGGCAACCCTGACCGGGGCGGCCAACTGGAACGTTTTACAACCACGTCTGGCCGCTCCGGTCTTTTTCTGGCCGAGCTTCAACCTTGCTACTATCGTCGAATTAGCCCCACCCTTGATCGTGGCGGTGATCACGATTCAAAACGGGCAAGGCATCGCCGTACTACTGAGCCAGGGCTATCGGCCTCCGATCAATACTATGACCGTCAGCAGTGGTATAGCCAGCCTGATCAACGCTTTCTTCGGCGGACATTCGGCCTGTATCGCCGGGCCGACGATTGCGATTGCGGGCGGGCCGGAGGCCGGGCCACCGGCAGGCCGTTTCGCGGCTACTACCGTCTGCGGCTTTTTATGGATGGCTTTCGGGCTGATCGCCCCGGTCGCGGCCTCAATCGAACGGGTAGTCCTGCGTAAATCGCTGATTCCCTTGCTGGGTGGACTGGCGATGCTGACTGTGCTGGTTGGGGCATTGCAAGCGGCTTTTGCCGGGCCGTTTCGGAGTGGCGCCCTCTTTGCTTTCCTGATTACGCTTTCCAACATCAATATTGCCGGGATCGGTTCGGCCTTTTGGGGACTGGTCGGTGGGATGATTGCGACGGTGTTGCTGGATCAGGCTGATTTCCGAAAGTTATTGCGAGATTTGCAAACTGAACAGACCAGAACCACCGAAAAAGCCCGGCATGAAGAAATAAAGGTTTGATTCGAGGCTAAAGAGACATAGACCCTTCCACTCAGGGATTAGGGGTAGGAAAAAGGGGCCGATTGGGGCGGAACCGGCAGCTTTCAGGGCTGGTAAAAGGTGTAAGCCGCCAGGCTTAGTTCGGCGATAAATTTATAAGCGGCAGCAGCGTTCGATTGATGCACCATAACTGTAATGACCAGACGCTGACCGTTGGGCAAAAAAACTAACGCGGAGTCGTTGACTACCCCGCCCAGGTTGCCGGTTTTGTTAGCGACACGGGTACCGGGCGGCAAGAGGGCCGGGATACGGTCGTCCACTTGATCTTGCAACATTAAATCAAGCATTTGCTGGTCGTACCTGGGGCCGAGCAATTTTTGATCGGCCAACCGGGTCAGGAATTGATGGAAATCTTCTGGTGTAGCTCGAAAGTTGTACGAGTCGGTCAAGTTAGCCCCCTTGAAACCGGCGTCGGCCACCACCTGCCGAAAATGAGGGATACCCACCCGCAAGAGCAGCATCAGCGAAGCGGTGTTGTTGGAATAAGTAATGCTGGCGTGCAACAGGTCGCGCACCGGCAAACTGCCGCCAATTGGTACAATCAGAGAACCGCCGTCCTCGTCTGCCGCCGCCGCATCGGAAATTAGTACAACCTGATCATCCAGACTCAGCTTGCCGTCCGAAATATCCTTAAAAACGGTCATCATCAAAAGCATCTTGTAGGCACTGGCCGTCCTGAACAGCTTATTCTCGTTCAGGGCTACTTTCTCGTCCGTATCGAGGTTGTGAATCACTAACCCCCACTCGGCATCCTGTCCCAGCGGGCCTTTCCACTTGTCAATCGTAGCGTTAATCACTTTGTCCAGGGTTTGACCGGATGTTGCGACCGGGCCAGGGGCCAGAGTGTTCGGGACTTCCGGGCTAGGAAGAGGAGCTACGATAGCAGGTGGCGTAGCGGAAGCCACCGGCTTCGGACTGGCGGTTGGAATCGCCAGGGGAGGCAAAGTTAAAAGAGCCGAGGTCGTAGTAGCCACTATTCTAGCGTTAGCTGAAGATGACATTGAAGGGGCAATCTGGTTCGTTGCGGCAGAGGCCGATAACACAGGCATAGCTGAAAAAGCTGGATCAGAAGAAGTGCACCAGACTAACAACCAGAAGATTGCTACAAGGGTTAGCCAGCTAAAAATCAAAGGAAAGCTTTGCCGCATCGAGCGAGGCGCGGAACGGGACTGACGACCGAGCAAAGCTGGGCGGTTGTCGGCACGAAAAGTTGGAGTTGTCTTTGGCCTGTTCATAGTTCTAATTCAGCTTATTACACCCTAAATCTAAGCCCATTCCGGGGGCAACCGAAAGTTAATCTCAAGTGTACCATCCGGGCCGGTCGTTAGCTGGGCAATCCCGGCCCGTTCTAGCGCGGTAAGCAAAACCTGGTACACCGGCCTATCGCTGTAATCTTCCAGGGCCGTGTAAATAATTTGACTGATCCGGGATTGACGTGGAGCCAGTTCGATCAGCGAGAAGGCCGCCGCCTGTACGATAGCCGCCCGGTTCCAGGGTGTCCCTCTTAGCCGCTCGGCGGGAGCAATTGCATCGTCATCGGCCACGGCGATTACCTTGCGTAAAGCTCCCTCGTCGCCGGTAGCATAAAAGAAGGCCCACAACTGGTCAAGCTGAAGCGGGTTATTGATCTCGGCTTGAGGACGCAAAGCCGCCAGATCGCGCTCCATCGCTGCCAGTTGCGGAGTCAGATCGCTGCTGGGCGGCAAAGTGCGTTGCAAGAAATAACGCAGAGGGCGTTGCTCTTTGCTCCGGCTTAAAAAAGCAATCAGAGCTACCAGGCCAAGCCGGTCTTGCCGACCCGGTTTGCGATTAAGCAAGCGCGAAAGAAACCCGCCAGTTGGAGCTAAAGCCGGAAGCGGCCCACTTAACATCTCGTCAATAAAGCCTTCCCACCCGGCTTCGCCCGTCGCATCCAGGGCGGCGGCAAAGAAAGTGACGGTTATCGGGTTGGGCCGTCCGTTTTTAAAGCGGAAAAGGCCCGCTTCCCAGCTTTCGGCGAAAAGTTGCCGCAAAGTACCCGGATCAGGCTGCATATAATATTGCTGAATGCGCCGGGCCAGGCTGACTGGACGGGCTGGCTCTGGTCGGCGGTCGTCTGCCGACTCTGGCGAAAGCATACTCATAAAAAATACCTGAGACAAACCAAAAAATAAGTTAGTTTTTAATTTTTTGAGATAGGAACGCAGGAAGAAGGACTACCGCCAGCCACTTCTTAACCTACCGCCAAAAACCGACTCAGGAATGAGTACCCACCAGTTCAGCCTCTGGCCGGGCAATCTGCTGGCGAGCGATCAGTTCCTGCCAGACCTCGCTCATAAAACTTGCCATCACCACCGGGCGACCCAGAGCTTTTTCGATATCGGCAGGCTTCAGGTCGTCCAGAAAGCGTGCGCCGTAGCCCTTCTTGTCCAGCATCACCTGGGGCAAGAATAGCACCTCGCCCAGGTCGCGGCCCGCCGCTTCAAGCGAGTGCAACGCCGCGATCACATCTCCGCCTGTCAAAAGGCCCGCGACGGTTACAGTGCGGCCTAAAGTCTGGTTTGCTACCGTTAAAAGATTTATTTCTAACCCCTCTACCCGGTTCAGCCGAGCCAGGAGCGGCTCGAAGGTAGGGGTAATCAGTTCCGCCGTCACGAGCGTCGCCCGCAAAGGCCGGGCCAGACCTACCGGCAAACGCTTCTCGGTGCGTTTCCAATCGTCCAGAAACCGCCGGACAAGTCCCACGCCGTTTTCGACCTGATCAAAATCTTCATAATGCGCCCGTCCCGGCACTTCCCGACCGCACAGGAGGTAAAACTCGTCGGAGAGGTAGACGAAAGGAGTACCGAGTTCTTTCTTGAAGCGGCGTTGCCATTCGTGGGTTGCTTCGATCACTCGTTCGGCTTCGACGGCAGTAAAAGGACGCATCGGCATAGGCGCATCCTGGAAGCCGCGCCCGTGAGCTTTGAGATTGCGGCGGCGGTCGCCTTCGTAGCCTGGCCCCCCGGCCAGACCCACCGGCACAATCGCTGCCGTCTGCACTCCCGGATGAAGCTGGGCGAGGTCGTGGACAGTCTTTTCAAGCTGTGCGCCATCGTTGACCGACGGCACCAGGACGATCTGGGTATGCGCTTCGATCCCACCAGCGTTGAGTCGCTGCAATTGCTCCAAAATGTCCGGCGCGGTCGAATTACCCAGCAAACGGCGACGCAATTCCAGTTCGGTTGAATGAACCGAAACATAGAGCGGGGTCAGGCGTTGCGCGATGATGCGTTGCCAATCGGCTTCTTTAAGGTTCGTAAGCGTGACAAAACCACCGTACATAAAGGAATAGCGGTAATCGTCGTCTTTGATATACAGGCCAGGCCGGAACCCTTTGGGAGTGCGATAGACAAAGCAAAAAGGGCAGTCGTTGTTGCAAACCCGGATGCCATCAAAGGTCGGCTCGGCAAACTCAAGGCCGAGCGGTTCACCGGCGGCGTTCTTGACCTTAAGTTCGCGCTCGACTCCATCGCGCTCGATTTTGAGCCGAATACGGTCGTCGGCCACTCCAAAATAATAGTCAATCATATCTCGGATCGGCTGGCCGTTGATTTCTAACAGCCGGTCGCCGACCCGCACTCCGGCCCGTTCGCCCAGCGAACCCGGCCCGACCGCGATTACCCGGTCGAGGTCGCGGCGTCTGGATTTACTCGAATTTTCCACCAGGTTTAATACTTCCAACCTTGAAAACTTACTCCTTAGTTCTTTGCCTGCCAAAGGCAAAGCAGCCTCTTGTAACTAGAATCACGATATTATAACACACCCACTGAGGCTACGCTGCCGAGCTAAAATTCGGTGCAGTAAAGCCGGTGCAGTAAAGTGGGTGGCACAGATCGTGCGGTGCAGAGGCTCTGTAAACTTGCGAAATGTCTAAGGCCAGGTTAGTTGGCATCTAGTCTAAACTAACCTGGCACACCCAAAAAGCATAAGAATAGTAATCAAATCTTAACACTTCTTGGAACTAGATCGGCTATAATTAGTATGAGCAATTATTTCGTGTTAACATCTGTTCTCAGAACGAAATGATTAACGAAACTGTTTCACGCGCCACACTTTTCTTGTATATCGGTCGGGGCCGCTACTAGCCTCGGCAATAACAGCACCGCTAAACATAATAACTGAATAATTTACTCTTGCAATTTTGGAGGAGCTAAAAACCAACAGCCTGAACCGCCCATACGGTTGTATCTTTTTGAATCAGGGAGAGAAGTAAGAATTTAGAATTTACTTTATTCAAGAAGCAACACAGACGGAGCAGTGATAAGCAAGTCGGTCTTTTCAGCGTTGAAGAGATTAGATAAAAGTAATGAGGCCAAGCCGTCGAAAGGAGATTTATGTCACACTCACCGTATAAATTAGCACCCGGCGAACGGGTTTGCCCTATCTGCAATATTTTGATGGGGCCAAAACGCCTGGCGAAGACTACCGATAAAGGCTATTGTACTTTTTGTGAAGCAGACATCAAAAAACGCCAACACCGCCTCTACCGCGACGGTCGCCAGAGCATGCTCCTGGCAACTCAGGAAATTCTCTTACAGCCTAGCATCCCTCAAAGTGGCACCTGTGGCCGGACCGAATGCGGTCAGGTTCTCAGCCACGCTCAGATCGTCAAAGGAAACAAATTTTGCTCCCGCCGCTGCGCCGCTCTCGCCCGCAACAACCAGCCCAACACAAAAGCCGTCTGGACTGACAAAAAAGCTAGCTAGAACACCAGGATACTTTGAATTAAAAAGGCTTCTCCGCACGGAACACGGAGGAGCCTTTTTTGTAAGCTAAGCTTTCACTTAAACCCCTCTAACCCTAAAAAAGGTGACATGATGAATGGATTTAATCTGATAATTAAACCAGATCAAGAAGATATAGAAGCCGCCGAGGTTCTGGTAGACGGAACAATCGGCTCTAACGAGTATCGGTTTCTGCTCGATACCGGCGCGGCCAGAACTTGCGTCAGATTTGACGATTACACTTCCACCTTTGAGAGCCTGGGTAAGAATAACTCGTCAGGAGTATTTGCCAAAAGCAGTGATGATTTGATTACCGTGCCAAATATCGAGCTTGGGCCTATCTCGAAGAAAGATTTAACCGTAGTTCGCCTGCCGGAGGAAACTCAGGATGTAAGAAATCTAATCGGGATGGATTTTCTCAAAGATTTTTGCTGTCACTTCTTGTTCGATCAAAATCAAGTCTTGATAGATTCCGACTCTGTTACAGAAGGAAACGTTACCTTTCAAGAGCTATTTTGCGACAGTAAATTCCATCCCTATGTAGATGTCGAATTCGGTGATGTTGAAGACGGTGACTTTGAAGCCCCAAAGCTAACTGCCCGAACAGTTTGGGATACCGGCGCAGGAATTACGATAGCCGACCTGAACTTTATAAAGAAATATCCTGGTTTTTTTGAGGAAGTAGGTCGTTCGCAAGGCACAGATTCTACCGGCTTCACAATGGAAACATCCACTTTCATTATGGGGCCAACCCTGATCGGCGGCAAAGAATTCGGGCCTCATAAAGTAGCCGGAGTCGATCTATCCGCCGTAAATGCCACCATAGAAGTACCGATGAATTTAATCCTGGGCTACAGCACGCTGAGTAAAGCTAACTGGTGGTTTGATTTCCCCGGCAAGAAGTGGACTATTACAAAACTACTCAGCGTTAAGTGAGGCCCGCTTCCAGGCAGGCGGATTAGCTCTTGCCGCCCGCATTGACGGCTACAAATAGGGCGTTCGTGCCAAATTCCTGAGCCGACCGCAAGACTTCGCGGCTGGGCGGTTCGGTGCGTTCCTGGCCGCGCCCTTCCCACAGACAGCCGTAATCGCCCGTCGCAATGATCATGCGGTTGGCCTCGACTACGACGCCCGCCGGGTCTACCGCGACGGGCGGAATCGCAAACAGGTATTGAGCCGTCAGAAGCGGATGCCCACCGCGTGGCTGGGTTGGCTGGCGGTTGAGGCGTTGGGCCAGTTCGATGCAAGAGCGGCTAAAATCGTCCGGCGTGCCGCTCGGTATCCCGTTGCGGCAGGGTTCGCACCACAGCACCCCGCCCCGGTCGAGGAAGCGGCGCAGGCTTTGCTCTTCCTCCGGGCTGAACTTGAACGAACTTCGCCCGGTCATATAGAGCATCTTGCAATTGCGTAGCACCGCCTCATCCATCGGCCCGACCCCTTCCAGCACGTTCGCATCCAGGTTGGTCAAGTTGCCGGTATCGCGCAGAAGCCGCCGCAAACCTTCCGAATGACGCTTCCATTCAACCGAGTTAGGCGGGCCGTGGCGCAACACGCCGACCGTCAGAGCCTGGCGGGTTTTGCCGCCTCCTACTCCACCTTCGACAATAGGCCGACCGCTCAGGTCAATCTCGTTTGTACCGGGTTGCGTGCCAGCGGCGGCGTTACGAATCTGGCGGCTGTTCGCTTCCAGACTGACTCGCGCCAGTTCGACTCCGGTCGGCGAAGCTTCCAGGCTGATCCGTACCTGACATTCTTCGAGCATGCGGGCTGGTTGAGGTTTGCCGCCTTCGGTCACGTTCTGCATCAGGGTGGCTTTCTCGCCATATTCCAGCACGACAAAGATTGTGGTCAGGTTAGCCTGTTGCGGCACAGTCACGACCTGCTGATCGGCCAGCAGCAACAGGCGGCCTTCCGGGTCAATTGCCAACCCTGGCCGGATGATCAGCTTGAGATCGGGCGGTTGCATCGCTACCACGTCCAGTCCTTGCACAATGCCGGTGCCGTGCAGGGCCAGCAGGTGAAAGCGCATCTGAGTACGGTGGTAATCGTGGGCATCGGCCCACGTAGATTCGTCTACCAGCAAGCCGCGAAAAGGATTTACCCGCAAAAAGCGAAACTTATTGCCCGAATCTGCCTGAGTGGTCATCCTGGTTGATCTCCTTGTAATAAAAGGCTCTGGTCAAAGGAAAAGAACAACTTATTCTTCGTCTTTCGGCTGGGCCGAACCGGCATCGCCCGCGCCGCTTACGCCTTCGTCCTGTTTGTAGTAAGCCTCCAACCCCTGGATCATCGGGCCTGCCGGGTTATCAGCATCCGTGCCGGGAGGCTTTTGCAGAGGCGGCAAACCGGCGGTATTGAAAGCCGCAGAAGGGCCAGAGCGAGCCGGATTGTCGGTCAGGATACGCAAGCGGTAAGCGGTATGAGCGGGCTTTTCGGTCTCGATAATTCGGCGCACGTTAGCCTCTTTGTAGTAAAGCTCTTCGTCGCTCAAACCCGATAGCCGCAGCGTTACCGTAAAGCTATGCCGTTCGCGCCCGGCCAGCTTGGTATTAACTCCCAGAAAAGTTTCCGCCCCCAGCCTCATCCCGTCGGAATATTCCGAGATTTCCGGCTCCGTGCCAGTATAAAGCTTGAGATATTCGAGCAAGCCGCGCCGGGTTCCGCGTCGGCTGTAGAGATCGGCAGCGTTGTGGATCAGCACCCGGCGTAGCTCTATCGGCCAGCTATCGTCCAGCACCAGGTTTACCCAGGTCGCCAACCAGCCGACCAGTTCCGCCGGAGCGGTCAGAGGGTCGAAATAGTAGTGGAGATTTTGAGCTTGCTGTTGCAGCGGGGTCAGCGTATCCTCGAAAATCCACAGGAAGCGATTTAGAAAATCATCACCCGCATAGAGTGCCGGTAAATAATCTAACAGGCGACTGCGCCGAACCTCCGGCTCGATCTCGGCCAGAATCGAAGCAATTTGCCGTTCAATTAAAGATGTCATAACCACTTAACTTTACTTCAAGCGATAAGAAATCCAGAAAGGTCTACTTCTCAATTTCTTATCCCTCGAATTGAATTGATTAGATGTAACTATTCAGCCTTGTCACGCTCTGTCATTCTGAGCGTAGCGAAGAATCTAGATTCTTCGCTACGCTCAGAAT
>JBBRBE010000047.1:0-36540 GCA_038206175.1 Chloroflexia bacterium
ACACAAGCCCGGTCTCAGACGGCCGCCCGCATCCACTCCCACGCCCGCCCTGCGGCCGATCGAACCACTGGGCCTGCGAAAGGACCCCCCTGCCAGGCAACAGTGCTCTGTAAAGGGCGAGAGGTGTGACGACCGTGATTATGCCCTTCTAGCAAGCGAGATAACAACTAGAACTTGAGGCTCTGAAAAGAGCGGTTGTTGGGCGGCAGTAGTAGAGCCGAGGCGGGAAGGACAAAACTGGTTCCACAACGCAGTACAGCAAAGCTCGTTTCCAGGCTCTATCACTCCTGGTTACAAGGGCAGGCTGAACAATCCAGCCTGCCCTTATAAGTAAAGTAGGCCCGTGGTAAACTTTGCTCGAATAGAGGCGGAGAATTAGGGGCTTAGAGCAAATGGCCTATTTCATCAACTGGTAGCCAACCAGAGCGGACATGCGGCGCGGCATAAGTCGGTTCGACCAGACCGTCAGGGCGTTAAGCCGACCGGGTACAACGCTGGGTTTACCTTTGAGCATGTTTTTGAGGCCAATTCGCACCACGTCGCGGCTTTGCATTATCATCCTGCGCTGGTAGAAAGTAGCTTCCTGGCCGGAGACTTTCAGGAACTCGGTTGCCGTAATGCCGGGCGAGAGGACAGTACATTTCACCCGCGTCTTACGGAGTTCAAAGTTCAGAGCCTCGCCAAAGTTCAGTACATAACTTTTGGCTGCCGAGTAGGAAGCATAAAGCGGCGAAGGCTGGTAGCCTCCAATCGAGGCTAATTGCAAGATATAACCTGAGTCGCGGGCGATCATATCGGGCAGAAATAGCTTGGTCAGATGCACCAGGGTGACAATATCGAGTTCGAGCATGTTGCGCTCTTTCTCCCAGGGAATACTGGTAAACTCACCGTAAAGGCCCAACCCGGCATTGTTGATCAACACGTCTACCGATTTGCCTTCGGCCTTGAGCCGCTCGTACAGGACTTGCGGAGCATCCTTTACCACTAAATCCATTGCAATCGTCTCGACCTCGACGCCGAATTGCCGGGTAAGCTCTTCTTTGAGAGAAAGCAGCATTTCCTCACGCCGGGCTACCAGCACCAGATGGCTACCTGCCGCCGCCAGTTCCCTGGCGAAGTCCGCGCCCAGCCCGCTCGAAGCTCCCGTCACCAGAGCCAGTTTACCTTTTAATTCCTGAAAACTCATTGCTTTAAGCATCCTTTCTATTCGATCCAAATAAATTATTATCGCCACAACTCATTTACTCAATGATTGTTGAGTGCTGACGGCTAATCGCTGCCGACCTAAAAAAGCTCGCGTTAATACCGGGTAAGCAATAATCAGAAATCTGATCTTTTTACTGCTGTCACTTTCCAGGCTTTAACCGGTCACTTAAGGCTTAGGGTTCCGTAAAGCCGCGTATTCGTAACCCAGGAGCAGGGTGCGAATCGAACGGGCGAAAGTGATTCCGAAGTCAACTTGCATTATAGCCAGGTCTGGTTCCAGGAAAAGTTGTCGCACGACCGGCGAGGCATCGGCCAGATGTTGTAGCCCAATTACCAGCGCATCAATTTGCACCAGCAGTTCCGCGCCCTGGCCCGGCTCGAAAAAAGGCAGATACTTTTCCAGCAGCGACCCGGTGACATTCACGCGTGCCATCAAGCTTGTTTTGTAGTTACGGGCGACCTCAAGCTCGATGTTCTGCTCTAATACCGTGTGAATTATCGCCAATAGCCGCGTGAACTCTGCCCGCCCTTCGACAGTCTGGGCGAACAACTCCGCCAGCTTTTCTACGTCGTGTTCATCTCTTCCAAGAGCTTCTTTCAGGTGAGTGTCCACATCGTCGAACCAATCTATTAGCTGTTCCTGATGGATCGCCAGGAACATTTCTTCTTTTGTTTTGAAGTAAAGATAAACAGTTCCTTTTGCCAGGCCGGTACCGTTAGCGACGTCAGCTACTGTAACCGCTTCGTAGCCGCGTTCACCGAATAACTGCCGGGCGGTGTCGAGAATTGCCTGGCGGCGTTGCTGTTTTTCTTCGTCCTTTCTGGCGCGTGGTTTCCCTTCCGTCATTTTCAACCCATTTATTTTCTAGCCATGTACCAGGGCAGAATTCTCCTTTATTTAACTGACCACGGGTCAATTATAATTGACCCGTGGTCAGTTGTCAAGAGGTGTTCTGGTCAGTTTTGAAAATCGCTGGGATAGTCGAGGTGTCATTCTGAGCGTAGCGAAGAATCTTCTTGAAAGAGTAAAATTGTGCCTTGCCAAGAAGATTTTTCGCTACGCTCACACCCGTAGGGCGTGACAAGGCGTGGCATGATGAGACCGGACAAGGAAACACAGGCCAGAACCCGGACTTTGCGTTCGCCTTGCGGTGGAAAGTCGGTGAATAGATAGTAGGCTGATTTTGTGTGTTAGAATAAGGCCGCACTACCTGAACGTTTTTCTCTAACTGCATAACCGTAACTAATTCTGGGAAGGGATTCTTTATGACCTATCTTTTGCGGGCCTGGCGACTGCGAGCGGCAGGTGGAGCAAGTTTGGCGTTGATAGCAACGCTGCTTTCAACTCTGGTGGCCTCGGCCAACTACACCGTAATCCCGATCAGCAGCGACCCTTATACCAACGCGGGCAGTCAGCACGCCACCCAGGTGGAGCCGGACTCGTTTTCTTATGGTGCAACTACGGTAGCTGTTTTTCAGGTTGGACGCTACAACACAGGCGGTGGTTCTTCTAATATCGGTTGGGCGACCTCCAAGAACAACGGGCGGAACTGGGTACAGGGCTTTCTACCGGGCATTACGGTCAATGCGGGTGGGCCTAACCCGCGGGCCAGCGATCCGACCGTGGCCTACGACGCCAAACACGGCACCTGGCTGGCCTCTTTCCTGTTTATTGACGATAACGGGGATGCCGGTTTTGGGGTCAGTCGCTCGACCGATGGCGGCCTGACCTGGCAAAACCCGGTACAGGTGGCGGCGGCTTCGCCCGATTACGATAAAGATTGGGTCGTCTGTGACAATACCAGCACCAGCCCTTACTATGGCAACTGCTACATCGTTTGGGACGACGCCGGGATCGATGATAACATGCTGATTGCGCGGTCGAGCAACGGAGGACAGACCTGGACTACAAGCGGGTCGGGCACCGGGGCCACCGGCCTGGGCGGGCAACCACTGGTGCAGCCTAACGGTAAGCTGGTAATTCCTTTTCTTAGCTTTAATAGCCAGATACAAGCGTTTAACTCGTCAGACGGCGGAGTTAGCTTTGGCGGTCTGGTGACGATAGCCAATCTGGTGGAGCGTGAAACTGCCGGTAATCTTCGGTCGGAAGCCTTGCCTTCGGCGGAGATTGATCGGGCGGGTAAAATTTATCTGGTCTGGCAAGACTGCCGCTTTCGGGCCGCTTGCGCGGCCAACGACATCGTACTCAGCGTCAGTACGGATGGGCTGAACTGGTCGGGCGTGAAGCGCATCCCGCTAGACCCGGTAACAAGCACGGTTGACCACTTCATACCGGGCATCGGCGTTGATCGCACCACGTCGGGTCGGGTCACTCGGCTAGCCCTGACCTACTATTATTATCCGGCAGCAAATTGCAACAGTGCAACCTGCCAGCTTTACGTGGGCTTTGCCGGTTCCAACGATGGCGGAGACAGTTGGACACCTTCGCGCCAGATTGCCGGGCCAATGAACCTGGCCTGGCTTCCTCAAACTAGCCTGGGCCGGATGGTGGGTGATTACATTTCGTCCAGCTTCACCGAATACGGTAAGCCGCAAGCTGTCTTTAGCCTGGCCGGGCCGCCAAGCGGCAACACTTTCGACCAGCACGCCTCTGTCCTGGGTGGCCTTGAGACTGCGCTCTTGCTCGCGCCACCTAAAGGTCAGCACTTCGTCTCGGTGGCAAACGACCCGGTATTGACCGTGCCGACGCTCAAAAACACTCCGCCGGTGAAGCACGGGCCACGCTGGTAAATCGGTGGCAGGGAATAACCCCTGAGACGAGCAGAATATTCTGCTCGTTCAAAATCTGTTATTCGGACAGATTTTACAGCCCGACCGAGAATTAGTATAACTAGGTCAGAGCGTATTTAGCAGAAGCGAAAGGAAACCTTTCCAGGATGAAGCTGGTGACATATTTACCCGGCCCGGCAGTAGTCACAACTGAGGCTCCGCCTCAGGCTCTGGGAATAGGCGGCGTGCTGTACGAAGATAAAGTTTACAACCTGGCGCAATTTGCGGCCTGGGCTGTCCAGAACCGGAGCCTAGAGCTTGAAAGCCAGCCAAAGACCTTGCTTGATTTCGTAAGCCTGGCTGCCGAGCAACGCGATAGCCTGAGTGGGCTGGTCGGGGAAATAGCGGGGGCGGGCCTGGAAGGGCAAGACCTGGCGAGCCTTCGCCTACGCGCACCGATAGAAACGCCGCCTAGCGTGCGCGATTTCTATGCTTTCGAGCAGCACGTCAAGACCGCCCGCGCCAACCGAGGACTGGGCATGATCCCGGAATGGTACGATTTCCCGGTTTTTTATTTTTCCAACCATCGGGCTATTTACGGCCCGGAAGACCCTATTCCTTATCCGCGCCGCTCGAAAGCTCTGGATTTTGAACTGGAAATTGCCTGTGTGATAGGCAAGGCGGGCCGCAACGTCTCCGCCGCTCTCGCTCCGGCTTATATTGCCGGGTATGTGATCATGAACGATTGGAGTGCCCGCGATTTGCAAATGGAAGAGATGAAGTTGAACATGGGACCGGTCAAGGGTAAAGATTTTGCAACTTCACTCGGCCCCTGGCTGGTCACCCCGGACGAACTGGCGACTTACCGGCAGGGCGAAGGAGCGGCAGAACGTTATAACCTGGAAATGGTCGGGCGGCTCAACGGACAGGAAATCTCGCGGGGTAATTTCAAGACGATTTACTTCAGTATGTCCCAGATTATCGAACGGGCCAGCCTCAACGCCTGGCTCGTCCCCGGCGACGTAATCGGCAGTGGCACGGTCGGTACGGGCTGTCTCCTGGAGCAGGGCGATAAACGAGAACGCTACTTGCAGGTGGGAGACGTAATGGAACTTGAAATCGAAGGGCTGGGCCTTTTGCGTAACCCGGTGGTCGAGGCGGTTTGAAGCGAAAATCCTGATTCTATGATGTAAATAGTTGGTTCTAGGAGGAAATAGGATGAAGAGTGCTGTTGCAAACCCGAAAGTAACCGAAATTCGCCAGAGCGTGCAGAGTTCTTACCGCGAACTAACCGAGATGCTGAACAGGCTTATCGCCGCTCTCGAACCGGCCCAATTATACCTGGCTCCCGCTCCCAATGAGTGGTCGGTGATGCAAAGCCTGGCCCATATTATCGAGTTCATGCCTTATTGGGCGAACGAAACGACTCAACTGGTAGCCCGGCCCGGCCAGAATTTCGGGCGAGTGATGACCGACCCGGTACGGATCAAGGCGATCAGCGACCACGGCCAGGATAGCCTTGAGACCGTCCACGAGCGACTACCCGGCAGCTATGCGCGGCTGGAAGAAATGCTAGGCCTCCTGCAAGACAGCGACCTGGCCCTGACCGGCGTACATTCTAAGTTTGGCGAACAGACGCTGGAATGGTTCCTGGCTGAATTTGTAACCCGGCATCTCCAAAACCATTTGCGGCAGTTACGCGAATGTCTGGCCGTTGTGAGCAGTTAGCCCTTTGTTAGAATTACAACGATTTAGATTACTCGTTTAGTTGCGAAAGGAATTAAGATTATTATGGCAATAGCAACTAAAGTAAAGCTTGCTAAGAGCGGGCAAAAGATGAGCCTGGCGGAAGTGCTGGCCGAGTTGGAAGCTCTGGGGACGGAGCAAAACCGCAAAATCTACAAGCGGCACGGCGCAGGCGACAACCTGTATGGCGTAAGTTATGCTAATTTTGGTCTTTTGCAAAAGAAAATTAAGCTTGACCACGAATTAGCTAAACAACTCTGGGCCACCGACAATTACGATGCCCGCGTTCTTGCGACAATGATTGCCGACCCGCACGAGTTAAATGCAGAACTGCTGGAAAATTGGGTAAACGACCTTAATAACTATGCTCTTGCGGATGCATTGGCTGGACTAGCCGTTAAGACCGCCTCGGCCCGGCAAAAGATGGAGCAATGGGTGCAATCGGATAGTGAGTGGATTGGCCGGAGCGGGTGGTTGGTACTAAGCCATCTAGCCCTGAAAGATGAGTCGTTGCCGGACGATTACTTTGAGAAATATCTGCCGTTTATCGAGCAAAATATTCACACCAGCAGGAACTGGGTAAGACACGGAATGAACAACGCATTGATTGCAATAGGTATTCGTAACAAAGCGTTGGAGCAGAAAGTGTTAGCGGTAGCGGCCCGCATTGGCAAGGTGACAGTTGACCACGGCGAAACTAACTGCAAAACACCGGATATTGCCAGTTACATCAGCAAAACTAACGAACACAGGAAAACAAAACAGGCGGTGCAGGTTTAAATGTTTGAAGAATACCTGACGGTAGCAGTCGAGGCGGCCCGCGCTGCCGGACGCTTGCAGCTTGAGGGTTTGGAGCGGTCGCTTATAGTCGAGACCAAAAGTAGCCCAATTGACCTTGTAACCGAAGTTGACCGGGCTTGCGAAGCCGAGATAGCCCGCCGTCTGCGCCAGGCTTTCCCACCGCACCGCCTGTTGGCCGAAGAAGGCTCGACCGGCGGAGACGACCCCGATTGGGGCTGGATTGTTGACCCACTCGACGGTACAACTAACTACACCCACCGTTACCCTTTCTTCAGCACCAGCATTGGGTTGGAATACCGGGGTGAATGTGTAGTTGGGGTGGTTTACAACCCGGTTGCGGATGAATTGTTTACCGCGACTGCCGGAGGCGGGGCTTTTCTCAACGGGCAGCCAATCCGGGTCTCGGCGACGGCTAACCTGGGGCAAGCCTTGCTCAGTTCGGGCTATCCCGGCGACCAGATTGCAAATCCGCAAGTTATGGGAAGTTGGACACGCCTGAGCGAAGCTTCACGGGGCATACGGCGCGATGGCTCCGCCGCGCTCGACTTATGTTTCGTCGCTTGCGGGCGAATTGATGGATTCTGGGAAAGCCTCAACGCCTGGGATATGGCGGCTGGAAGCTTGCTTGTGCGTGAGGCAGGCGGAGCAGTCTCGAATTTTCAAGGCGAACCGTTCGAGCTTCACCGCCGCGAGATTGTCGCCAGCAATGGCCTGATCGGGCAGGCGATGGTTGCCTTTTTAAGCAATGACGAGCCGAAGAATAAATAAACCACCGAATCCAGGACTCGGCGGTTTATTTTGCTCTCAGCCAGACTTTACGAGGTCGGCAGTTTGCCAAGATAAGGATAATTCTCGAAGCGGACGCTGCCACCGATCAGGGTGTGGGCGATTATGGCTCCCTTTAAACCGCCGTTGGTGAAGTTAACCGCAGCACGCGGAGCCATCACCAACCCTTCTACACTGATCGAAGTAAGGGTGAGACTGGTAGCCTGATGAAAATTGAACACGATCCGTTGCCGGTCGAGGCCGCTAAAGCGCAGTCCTAGATTAGCAATGCTGGCAGTTGGCCCGTTCACGTTGATAATCACGCTGGATGTAGGCGGCGCAGTCAACTCGATGCTGTTAGCACTCGCCAGGTCGGTCGCGGTCAGACTGAACACATTCAGGGCCTGGTCGGAACCAGTCAGCTTTGCCACCCCGTACTCGATAGAAGTTGTGCCGTTTGGAGCCATCGCAGCCCAACCGTCCGCCGCTTTTTCCAGGTACACACGTTGAGCGTTCAGGTCTAACGGGTTCGCCTTTTGCACCGGGCTTCCGCCCAGGAAGTTAGTACCTTTTTGGGTCAGGCCACCGCCATAAATTACACTGCCCCGAACTGTACCGCCGGAAAGATTCAGCTTACCGCCAACTACCACTCCATCGCCCGCCGTGATTGACGTCGCCAGACTGTAGAAATTAACCGTAGCATCCCGGCCTACGCCTATTTTACCCTGTATTTCGCTCCCTCCCTGCGTCAGCAAAAGGTCTTCCAGCACGAAAAGATTGTAAGCAAAAACACTCTCCGGGCCTCGGCTGGCTTCGGTAGGTGTCGGCCCTGCCGGGGCCGCCGTAGTCTGGACTGGAGCGGTAGACGGTGCCAGAGTCGTAACCGGGACTGCCGTGGCGGTCGAGGCTGCCGTCGTGAGGGGGGCAGCAGTGGTAATCGGGGCTGCCGTGGTAGCCGCTACTGTGGTGGTTGAAGGTGTCACAGTCGTAATAGCGACGTCGGTAGTAGCGGCGGTAGTGGTCTGGCTGGCTGCGGTGGTAGCAGTTGCCTGGGTAGTAGCGGCAACCGTGGTCGAACCGGGCGAAGTAGCGGGTTTGGGCGTACCATCCTGACAGGCCGTTAGTAATCCCAACAATAGGGTTAAACCTGATAGCAAGCTAAACAGTTTGGATCTTTTTCTAAAATTGGTCACAGGTTTTCTCCTTACCTTTATTTCTTATTTTTTACCCATTTTTACACTCACTATACTTTAAACGCAGCTTAGAGTGGAAAAGTGCCACCCTGTAATCGAATTTGATAAATCCCAGGCAAAGTAATAGATACCGACAGGCAAAACTTAGTACAGACATCCACGGATATGGGCCAAAATTTCTTATGGCTGGCCTACACCAAATTAAGTGGTTTTGAGCCTGGACTAGAATTTAGCTCTTAAATAATGCTAAAATAATCAAAGTATACTGGCCTTTCAGTCCGGCCCGATCAGCTCAGCTAAATTGACAGGAGCCACCCATGTCAGTCCTCTCCGAACAGACCAACTACTTTTGGAAATGTAGCAAATGTGCGTCCATCAATCAGGTGGAAATGATTTTCTGTGACAGTTGTGCAAAAAGTGAAGGCGCAACCGGCCCTGAATCCGAAGGAGAGAAAGGCCAAAAATCAAATAAAATCACCCAGGCTCTGGCCGGTGCGATCAACTGGGCTTTGAGCAACGGTCAGATCAAAGCGGAAGATGTGGTGGCCCAGGCTAACAAGCGCGGCCAGATGATCGGCCAGATGGTTCAGTTGCAAAGCTTACCTATCGCCTGGCTTGACCATCTGGCCGATGCTTATGTAGGGAGCAATCGGCTAGGGGCGACCGGCAGTGGGCTAGGAGCCGGATTGCCGGGAGGTCTGGCGGCCTTTGCTACAATTCCCGCCGACATTTCGGCGGTGATATATTTTTCAATGCGCTGTACGAGCGGGATCAGTCAATCCTACGGCTTTGAAACCAGCAGCGAACGGGGTCGAACCATCCAACTACTGGCCTTTGCCCAGGCCAGTGGTTTCGAGACGCTGGTAATCGGAACGCGACGACTGGAAATTTTCGGATTGGCCCGCTTCCTGCTCGACCAGGCCGAAGTTGATCCCATTCCGGTCAAGAACTGTTTGTTGAAAGCTCTATCCGCTTACCTGACGGTAGATTTTGCCAGGACAAGCTGGGCCACTTTTCTGCCGATAATTGGTGGGGTAGTGAATGGAGTGGATAATTTCTGGTATCTGGGCGAAGTTAGCAAGGGCAGCAAAAGCTTTTACCGCACCTTACTGCCCAAAAAAGCTCCGGCTCCAACTCAGGTGGTCACAATCGAGGTGCGGCAAGAGCGGTTGGAAATAGCGGGGCGAACCTGCGAAGTTTACCTGGCAACCGGGCCGCAACCAGATAAAACGGCGGGCCTGGTGCTGGTGCTTTGGAAGCAGGGCGGGCCGCAACTAGCCGAACGGCTGGCGGCATCCGGCCTGACCGCCCTGGCGGTGTTAGAAACGATTGACCGGCCCGTTCTGCTCGGTTTGTTGGAGTGGTTACAGCATAAGCCGCCCTCTTTTATGCCATTGCCGCCCTCCGCAGTAAGGCCAAGTTTGCTTGCCAGCGGCGAGGCGGCGGCGACTGTCCTGCAACTGCTGGCCCACCAGGAAAGCAGCCAGGACTATCTGAGTAAAGTAGTCTTGTACAACCCGGTCGGCCCGGCCCACCCGACCGTGACAAAGGTGCCGCTACTTTTGCAGTGGGGAGAAGAAGCCGCCGAATTTGACCAGAACTGGGCGGATAACTTGAAAGCCGGGACGGGTATAGCTATCGGCCTTAATCCCTACGCCGGAGTTGGAGCAGATTTCGCCACGCCGGATACGTCAGGCTACAGGGTGCGGGAGGCTGATTGGGCCTGGACCGATAGCCTGGAATGGTTAGGTGGTTCAAAAGTCGGCCTTTAAATTTTTTTAGCTGTGGCAGTTAATTCTGGTGCTATAATAAAAACAGCATAGAGATACCGCTCCGGCCTATTTACTATTTCTGGAACAGCAAATCAAGCTCGAAATTGTCTCATTAACCGATCTCTTCCAGTTCATTCCAAGAAAGGATTGCAATGAAATCGCGCACTCTGAATGTTCCTACCGAAAATTCTTTAGTGCTGGTCGTAGACGATGACGAAGCGATGCGATTATTGTTACGCCGGGCCATGCAAAAAGAAGGCTTCCGGGTGATCGAGGGACAGAACGGCCTGGAATGCCTGGCCCTTTTCCGGCAAAGTCGGCCCGATCTGGTCTTGCTGGATGGAATGATGCCGGTAATGGATGGCTTCGCAGCCTGTGCGCAGTTGCAAGAGTTGCCCGGCGGCGACCGCACTCCGGTCTTGTTGATCACGGGCCTCAACGACAACGACTCGGTGGACGAAGCTTTCAAAGCCGGGGCGACCGACTACATTACCAAGCCGATCCATTGGGCGGTATTGCGTCAACGGGTGCGCCGCCTGATTGCAGGCAAACAAAGCGAAGAACTACGCGACGACCTGACCCATATGATCATTCACGACATGAAAAATCCCATTGCAGCGATCAATGGTTACTCCGAGACCTTACTGGCCGGTCTGAAAGGAGAACTAAGTCCGACCCAGGCCGAAGCCGTCGCCCGCGTCTACCGTAATAGTGCGGTACTACTAGACATGACTCGGATGATCCTCGATCTCAAAAAGATGGAAGAGGGACGGCTCAATCTAGATTACAGCTACGACTTGCTGGGAGACGCTTTGCAGAAAGTTTGTGACGGGCTTAGCTGGCTGGCCGAAAGCCGCCAGATTGAGATAAGAATAGAGGATGACCCGGAAGCTATTGCCTCGCTCGATTGGGATTTGATCGGGCGGGTACTGACCAATCTGGTGACGAATGCAATCAAGCACAGCCCTAGAGGAGCAGTAGTCTGGCTATCCGGCGGTTATGCGCCCAGCGAGGCGGCAGGAGGGGGCGAAAAGCGAGTGGTCTTTTCGGTCAAGGACGAAGGCGAAGGAATTGCCGAGCAAGACCGCCAGCTTATTTTTGATAAATACGTCCAGGCTCAGGGACGTCGGGGCGGAAGTCATCTGGATACCGGCCTGGGCCTGACCTTTTGCAAACTGGCCGTGGAAGCTCACGGTGGTACAATTGAACTGGAAAGCAAACTGGGGCTGGGTTCAACTTTTAGGCTCTATTTACCGGCAGAAGGTGAGCTGAACCCAGAATTAGAAGAAGTTGATAGGTTAAACTGAACCCTATTAACCTTTCCACCCTTACCTTTTAATAATCCACTACATCAAAACGAAGCTATCCGGCTCTCGGTAATGTGAAGCGTAATGTTAATATGGTAAAGTTTTGGTTGCGGGGGGGTAAAATTTGCTAATGCTAATGCATCCTTTACAATCTTTATATTTTTCTAAAACTAAATATTTCGGGTAAGTTTGCAATGCGCTCAACAATTATATGGTTAAGTGGTAGCCCGGTGAGTAAAAGCCTCTTGCGAAAGGCTGGTTTTCAAACCGTTGAGAATAGGTTAGACCTGTGAATAATATCAGTGGGAAAAAAATCCTGGTCATCGAAGACGATAAATTGATCCAGGCCAATATTTTAGAATTACTTCGCTCGGAAGGATTTTCTACTTTCCAGGCCAGCGATGGGCTGGCCGGCGTGCAATTAGCCCAGGAACACCTGCCTGATTTGATTGTCAGCGACGTGATGATGCCTCAGTTGGACGGCTTCGAGGTGCTTACGCAGCTTCGACGTAGTGCCAATACCGCTACTATTCCTTTTATCTTTCTAACGGCACGAGTAGACCGGGCCGCCCTGCGGCAAGGGATGAACCTGGGCGCCGACGATTTTCTGACCAAACCATTTACCAGGGCCGAACTACTGGAAGTAATCAAAGTACGTTTGAACAAACAAGCCGCTATCGCCGAACAATACGGCCAGGAATTGCGCGAAACCGAAGAACGCCTCAATTCTTCGCTCTTTTATGACAGCTTAACCGAATTGCCTAACCTCGTTTTGCTGCGCCAACGCTTGAACTGGTTGATCGAAGCCATGACACCGCCGACGCCCCTGGCTCTTTTGTCACTTGACCTCGACCGCTTCAATCGGATCGTGGATAGCATGGGCTACGCCCAGGGCGATGCTCTTTTGCAGGCGGTGGCTACGCGGTTGCAAGAGTGCGTCAACAGCTATGCCACAGTTGCCCGGTTGCAAGGCAGTCAATTCGCTATTCTTTTGCCCGCCGCCGACCGAGTAGAAGCGTCAAACCTGGCCGGGACGTTACTTGAGCGGCTTTCCCAATCCTTTGTAATTGAAGGGCGGGAACTTTTTATTACCGCCAGTGTGGGTTTGGCTTTTCATCCCGGTGACGGTAGCGGCTTTGATGAACTTTTGCGAAATGCCGACGCCGCGCTCAGCCACGCCCGCGAAATAGGTGGTAACACTTTTCAATATTACACCCCCAGCATGAGTGCGCGGTTTTTCGAGCAAGTAACTTTGCATGCGGGTCTGCGCACCGCGTTACAGCAAGGACAGTTGGAGGTGCAGTACCAGCCCCAACTAGACCTGCGAAGCGGTAAGATCGTCGGAGCGGAAGCTTTAGTGCGCTGGACGCACCCCGAACGCGGCCCGATTTCGCCGGTGGTCTTTATTCCGCTCGCCGAAGAAACCAATCTTATTATACCTTTGAGCAACTGGGTGCTACGAACTGCCTGTATCCAGGCTAAAACATGGCTGGACGCCGGGTACGGCCCCCTGCGGATGGCGGTCAATCTATCGGTGCGGCAGCTTGAACAAGCCGACCTGGGCCAGAAAATTGTGGAAGTGCTGGCTGAAACCGGCTTACCTGCTGATTGCCTGGAACTGGAATTGACTGAAAGTGTTTTTATGCAGGATATCGTCGCCGCCGGTCGAACGCTGGGTGCGCTACGAGATCTGGGTATTCGCATCGCTATAGATGATTTCGGGACGGGCTACTCGTCGCTCAGCCAGTTGCGACACCTACCTTTCGACACCCTCAAAATTGACCGCTCTTTCGTCAGCAACGTAGTTTCCAACGCTGAAACCGCCGCTATCACCCGGACAATTATGCAATTGGCCCACAATCTACACTTGAACATTGTGGCCGAAGGAGTCGAAACGCCCCAGGAACTGGCTTTTCTTTCCGAAAGTGGTTGCGACGAAATGCAAGGGTTTTTATTTAGCCCGGCCTTGCCTTCGGCTGATTTTGAGAAACTGCTGAAAGCGGGGACTATTTTGCAATTACAACCTACATCAAACGCCTTTTGGCCGGGGGCTTCTGAAACTTAATCCTGGTTTCCTGCGTAGAGAGTTGAGTAGGAAGCCGTTACCCTCCTTTTCAACTTCTTTTCTTAGCCCGGTAAACCGCTCCTACCACAACCTGTTATCTATTTCAGATTTGATAATTTAGAGAGCTTTGACGGACGGAGCGAGGCTGGAATATGTTTGATAAAAATGATCGTGGGATGAGTCGGTTCTTTACGGGCTTTGCCCGCAACCGCTACAACAGCGTGACAACCCGGCGGGGTCTGGATGGACAGTTTATTCTGGGAATGTCGCTGGCGGTGGTGGCGGTGGTAATTCTGTGGTGGACGCCCCTGCTGTTCCCCTTCCGCATCTTTACCACGGCGGTACACGAAACCAGTCACGCCCTGGCAGCCCTGGCGACCGGAGCCACCCCGACCAACATCGAGCTTTTCTGGAACGGGGGCGGTGTAACTTATATCCTGGGCGTAAACGGTTTGCTGGGTTCTATCGTGGTGTATTCGGCAGGTTATCTTGGCACGGTAATGTTTGGCGGCCTCCTGCTTTTACAGTCCAAAAAGCCCATGATGCGGCGGCGCGTACTCTGGGGTATCGTAGTTGTATTGCTGGTGATCACGGTTTTCTACATTCGCGCTCCCCAGAGCCTGTTAATGGTTGCGATAGTGGCGGGCCTGGCCGGATTGGTGGCCTACAAAGGGCCAGACCTGGTAGTAATGTTTTCGGTCTACGTCCTGGCTCTGTTGTGCTGCTTGAACTCGCTGACCGACCTGTTCTATTTGATCCTTTCGACCGGCAACCCTTTCCATACTGGTTTCAACGATGCGATGGGGTTACAGGCGGCCACCGGCATACCGGCCTTCATCTGGGCGTTGGCCTGGGGTCTCTTAGGAGCCTTTATGATGTTCGTATTTGTGCGGCAAGCGATCCGGCGTACTCCGGCCTCAGCGTCTTCTGGCCCTGGCCTGGGTAAAGGTAGTGGGAACGGTAAAGCTCTCGATCCTTTCGCTCCTTCCCGCAACGGTTCGACTTCGGCTTCGCCCTTTGACCGCTACGACGATTACCTGAGCAAAAAATAAGCCGGGATAAGTAAGAGGATACAAGGTCAGGAAAGTCTTTAATTCGTTTCTATTCTCCGCTAAAAAGGAATAAAAAGCAGTTTGCAAATAACTTTTGCAAACTGCTTTTTATTATCTCAAACTTCGGTGTAGTGCGCTCTCAAGAACATTCCTTCTTGTAGCCTTCTCAGGGTCGTTGCCCTTTCAAAAGCTTCCGGGCATTGCCACCCAGAATAGCTTCTTCTGCTTCCGGGGTCAGGTTCCAGCTTTTAAGGTGGTCGAGCAGTTGGCGAATAGTCAGGGCTGCGTTCGGGGCATCGCTGCCAAAAAGCAATTTGGCGGATAGAGCCTGAACCCGCTCGGCGGGCAAGTTGACCGGCTCGAAAACAACCGGGGTCAGGTCGGCGTAAACTGCCGGGTATTTTTCGACCAGATCGAGGGCGGCGTTCCCGGAGTGATGTCCGCAATGGGCGATAATTACGGGAGCCTGGGGGAAAGTCTGAGCTACTCGCTCGATAGCGGCCAGTTCGTCCGCCTCCGAATGACCCGATACGGCATGACCGACGTGGATCACTACCGGCATCTGCCGATGGGCGACCAGCGACCAAACCGGCATTAGGGCCGGGTCGTCGGCCTGGAAATTACCGACCGAACAGTGCAATTTTAGAACCCGCAAGCCGTGTAGATCGAGGGCTTCCCGCACCACCCCTGCCGGGTCGTCATCCTGCGGGTGGACAGTCGCGCCGCCGACCACTTCGACCGGCCCACCTCGAAACTCGGCCACGGTCGCGGCACTCGAAGCGTTCATGCCGGAAGCCACCCCGCCTTTGTGGGCGTAAGGTAACGACCAGACCATACCAATGCCGTCGGTGTGGAGCATATCTAAAATTGTAGCGTGGTCGAGAGGAAAAACCAGCCGTCCCCAGCTAATGTGGCGGTCGAAGAACTCACGTACTTTAATCGCCAGGCGACCCGGCAATAGATGAACATGGGCATCTACAATCGAATTATAGGGAGGGCTGGACATTTTAGGTTCCTTTCTTCTCTAAAAATTCTTTATTCTTCGAGGCCGCCAGGTTACTTTGTCGGCAGCAATTTTACTGCTTTTCTCCTAAATTCGGCCAGATGTGATCTACATCACACTCTAATAGTGAGCCAGCGCATAAAGAGCCAGGCCGATAGGCGGTACAATAGCTTCGTAAGGTAAGACGGAAGAGCAAAAATTAAAAAAACTAAAACAAAACTAAAATCGCCTTCTGTCTTACCAATAATTAAAAATAATTGTAAACGAAAATCGAAAGAAACGCAGTCCAGAACGAAAACAAAGTCCTAAATAAAAGTTCCAAGTAAAGGTTCCAAGTAATAGTCCCAGATTAAAGTTCCAAGAAAACAAAGTATTTCCTCCAAATTTTCTCTAAACTCCTCCATAGCAACGGGATGCCGATGAGCAGCGGTGTCCCGTTTTTATTTCATATTCATTTACGAGTAAAGGGGCCGGTTCACTTGGAAAAGGCAGTGTAGGCCAGCCTTCTTCAGCCAAGAGCAGCAACTGGAAAGGCTTTAGCCAAATGCCAAAAGTCTGTTATTATAGAAGCGAACAGAACAATCAACAAAGATAACCGAGAGCAAATAGATTTAATAAAAATGACGATAGGACGAGGAAGCGCGAATTCATGAACAAACAGAAGGTAGATTACATCCTGACTGGCGGTACAGTCGTAGTAATGGACGAAGGACGTACTCTGGTCGAGAATGGAGCCGTCGCGGTGGCAGGACAGGAAATTGTAGCTGTCGGGCCGGGCCATGTTTTAGCCGAACGCTACGAAGCCGCCGAAACGGTAGATTGCACCGGCAAAGCGATTTTGCCAGGCATGGTCAATTCGCACACCCACGTTCCGATGACCCTGATGCGGGGCCTGGCCGATGATCTGCGGTTGGATGTGTGGCTAACTGGCTACATGATGCCGGTGGAGCGCGAATTTGTAAACCCGGCCTTTGTGCGCCTCGGTACGCAACTCGGTTGCGCCGAAATGATCCGGGGCGGCACGACCTGCTTCGCCGATATGTTTTACTATGAAGAAGAAGTCGCTCAGGCCACCGCCGACGCCGGGATGCGGGCGGTTTGCGCCGAGACCGTCTTGAAATTCCCTACGCCGGACGCTCCTTCTTACGAGGACGGTCTGGCCCGCTCACGAGAGTTTATCAAGCAATGGAAAGATCATCCTTTGATCGTCCCGGCCATCGGCCCACACGCCCCCTATACCTGCCCGCCTGAAATCTTGCACGCTTGTTCGGCCCTGGCTCAGGAGTTCGACGTACCACTGCACATTCACATTGCCGAGACCGCGCTGGAAGTAGAAAACGCCCGCAAGGAATTTAACATGCCGGTGGTTCCGTGGGTCAAGAAACAAAGCGTGTTGGAGGCAAAAGTAATCGCGGCTCACTGTGTCCATATTGACGAAGGTGAAATGCACACCCTCTTGCACGCCGGAGCAGGAGTTGCTCACAACCCAACCAGCAACATGAAACTGGCAAGCGGGTTCGCCCCTGTGCGCCAGATGCTCGAAGTCGGCCTGAACGTTGGCATCGGCACGGACGGCCCGGCCAGCAATAACGACCTGGATATGTACGAAGAAACCCGCCTGGCGGCACTTCTGGCAAAAGGCTTTTCGGGCGACCCAACCGCGCTACCGGCCCGTGAAGCCTTAGCTCTGGCAACCATCGGCGGAGCGCGAGCCTTGCACCTGGGCCACCTGATTGGTTCGCTGGAAGTCGGCAAGCGGGCCGATCTGCAAGTGTTAGACCTGGGGCCGCTCCACAATTCGCCGCGCTTCGGGCGCGACCCGGAAGCGATCTATTCGCAACTGGTCTATGTCGCTCACGGCTCGGACGTACAGGATGTAATGTGTAACGGACGCTGGTTAATGCGCGAACGCCGCCTGTTAACTCTGAACGAAACCGAGTTGATCGAGCAGGCTCAGGAAATAGCCGGGCAGATTGATCGCTTCCTGATGGCACGGGAGGGCGATGTAGCCCGTAAACTGCTGGCTCTGGGCAGCCTGAGCCAGGAGGAAAGCTTCGAGGTACAGGTGAAGGCCCAACTTGACGACCTGGAAGGCGTCGAGCGCGTGCTGGCCGACCCCAACCTGGTGACAATTACCAAGTCTTCGCGCTACCGCCAGTACGACACCTATTTCTCCTTTGCAATGCCCGAACAGGGCCAGCTAAGGCTCCGCGAGGACATTTATCTGGATGAAAAAGACCAGCCGACCCCGCGTAGTCGCTTCCGCCTGACCTTGATCGGGGCGGCCTCCGAACGCGAATTTCCACGTTCGATTGTGCTAAACCGTTCGCGCTTTACCGCCACCGCCGACCAATCGGTGCGTTTCTACCGTGAATATCTGAACCCGGTGGAGGAAAACGAGGTGGTTAAGTTACGCCGCCGCTACCGCATCCGCTACCAGGAAACCGACTTCGCGGTGAACATTGATCGCATGATTTCACCGGCAGAACTGGGCTATTTTGTCGAGGTCAAAAGCCGCACCTGGTCGAAACGTGATGCCGAAAAGAAAGCCGAACTGATTGCCGAACTGCTGGGCCTTTTGCACATTGACGATACACAGCTAGTCAAAGAGGATTATCGTACCCTGCTGGCCCGATAACCAGGCAGTAATGAAGGATAGCCAGGAGGCAGCCAGAATACACAGTTTTTGAGGTTTGAGAATGATAAATTACCGGGTGCGCCTGGCGGAACTGGGCGATCTGGCGCGTTGTGTGGAGATTGACGCCAGCTATATCACGACTTATGTCTGGCAGGTGCAGGAAGGTTTCGACGAGCCGGAAACCGAGCCAGTCGAACCAGTGGGCCGGGTACGGCCTCGGATTATGGGTAAAACCGAAGGGGGCGGGCCGCCAACCTTTCGGCTGGAGCTTTCGCCCAGTCGCCTTCCGCGGCCTCTGGCGATACCTGCCCCCCTGAACGACCAGGAACTGCTGGCCGAATGGAAAAAAACCGACCATCTGCTAATTGCCGAAACGGTTGAGGCCGAGCCAGACCCGGATTCGCTCGAAAAGGAGGAAGGCGAGGTGATGCCTTTGCTTGCCCCTGACCCGGCCCGGCAACCGGATATTCTGGGCTACCTGGGCTTACGAGTGGACGGAGCGCGGCACATCGCCTGGATTACCACCGGGGCGGTGCAACTGGATTATCGGCGGCAAGGCATCGGCGGTCAACTACTGGCCGAAGCGCAACGCTGGGCCGACCGCTACCGGCTGCGGAGCCTGATGATCGAACTGGCAACCAAGAATTATCCGGCGATTAGCTTTTTGCAAAAGCAAGGGTTCTTCCTGTGTGGCTATAACAGCGCGTACTACCCGACGAGAGAGATCGCCCTCTTTTTCGGGCGGCGGTTGGAAAAGTTTAACTGAGAGTGCGTGCGGTTGCAAAAGTAGCCGGGCAGGATTATAATCGGGGTTGCAGAAGGGCCAAACTTTCTTCTAGGGTTTCTTTTCAAGAAGCGGTCGGCTCCCAATTCTGCCAAAAATTTGTGAATAACTAAGAAGGGCAACCAGTAAAGTGACTCTACCAACTTTAAGTATTATCCAGCTTGTGCTGGGCATCTTCGTAATTGTGCTGATTTTGCTCCAGGCGAAGGGCAACAGCTTTAGCGGCGCAATGGGCGGCGATAACAACTCGATTTTCCGCACCCGCCGTGGGTTTGAATTGCGTCTATTCCAGTTCACCATCGTTTTTGCAGTTTTGTTCGTTCTGGTAAGCCTATGGGCCAGCTTTTTCAAGTAAAAAGCCAACTAACGTAGTAAAGAATTCAGGTTTTAAGATTGGTTAATCGGCTGCGGCTTCAAGTTTTTGTAGCGGCAATAGGTCTTTTTGCGATTGCCGTTGCCCTCGCTTATTTTCTACTGGTCGTTACGCCTGTGCAGGTTCCGGCTCGTGGCGGTACCTACGTGGAAGGCGTCATCGCGGATAGCTCGGCGCAAGTTTCGATCAACCCCTTGGTAGCTCAACCCAATACTTTCAATCAGGACGTGACGGCCCTGGTTTTTAGTGGTCTGACCCGTAGCGTACCCGGCCCGACTCCGAACGATCCCGGCCAGGTGATCGAGCCTGACCTGGCCCGTAGCTGGACAAGTTCGGCGGATGGCAAGACCTGGGAATTTCAGTTGCGCCAGGACGTGCGCTGGCAAGACGGCACACCCATCACGGCCCGCGATGTTCTCTACACCTTCGGGCTGCTGAAAAGCGAGGATTATCCCGACCCTTCGCGCCAGAATACGCTCTGGAAAACAGTCGAGGTAAGCCGGTTAGGAGACTACGGCGTGCGCTTTCAGTTGCAGCAACCTCGCCCGGCCTTTTTAAGCTATACTACCATTGGCCTCGTTCCAGCCCACAAGCTCGAAGGGAAAATTAAACCTGCCGAATTGGGGCGGACAGAATTTAATCAGGCTCCTGTCGGCAGTGGCCCCTACGAACTGGCTCCCGGTGGCCTCTCGCCAACCGGGGTGACTTTGATTGCCAACCCGCTCTACCACGGCCAGAAACCCTTTCTGGATAAAATCTGGTTTCGGTTTTATCCCAGTGCCAGTGCCGCCCTGAGTGCCTTGCAAGCCAATCAGATTGATGGCGTATCCGAGGTCAGCCCTAACGAAGCGCAACGAGTAGAAAGTCTTAAAAATATTACCGAATTCGAGGCTCCTCGTTCGCGCAGCACCTTTCTCTACCTGAACTTGCAGCGACAGGCTTTGTTCGGCCAGAAAGAAGTCCGGCAGAGCCTGGCTTATGCCATAAACAAAACCGCCCTGGTCGAGCAAGCACTCTCCGGCCAGGCCCGGCCCAGCCAATCGCCTATCTTGCCGACTTCCTGGGCGTACAAAGCTGGTCTGAAAACCTACGGGTTCGATCCGGCACGGGCCGAACGAATGCTGGACGAGGCCGGATGGCGGACGATCCGCGACGGTGTGCGCGAACGCAACGGCCAATCGCTTAATTTCCGGCTCCTGACTTACGGTTCGCCGGAATATCTGGCCGTGGCAAATTCGATCCGCGATAACTTGCGGACGATTAAAGTAGCCGCCCAGATCGAGACGGTCGGCAGTCTGACCGAACTGCAAACGGCTCTACAAACCAGTAGCTACGATGCAGTGCTGTTTACGGTGCAGGGCGAGATAAATGACCCCGACCAGTACACCGCCTGGCATTCAAGCTACGCTGATGCAGGTGAGAACCATACTAATTACGCCAACTGGCGGCTCGACCGGGCCGATAAGTTGCTGGAAAATGCCCGCGCCACTATCGTACAGGACGACCGCCGCAAGCTTTACGGGGAATGGCAGGATATTTTCGCCGAGGAAATGCCGAGCATCCCACTTTACTATAGCACCTACACCTACATCGTCAGCAACCGGGTGGGAGGCGTAGAAGGTAGCAATCTCAAGGTGCTGAACTTCGCCAGCGACCGGCTCAAAGACATCAACCTGCGCTACGTCTTCACCGCCACCCGTTTCGGCACATAGTGGTTGAGCCAGAATATTGTAAAAAGGGCTAACCCGATTTAAGCGGTCGGGTCTGGAAGCACAAAGGAGTCGCGGATGAAGGCCGAAATTCTTTCGATAGGTACAGAACTGCTGCTCGGTCAAATCACCGATACGAACGCGGCCTGGCTTGCTCAACAATTGCCGCTGCTTGGAATTGACCTCTTTTTTATTTCGCAGGTAGGCGACAACCGGGCGCGGCTGACCGAAACCCTCGGACGAGCGCACAGTCGGGCCGATCTGGTAATTTGTACCGGCGGTTTAGGGCCAACCGAAGATGACCTGACGCGAGAAGCCATCAGCGACCTGTTAAACGAGCCAATGGAAGTGCACCCGGCCCTCGAAACAACGCTGCGCGAGTTCTTTCGGCGGCGCGGACTCGTGGATATGCCGGAACGCAATCTCAAGCAAGCCAGCCTCGTCCGGTCGGCTCAGGCGATGGACAACCCGGTGGGGACGGCTCCCGGTTGGTGGGTTGAACACGATAGCCACATTATTGTCTGCATGCCGGGCGTACCGCACGAAATGAAGACAATGTGGCAAAATCAGGTCTTGCCGCGCCTGCGCCCGCGCTTACCCGAAGGTATTATTTTGTCCCGCACTCTCAAAATATTGGGTAAGGGCGAATCGGCGGTAGAAGAAATGGTGGGCGAACTGATCAGTTCGACCAACCCGACCCTGGCGACCTATGCCAAAAACGACGGCGTACACCTGCGAATTACGGCCAAATCCCAGGACGAAGCGACCGCCCGTGACCTGATATTCGAGACCGAGATTCAGATGCGCGAACGGTTCGGCACACTCATCTATGGCGAGGACGACGACACCCTCGAAGGCGTGCTGGGCATGATGCTACAAGACCGCGGCTTGACGCTGGGCGTGATCGAGGTCGGCACAGGTGGGGCGATTACGACACTGCTCAATCAGGCCCCAGATAGCCCCCTTTTCTTCCAGGGCGGGTTGGTTAGCCAGCAACGCCAGATGCTAGTCGGCTGGGGTTTAGACCCGGCTCTTTTAGAAGGGCCTGGAATATTGAGCAAGGAAGTAGCCGAAGCCCTGGCGACTGCTGCCCGGCAGACCCTCGGCACACAGGTTGGTCTGGCCGTGTGTGCGTCGGCTGGCCCGGCAGATTACGAAGGGCAGCCACCCGGCCCGATCTTTATGGCGGTAGACCTGGCAGGCAGCCTTAAAAGCAGCGAAGGCTCCTACCGCACCAACCCTTCCGAAATCAAGCGACTGGCGGCGGTCTTTTCGCTCAACCTGCTCCGCCGGGCTTTGCTAAAATAGACATAGAAACTCCTGCCCCTTTTACTCGTTCATACTGCATACGGTAAGATTTGAACTGGGTTTTAGCTCTGCTAGAACCCGGTACTTTTATTTGAAGTAAATTGAAGTAAAAAGTGCAAAGAGCTAAAAAATAGAGCTAAAAAATAAAGTGCCTTAGCCAGGACAGGATTGGAGCTGAAATTATGAGCGTGACGCTGAACGTAAAGCAAAGAATGAAACGGTTTAAGGTGTGGGGAGCCTGGATGCTAGGGCTGACTTTGCTACTTGGGTTGGCCGGGCCAGGTGCGGCGCGGGCCGAAGAAAACCAGTATTTTCCTCAGACCGGGCATAATGTAAGCGGCAAATTCCTGAATTACTGGCGCACTAATGGCGGTCTGGCAACCTATGGCTACCCTCTGACCGAACCTCAAATGGAGGTTGACCCTGAGACCGGCCAGACTTTCTTGACTCAGTGGTTCGAGCGCAACCGCTTCGAGCTTCACCCCGAACTGGCCGGAACGCGCTACGAAGTTCTGCTGGGCCTTTTAGGGAAAGACCTGCGACGCGAAGCCCTTAAAACTAACCCGGCCTACGGGCCGACCCAGCCAGCCTCCGGCGAGACCTTCTTTAACCAGACCGGCCATAATGTGAAGGGTGGTTTCCTGGCTTACTGGCAGCAAAAGGGCGGGCTAGAACGCTTCGGCTATCCGATCAGCGAGGAAGTGCAGGAAGTTGACCCCGAAACGGGCCGGACCTTCCAGTTACAATGGTTCGAGCGGGCGCGGTTCGAGTATCATCCTGAGAATCAGCCACCTTATGATATTTTGCTGGGGCTTCTGGGTAAGCAATTGCGCCAGGCCAACACTTTACCGGCCCGCACTCTTACGCCCGTTTGGAAAGTCGCTCCCAACGGCAATATTCCCTTTTCGGTAGAAGCTCTGACCAGCGACAAGCAGGGCAACATCTACCTGATCAACTCGAATTACGGCCCAGAACTACCCGGCCAACTCCGCGTACAAAAGTACAACCTGGTCGGGCAGCTAGTTGGGCAATGGGGAGAACAGGGACGCGCCGATGGGCAGTTGAGCAATCCGCAGGGCATTGCCGTTGACAGCCAGGGCAACATTTACATAAGCGATAGCGGGAATAATCGGGTCGAGAAATTTGATAGCCAGGGCAAATTCCTGTTCAAATTTGGGCGGCAAGGCCAGGCAGACGGCCAATTCGAGTGGCCGCGAGACTTGACCGTGGATAAGGACGGCAACATCTATGTCACCGATGCCCAAAATCGCCGGGTGGAAAAGTTCGATAGCCAGGGTAATTTCCTGTTAAAGTGGGGGCAAGGAGGAACCGGCCTGGGTAATTTTGGTAACGTGGGCGGAATAGTGACCGATGCCGCCGGGCTGGTCTACGTGGCCGACCCAGATAACAACCGTATCCAGAAATTCGATAGCCAGGGTAATTTCCTGGCGAAATGGGGAACGCAGGGGCAGGCGGACGGCCAGTTGTCTATACCGACGAGCCTGGGCTTCGACAGGCAGGAACGTTTGTATGTGCTGGATATGTTTAACCAGCGAGTCGTCAAGTACGATAAGCAGGGCCTGTTTCTCGGTAAGCTGGCCGGGCCGGGCAAGGAACCCGGCCAGATATATTCCAACGGCTTCATGACGGTTTCGCCCGGCGGCGAGGTCTACACCGCCGAATATTACAAAACCTATCTGCAAAAATACGATGACACCGGCAAGTATGTGGGCAAGGTTGCCGCCGCCAAAGACGACGAATTTCTGTGCAATTCGGCGATGGCAACCGATGGAGCGGGTAATTCGTTCGTGCTTGATAACAAGCTAGGCCGGGTGCAGAAGTTTGATGGAGTCGGACATTTTGCAGCGTTGCTGCCGCTCTCAATTGTAGAAGGTTACGAACGCAATATTGCCGCCGATGATGCCGGAAACATCTACCTGCCCGGCTCGATGGAAAACGACCAGCAAATTGTGAAGTACAACGGAGCGGGGCAGGTTTTGCAAAGCTGGAAAGCCTTGCAAGTACCAAATGTAGTAGCGGTTAATCGGGCCGGGGAAGTTTACACAATTACTTACCGGGTCAACCCCAAAGGGCCAGCATACATACGGATCACCCGCTACAACGCACAGGGTCAGCAACTGGCCTCCTGGGGGTCGAGCGGCCTGGGTCTGGGCCAGTTCTACAGCCCGCAAAGCCTGGCCTTCGATAGTGCCGGTAACGTCTACGTGGCCGATACAGGCAACCAATTGATCCAAAAATTCACACCAGACGGCCAATTCCTTACTCAATGGGGCGGTTCTGGCAATGGGGATGACCAGTTGCAGGGGCCTTCCAGTATTGCCATTGATGCCCAGGACGGCGTTTATATACTCGATAGCAACAATAACCGCATCCTCAAGTTTGACACTGCCGGGCGGCTTCTGGCGAAGTGGAACTCCCCGGACAAAACTTTCCACGGTCTGGCCGGTTTGAGCCTGGACGGGCAAGGCAATCTCCTCCTGCGGGATGGTTGCGCCCTGGCAAAGTACCGCTTGAACTAGGATTGGAAGAATACTGCTTGACGGGGAATATTCCCCTTCAGGCCCTTTCATCGGCACAAATGTTGCTTTTAGTAAGCCAAAATTGGTAAAATCTTTCTTAACCGAGGTTAGTTCGCCAGCACGGGCGCGTTAGCTTTCAGGACTTTTCTATTTGGTTAAATGAGTGGTTGCGCCGGTTCAACAACGTCGTTATCCGGCAGAAGGTGGTACGTCATGTCTTCGGAAGCATTCATTCGAGGTAAGCAAAGTGGCGGGGCGAGCCTGACCGGGCCGCAAATAGTCGGGGCCGTCGCGCAGGCTCGCAAGGATTGGGATGGTTGGGTAAAAGCCAGCGTAATCGCGCTGTCGGCCTTGAGTGGGGCCAGCGCAGCAGGGGTGACGGCAGTATCGGCTTTTGTGGGCTACAAAGTGGTGAGACCGGCCCGCCGCAAACACGGCGAAGCCGAAGAAATTCTTCCGGCGCAGCTACCGCCCGAAAAAGTACAGTTTAAGAGTGCCGACGGCAAGCTAAACCTGTGCGGCTATTTCTACCCTAGCCCACAATCGAAGGCCGGGATTATACTGTGCCACGGCTTCCACGGCGGCGCAGTAGATACCCACAAACCGGCCCTGTTTGCGCAGGCCCACGGCTACAACGCCCTTACCCTGGATTTTCGGGGGTGCGGCGAAAGCGAAGGCGGCACTACCTCGGTCGGCTTCTGGGAGGTGGAAGACCTGCTAGGAGCAATTGATTATCTTAAATCCCGGCCCGAAGTAGACCCGGAGCGAATGGCTCTCTACGGCTACTCGATGGGCGGCGCGGTGGCAATCCTGGCAGCAGAACGCAATCCGCTCATAAAGGCGGTCGTTACAGACGCGGCTTTTGCTTCGCTCGACTCGCTGCTGTTGGTCAACTTTCGCTATTTCTACCGGCTACCCGCTTTTCCTTTTCGGCATACCGCTGTTTGGTGGAGCCGCCGCTTCAACAATACGATGGGCAAACGAGTTGACCCGGTGGAAGCTCTCAAAAAGATGCGAGCCGAGGGACGCCGCTTGCCGCACCTGATTATCCACGGCGGCAAAGACCTTTCGATCCCGGTCTCCGACGCACACGTTCTCTACGAACATTCGCCCGGCCCCAAGCACCTCTGGATTTTGCCCCAGGCCGCGCACGTGGTCGGTTCATATCTCGATCCGCAGGAATACATGAACCGTATTTCGGTCTTTCTCGATCCTTTACTGAAGAGTTAAGCGGATAACAAAAAGGACGGTTGCAACCGTCCTTTTTGTTACCCTTTTAGCAAATTACCATCAGGGCTTCGCTTTGTCACCCTTTTTCTTTTAGCAAGTTACCATCAGGGCTTCGCCTTGCACGTAGCTTCCTTCGTTACCCTCGATAGCACCCAACAAACTTAATCGCCGGTAGTATTCGACGGTGGCAGCCCGCAACCCGATGCTGGCACCCGTTTGCTGGCTCAGGTGAGCTTCCAATTGAGCGACTTCTTGCCGCCGCTTTTCCAGTTCGGCACTATCTTTGACTCGCTGCCCGCTCAGGCGAGCAGTTAGCCTGATATAGCGGTCGCCTTCGTGCTGCCCACGCCGCTCGAAAAGGGCTGCGAACGCAATTGCCGGTAGGGAGAAGCCGACTTCGAGCAGTTCCCGCCACTGAGGAGCCAGCCGACAGGCCGCCACATCTACCAGGCCCAGCCGAGGTTCGGCCTGGTTCCGCATCCGAAAAGGAACTTCTTCGCGGCGGAGCGTCCAATCCTTCAAGAAGTCGTGGCCGTACTGCTCAAGCCACTGCCGGGCCACCTGAGCCAGGTCGGGCTGTTTCCCGTACTGCTGGGCCAGGGCCGCCTGGTACTGCTCGAATTTATCCCACAGGGCGTGAGCCAGGTCATTCGGGTAGTATTGCCCGACCAGACTAAATACTCGGCGGCGGTAGAGCTTGGGGTCTTCACCTTCATCCTTGAGGTAAGCATACTTATGCACATCCTCGAAGCCAACTCCGCCAGTCGAACCAACCTCTACGTCATAGATGCCTAAACCCACACGAACCAGGAATTCGCGATCCTGGTATAATTCTACTGCGTTAATATCACCACGCATAAATAATTTCCTCCTTAACCAAATCTAGCCAAATTCGTTACCCTGTACTCCAGGGTAAACATACCTGCTGTGGCAGAGTGTCGGACAAAATCTATTAAATTTCTGACCAACAAACAGTGGAGGCTATCAGTGCTTCCGGGGTGGGCCTACGTTGGAACACCGATTTTGGTTGACCTGGTATCGTCATCGTACCTGTCAGGCTCCGCCTGAGTGTAAGCTCCGGCGAACCTCGTTCGAGTGTAGTTAACCGTTGCTACACTCTACTTTACTATATAAACGTATAAAAGTTGTGATAAGTGTCACTTTTAGGCTAAGTCATTGGGCCAGTCTTTGAGTCCGCCAAATGGCTTAGTTCTTTCTTTCACAAAATGCCTCAGGAAAACCACCTGGGAAATCACAAAAAGAAGAGGCTTCCCCTTGCGGAGAAGCCTCTTTGCTCTCGGTGAGACTACTTTAGTAGTCCATTCCGCCGCCCGGCATTGCCGGAGCCGACGCTCTGTCATCTGGCAGATCCGTAATCAGAGCTTCGGTCGTCAGGATCATCCCGGCAATCGAAGAGGCGTTCTCGACCGCGCTACGTGTCACCTTCACCGGGTCAATGATACCCTTCTCGATGGTGTCCACGTACTGGCCGCTGATTACGTCGTAACCGGTGGTCTTCTTGCCTTCGGACTGGAACCGCAACACGCTCTGGATGATCACGCTACCATCCTGACCGGCGTTGACGGCAATCTGGCGGATTGGCTCCTGCAAAGCCCGGCGCAAAATCTGCACACCAGTCAATACATCGCCTTCGGCCTTGACGCTATCCAGAGAGGAAATCACGCTCAGCAGCGATACACCGCCACCAGGCACGATACCTTCTTCCACGGCGGCCCGCGTCGCGCTCAGAGCGTCCTCGACGCGGTGTTTCTTTTCTTTGAGTTCGGTCTCGGTGGAAGCACCTACGCGGATAACCGCTACGCCACCGGCCAACTTCGCCAGACGCTCCTGGAGCTTCTCGCGGTCGAAATCGCTGGTGGTTTGCTCGATCTGCGCCTTGATCTGGTCAACGCGGGCTTTGATGTCGTCTTCGTTACCGCTGCCAGCGATGATAGTGGTGTCGTCCTTAGTGGAAACGACGCGCTTGGCCCGGCCCAGGTCGGTCAGGCTGGCACTCTCAAGCTTGCGGCCCAGTTCCTCGCTGATAACCTGTCCGCCGGTCAAAATGGCGATGTCGCGGAGCATTTCCTTGCGGCGGTCGCCGAAGCCAGGGGCTTTAACGGCCAGCAGGTTGAAAGTACCGCGCAGCTTGTTGACCACCAGGGTCGCCAGAGCTTCGCCATCTACATCTTCAGCCAGGATTAAGAAGTTCCGATTGCCAGCACTGAGGGCTTTTTCCAGCACGGGCAGGATGTCGGAGATGGCACTGATCTTCTTGTCGGTGATCAGGATCATCGGGTCGTCCAGAATGGCTTCCATCCGCTCCGAGTTGGTGACGAAATACTGGCTGATGTAGCCACGGTCAATTTGCATACCTTCGGTATACTCTTTTTCGTACTCGCGGCCACGGCTCTCTTCAACCGTAATCACGCCGTCCTTGCCGACCTTCTCCATTACTTCGGCAATCAGTTCGCCAATTTCGGCATCTGCCGCCGAGATGGTGGCAACCTGAGCAACCTGGGAGCGATCCGACACGGGGATAGCGATAGCTTTGAGGGCTTCGACGATTGCAGCTACGCCCAGGTCCAGGCCGCGCTTGAGCAGCATCGGGTTGGCTCCGGCGGCTACGTTGCGAAGACCTTCGTGGACGATGGCCTGAGCCAGCACGGTGGCGGTAGTGGTGCCATCACCGGCGACGTCGTTGGTCTTGGTGGCGGCTTCCTTGAGAAGCTGTGCGCCCATGTTCTCGAACGGGTCTTTCAATTCGATTTCTTTAGCCACGGTTACGCCGTCGTGGGTAACAGTGGGGGCGCCGAACTTCTTGTCCAGGGCTACGTTGCGACCTTTAGGGCCGAGGGTGGTTTTGACGGCGTTCGCCAGAATGTCTACGCCGCGCTTGAGCGACTGACGCGCTTCATCGGCGTTTTGCAGTTGCTTTGCCATTAGTGATAATCTCCTATGCTATAAATAAATTCTGCTGAATTTACTCGTGTTCTCTTCTCTGCTCTACAAACTAGAGTTCAAGCGGTAGCGGGCCTGATTAACCTTCGACGATGGCGAGAATGTCTTTCTCGCTGAGAATCAGGTACTCTTCGCCTTCGACCTTGAACTCGGTTCCAGCGTACTTGGCGTAGAGGACTTTCTGGCCTTCGCGGACTTCGAGCGGCTGACGCACGCCTTTGTCATCCAGCTTGCCGCCGCCAATGGCAATGATAGTGCCTTCCTGGGGCTTCTCTTTAGCGGTGTCGGGCAGCAGAATACCAGACTTGGTTGCTTCTTCTTTCGGTGTGGGCTTGATTACCACGCGGTCGCCTAACGGCTTTAGGTTCGACATATTGCCTTTACCTCCCTGATACTTTTAACTTATCGTTGTTGTGATTGAGCATAGAGTGAACTGATATTTACTATCAATATCACTCGGTTTCCGGGCTGTTTTTCTTTCATTGAAGGGGGACGCAATTCACCTGGACAAACAATTGGTGAGTGACAGAGTTTACTTTCTGGTCTGTCAATCGAAAATTGCCTGGCCCGTCGCGGCATCCTGTGCTGTTGCAATGAAAGAGGTTGCCCGGTCATACTTGTTACTTCGGGCTGTTTACATTTTATTAGCAGTCTTAGTACGAGAGTGCTAACAAAACTATCTTACTCTAGTTGGACAATTCTGTCAAGGCTTTTGGCGGGGTTTTTGTTGGAGTTTTATTAGCAATTAGAAGTGGTGAGTGCTAACAGGGCTAATTTACTCCTGTTTCGGCTGGGTGTCAAGCGAAGTATTACTTTTTACCTTTTGACCTCTTCCAGCCTGGCTGAAACCGAAGCCTACTTAGCCACAGGCTTGAAAGCCAGGCCGGACTAATTGACGTTTAGACAAAATGGCCTGTAGGATAAACTACATATTGTTAGGCAGCGAGTGCATACCACAATATGTAGTATAAGCCATCATTTAATAGCGATTTGGGTATATCAAATTGTTTAGTTTAGCTGTCCCAACTGGCTAGTAAAATATGAGAATATACCATATGCAGTAGCTTAACAAGTAAACTACTACAACATGTAGTTTCGATTTTGTCTAAACGTCAAGACTAAAGAAAAAGGGTAAAACACGGATGCCATAGCCTGAGATCGGTTAGTAGCGGCGGCGCAAAAACTTGAAGGCCACTCGCAAAGGCCGGATCGGGTAATAAAGAAAGGCTATAGAGGGCGGTAGCGGCAGACCGATCCATTCGAGAGGAGTAGGAACCAGCAGATTGTCCAGCCAGTAGCGAACCTGGTCAGGCCAGTGCTGCATAGTGGCAAGGTAAATTCGGTCGCGCCGGAGCCACTTTCTAAATCGCTCGAAATAATGAACGCGCCACCCACCGTCAAGCCCAGAAGAGGGCAAAGGGGGAGTCAGGTTCTCGAACAGGGCGGCTTCGACCTGCCGGGCCAGGGCGGGCAAAGCCGGGTCAGCATCAAGCAGCGGGAGGATCGGAAGGGGTAATTCTATCTCGAAAAAGTGGCGGGTCAGGTACAGCCCTAATGCCAGCATCCGGGTAGTTCCGAACTGACCGGCCTCAGCCAGAAGGTCCGGCCAATCTAAATGCGGGTCACTCGTCAACAGGGCGGCAATGTCGGCCAGCCAACCCAGGCGCGTCCAGTTGTGCTTGGCTCCATGCAGACATAGAAACAGGAGCAACTTGTGAGCAGGCAACGTCGGCACGGCCCTGCCGCCTAATTCGACCCTGGCGGGCGCGGCCCAGACCGAGAGAGGCGTTGGGGCGAAAGAATAACGCCGGGGCAAGAGCGACCAGTGCAAATCAAGCGCGACCCCGTTCTGGGTCTGCTGAAAAGTCTCCTCATAACCCAGACGGACGTAGGTTTCTTGCTGCGCCGGAGTCAGACCGAACTTAGGACGGTAGCCCGCTGCGAGAATTAGCTTGCGGGCCGCTAAAACCTGGGCGGGCTTCACCAGTAGATCAAGGTCGTCGAAACGGCGTAAGGCCAGATCGCCATAAGCTTGTTGAGCCAGGATTGGCCCTTTCAGAGCCAGTAACTCGATACCGCCAGCCTCGAACAGCCCAACCAATCGCAAGAGTTCGCCGGTCAGCACCAGGTTCGAGAACGTATTGGTCTGAAAACTAGACTGTAGACGCGCCCGCACGAGCGGTGGAAGGGTTTGAGGGCAGATATTCTCAAGCTGAAAAGACAAGAGCGGTAACAAACCGTGGAGGTAAGCCAGGTCTCCCAGGCTCGACCAGTCCGGGCCGGAAGCCGCCAATTGGTTCAGGCGCGACGCCGCTGCCGGGTGAAGATAGGAACGGACGGCAGCGAGGAGTAGTTCTAGCTCAAGGCTGCGCCGGGGTAAAGCCGGGCCGACCGCCTCGGCCAAAAGCCAGAGTAACCACCGGGCCGAAGACCTAGCCAGGCGGAAGAGCGGCCTCAGACTGCGGCGGGCTACCGTCAGAGCGAGGCGTACTATTGGCTGATGGCTCTGGAATTGCCATTCGATCAGGTGAAATTGCCAGGCCGAAAGACAACCCAGCACCAGGTTGACGGGCCTCCCTACCGAGTTATCGAGCCGTATCCGGCGGGAAGACTGTTCAGAAACCGTAACAAATCCAATTAGAGTTTCCGGCGAATGGGGCAGATCGGGCTGGTGACAATTATCGCCCCGCGTGACCACCCAGCCATCGGCCCTGTAGCCGATCACCCGGTGGGCCAGCACCCGCCCGCCCTCCAAACCGGCAGACGGCAGCAGAACCAGCACGATTTCGCCCACAGTAGGAATTCGTCCGCCCAAAGCTGCTACTTCCAGCATGGCTCCATCCGCGATGAACGGAGCCATGCTAGAACCCCGCGCCTGGAAGCGCACAGTCTGCCCCTGGGCCAGTAGAGCCGCCAGGAGCGGCTCGAAGGCGGCAGACACCGGCTAGAACTTGAGGGCCGGGTCGCCCAGGATTACGAACTCCCGCACGACATCGCCCAGCGCGGCGTTAGCGGCCAGAGCATCGGCTTTAGCCTTGACCAGAGCTTCACCCAGGCTAAGCTTGCCCACGAAGACGTTCTGGTAGAACCGTCTTGCGACTTCCGCTTGCTCGGTGGAAAGGCTTTGGCCGGTCGCACCCAGCACCCAGGCGGCCCCGCCACTGGCAGTCAGCCAGCTTTCGCTCAGGCTGCGGCTGTTCGGGTTAGCGTAGTAGGCGTTGAAGCAACCCCACTGCCCGACCACGAGCGGGTTAGCCGTATTGGTCAGTCCGGCTACATCGCTCATTCCCAGCAGGTTTTCCGCCGCCCAGCCGTTGATCCCGCTATGTCCGATGTAATTCAGCAGCAAGCTACCTCCGTTGACCCGCCCTAACACGTTCGCCCGTAACTGATCACGGTTAACGCTTCCGGCGGTTCCACTGTTGAGGTAATCCTTCTGAGCGGGATAGCCCGCTCCACCCGCCGTCGCTGCCAGCGTATCGCTGACGCTACGAAAGGTGCTTTCGTCGTCATCAGCGACATAGGTGGCCTCTTTCGAGGCTGTGCCGTTCTTTAGCGCGGTTGCCAGAGCCACCGTCTTGCTAACCATGCGGTCTAGCTCGGCACTATTCATAGCCGGAAGCCGCCCGATAGCGTAGGAAGCTGCTTTGCCGTTCGCGTCCAGCCCCAGCAGATTATCCGAAGGGTAGCGGAAGCCGTAAGCATCCAGCGTGTAGAGGCTTGGCACGAAGCTAGGCAGACTGTTCAGCTCGCCCAGTTTACCGTAGTAGTTCATCGGGTCGGTGCTATCGCCACCCACCAGCAGCACATATTTAAGGCTCATATTTTGTCGCGCCTCGGCCAGGAAACTCCGAATAGCGGCGGCATCGGTCAGGCCGTTACTGTAGTTATCGTAGATAGCCTGAAGATTAACCACCTTCACCTTCAACCCCTCGGCGGTATGCAGAGCCACCAGGGGTTGCAGTCCGCCCAGGAAGGCTGGATGCGCGATGATCAAATAGTTGAGAGCCGGGTCTTTGACCAGAGGACTGGGTAGAGCCGCCCTGACCGATTTGACCGAACTGCGAGGTAGGCCGGAAAGTTGCGGATAGCTTACTTCGGCATAATCGAAAACGACTACATCGTAGGGTAAACTGGCTCCGGCAACTTTGTCCAGCTTGAGCCGCAGCTTGTTGCCGGTTGGTTGCAGGGCCGCACTGCCGTTGAAGCTGAGAATAGCCCCGGCAGTGCCGTCAAAAGTGAGGCTTCCGGCATCGGTACCATTGAGCCAGGCCTGCACCCGGTGGTCGCCGCTAAGGGTCGGATCGCCGACGAGACCACGCAGGTAAACTTTCAAGCCACTGGCCGAACCGCCTGCCGCCAGATTGTTCAGGTCGAAGCTATACTCGCGGTCGGCTCCTTCCGGGCTATAGGTGGTCAGATAGTCCCAAATCCATGGATCGGTCGAACTATCGGCCCCGGCCCAGTAGAATGCGTTCTGCTCGATCCGGGCAGGGGTGGCTCGGACTGCGGTCGGGCCACCTTTGGTTGGCCGGTCGTCCGCTACGGCACTGGTTTCGTTCAGAACCTCCGTTGTCGCTCCACCGGCAATACCGACTCCGGCTTCTTGCGGCTTCAGGCTCAGAACATAGTTATTGTAGTCAGTATAAATATTGTGGAAAGCCTGAGCCTGGAAAGTAATGTAGGCACCGGGGCCAAACGCTCCTAGCTTGTTAGGAGCCACCCGCAAATTAACGGCTCCTTCCGGCCCGCGCAAGTTCAACTGCTCCGGTTTTACCCCGGTGAAGTCAATGCCCTGCGCCGTCAGGTACTCGTAGGTCAGCTTGTAAGTACCGGCGGCCTCGGTTTGCAGGTTAAAGTTCGTATCGAGCAACCTGGCACTAGCGGGCCTGGCCGAGCCAGTCGCCGCCGTCTGGTTGGCTGCCGCAGTATAGGTAGTCGAAGCCGGAGCAGGCTTTTCACCAAAGGGTTTATCCAGTTTATACGGCCCGTAACGGCTGGTCTTGCCCTTGAGCGAAACATCTTCCAGCCAGAACTGACCGCCGTCGGCCTGGCGAGAAGTCTCGAACCGATAGGTCTGGGAGCGCGTGCCGGTCAATTGACGCGACATGAGCGGAGCTTTGTTTAGCCGGGTAGACTGGCCGTTCGTTCCCTGGTAATAGACATTAAAGCCGAGGTTTTCGACTTCCGCCGAAGTAGTCCACTCGATAGCAGTTTTGTCCCCAGCGGTCGAAGCTGCAAAGTGAGCCAGCGTTACTCGCGTTGGTACAAGGCTCAGGCCGATGTCGTAGGTATGGTTATTGAAACCAGGCCCGCCCGTGGTGACGGGGATCGAGGCATAAGCCGTCGCGTCGGTACCAACTTTGACAGCATCGCTATCGCGCAGGTCAGCGTTGGGGCCGGTCGCAAAGTTGGGATAAGTAACATCGGGGAAAGGAGCCAGCACCGCCGTATTCGGCCCGCCAAAAGGCATCCGAACCTCGTAGCCGGTGGTATTGGGCAGAATACCGCCCGCAATATTAGTATCGGTGAAGAAATACTGCCCGCCGTTGGCGGTAATTGTCTCGCCGATTTTAACTCCATTCAGCCAGAGTTCGACCGTCACACCATCCAACACCGCTTCACCAGGGTTCTGAATACCGTCCCGGTTGAGGTCAACCCAGATGCGGTTGCCAATTTCGAGCGGAGCGGCATTGCACAGAGGTTGCAGGTCGCCCAGGCCGTTAGCTTTACCCAGCGTGTTTATGTCCTGATAAACTCCATCGAAAACGCGGAACTGCCGAGTGCTTTGACCGGGCTGGAAGGCTGTCGGGCCGGTGCCGATCTGAACATTCGCCAACCGGCGAGTACCGCCATCGTGCAGGTAAGCAGCGCTAGGGCGAGGGTCAACCGGGTCGAAAGCTGTCACCATCATATCCGAGAAACCCGGCACTTGCGCTACCCCGCCGGAAGTAACTTCGTCGTGAAAGCCGCTAGCGAAATCCTGGTAATAATATTCGCCATTGCCTGGCCCCTGGCCGGTATTGGCTCCTGCCGTGGTAATGCCGCCACAACTGGCATTGGCTTCTAACGCCCAACCCGTCGCCGGGCCACCGCAAACACGTAACACGTCGCCTTCGGCGATACCGGTGTACTGTTTGTTGCCGTTGCCAGTATCAAAAGCACCGTTACCTAGCTGATCGCCATAACGGTCGCGGAGACCCAGGATCATATTGCCATTGTCGAAAGCAACGTCCACCAGCCAGGGTTCAGGAAAGGTGTGATCCACCCCGCCGGTGAAGACGCCAGTCCAGGGCCGCCAGGCCGCCGGAGCGCAGGTCGGCGGTGCGCCTACGTTCGCACAGCGTCGAGTATAGTTAAGCCCGATGTCCAAAACTGCCCCGCCGAAAGTGTTGGTCGCCGGGTTGAACGGGTAGACATAGGCCCGCAAGTTGGCGGCAGTCGGGGCCGGAGTGCCGTTCTGAGCGGCACACACAATGCCGACATAGATTGTACCATCGTAACCTGAAACGGCAAAAGGCCGCACGTTCAAGTTAATCTCGCCTGCCGGAGTCGTCGGGTCGTTCACACAGTTGCCCGGATTGGGTACCTTCACTGCCGTGGTATTGGCAGCAGTCGGAGCGGCGGGCGGATTGCCTACCAGGGGCATTTTGTACAATTTGCGGTCGAACAAATTCATGACATACATTGTACTGTTGTCTTCGTCAATGTACATCCCACCCAGCCCAACTTTACCCACGGCATCATAAGCCGCCGGGTCGTGCCTTATATCGGCATAATCGTGCGGGTCTGCCCCGGTCGTCCCGGCCCCGAATAGAGCATTGAGGTTGACGAACTGGGAAATACCCGGCACAGGCCCCTGGCTAATGCGGTAAATCTGGCCGGTCGGGTCTGCTACCGTTGGGTTGAAGCCAGAGTGCCTTTTGACAAAAGCTGCCGTAAAAAGGCTCTTGGTATCGCGCTGCCAGCCCAAGCCCCACACCGGGCCAACCTGGGTCATATTTGCTTCGGTCGTTTTAGGGCCGGTATCGTAACCTGCTGGTTGGTTGGGAATGTTACCGGCGTCATAGGGAAAAGTAATTACCGCCGCTGCCGTAGCCGCCGCCCCGGCGTTAGCCGCACCCAGGATATAGCAAGAAGTTGCCATCGTGGGGTTGAGCTGACAATATTCGCCGGGTCGGTTAACTCCAAAATCTACCGTTTGAGCGGTATTTCCGGCAGTCACAAACTGCACGCTGGTATCGGTTTGAAGGCCGTAAGCACCCGGCTGAAAATTGGCCGGGAGGGCCGTAAACTCGATCCTTAGCGGCGTATCAACCGGGATTGCGGCCAGATTAAGGGTATACTGGCCGAGGGT